>NZ_JBFRST010000058.1:0-73654 GCF_041473705.1 Vibrio sp. 10N.222.55.B11
CTCTTAAGTGAACGGCATTAACGCCGATGCGTTCCTTTTTTGTATCTGAATTCCGGCCACTTATATCTAAGATGCTCGATTCGCATCTTAGATAATGGACCAAAGAACTAGATCACTTGTGAGATAAGCAAGAAGCAACCAAATAGCAATGAGAACAACATCATTGGTCGGCCACCTTCAGCGCTGTATCTGTCTTCCGCTACTTTCATGAAGCGCTGCTTGTGAACCATAACCAGAGGAACAAACACAGCTAGGAACACTAAGATGATACCTGCGTAGTTCAACACTTGTAGGAACTTGTCAGCTGCAAGCAATGAACCCGCCAACGGCAAGATAAAGCTAATGCAGTACGTTACTGTGGTGTTTTGGTTGAACATGTCCTTGTTCTGGTTGAATAAAGACATCGCCACACCAAAGAAAGAGGTCAGCAACGCCAAGCCAGTGAAGGTAGACAGAACGTTACCCACCCAAGGAGACTGAGCCTCAAACGCCGCCATCAAATCTGATACGTTCTTGAAGCTTCTGAATTGCTCTTCGCTCAAGTTGCCCACTACCGCAAACAACCAACATAAGTAACACACTAATGGGATCAGAGAACCGACGATCACCATGTTACGCAGCTGTTTGTCTGTCGCTTCGTGGTTGTAAGAAACCAAGGTTGGAATCACAACCATAAAGCCAAAGCTCGTAAACAGGATGGCACTGGTTTTGATTAGATCAACGTGGTCATGGCTGGTTACCTGCATCAAGTTTACTTGAGTCATGCTCGGCGCTAAGAACACCATGGTTGCAAACAAGCTTGCTAGCATCACAAAGAACAATGCGCGGTTGAGCTTATCAATCACTCCTGTGCCACTCGCGACAACTGCACCCGCAAGTAACGTAAACACGACTTGGCTCGTGGTCGCGGTGAGTTCAACGCCAAAGTTAGACAGTAACTTACTCAGCAAATCACCTGCGCCTAGAATGTAGGCCATCAATAGGCAAATCAATAACGCGTAAAGTAGGCCGTTAGTCAGTAACTGACCTTGTTTACCCAAGGTTTTTCGGGCAATTGAGTTTAGTCCTAGACCACCACCCGCTTTGATGGTCGCTTCTAGAAGTAATAATGCTGCGTAAGTCGTACCGAAGCAGATCAGTACCATCAGCAGTGTGCCGTAAAGCAATCCGAATTGAGCTAATACCATTGGGATCGCAAGCATACCAGCACCGAGAGCGGTACCAGCGATAATTAGGGAGCTACCCATCATTTTAATATTCATTGTTTTTAACTTATTTGTTTAGTTTTTATAGATATGAGTCTTCGTACATCGAGCGGATGACAAAGGAGTTCAGATAGAAATAGAGTTATAAAACGAATAACAATAGGAGCGATAAACGGTAAAGAAGCGTGCAGAGGCGTGGTCGAACAAGGTGTTCAAAGGGGAGCTTGTCTTAAAAGAGGTAAAACGAGAAGCGTGAGTTTGCGTTAACTGATGTGGTGAACCTTCCGTAGGTTCAATAATCGGTGATGTAATCTTGAATTTCATGTATGTGTCCAATAATTAAGTCACATTCCATAGTATTTGAAGTAGCGTATCCGTTGCTGCCCTACCTCTGTCGTTAGAGGTGTTTTCATCTTATCGAATGAGCTTTGAAACACAACGCTATAACCACATTTTTTGCTATTAAATTGAACAAAATAGCCATTTGGATACAAATTAACCACCAAACCGCGTAAAACAATAATCATTTATAATAAAAACCAAAGAGAGACACAATGGTCTCTCTTCTTATCCAAACGAAAACATGACATTAAGGCGCAGGGCTATATAGACGAGGTGGACTGCTGTTGGGTAAGTGAATCAGATTTAAGCGATTACGTCTTGCCCATTCGACCGTCAATGAGGTCGGAGCCGACAAACAAACCAAGGTTGCGATTTCGGCACGCACGGCTTTATGGATAAGCTCTAAACTGCAACGGCTCGTCATAATCACGAACCCTGACTTAGGGTTGATCTCGTTCACAGCCATCGCCCCTATTAGTTTATCCAGTGCGTTATGGCGGCCAATGTCTTCACGACAAAGTGAAATTTCACCTTTCGAATTCGCAAACAAAGCGGCATGTAAAGCACCGGATATTTTGGCTGCTTTTTGATGTTCAGCAATTCGCCCTCTCAACCCCTGAAAAACCAGTGGACTGGGTGGTAATGACGATGGCAATGGAACCAAATCCGGAAGTGCTTGTTCAAGCGCCTCAACACCGCACAAACCACAGCCTGTGGTTCCAGCCAAGTTACGCCGCTGAGTTTTCATGTCCCAAAAAGCGCGATTGTTAATTTCTACTTGCGCGAAATGAGATTCACCATTACCACCAATCTCAATATCACGAATTTCACTGAATCTTTTTATGATGCCGGTGCTTAAACTAAAACCGCGCACAAAGTCTTCCATGTGGCCGGGCGTCACCATCATAACCGCCTGACTGATCCCATTATAACTGATCGCCAATGCAGATTCGTTTGCCAGAGGTGCATCCACCACCATGCTATAGCCCGTAAGCTCTCGATAGCTCATAGCATTGGGCTGTGGAGGCGCTTGATTAAAATCAGGCAGTTCAATATAGGATTGAGTTATACATCTCATAAAATCACCCGGTAAGACGGTCAGCTTGACGATATCGACTCAGACTGAAAACGTTACTGATTAAATAAATATCACTGGTTAAACAAGTGTTTTGCTTCAGCAAAGCACTGATCAGTGAGTGCCGAATAAGGTTCTTGTTTACGCTTAAGTAGACCGAGAGGCGAATGCACCACGGCTTTTTCTATCGGTACGATACGCAGTTGTTCGTTGAGCTCTTCCAATCCTGAGTTAAGCGGCATAACAGCACAGCACAGGCCACTGGTGACAGCTTGGATCAGGTGAAACGTAGAGTTACTTTCAATCAAAGTCTGCGGAACTAGGCCTTTACTACCGAAACTCAAATCAATCGAATGACGATAATGCATACCTTTAGACAAAAGCCCCAAAGGAATGCTATTGAGTGATTCCCATAAGACTTCCGACTCAGCAAAATCAAAGAATCGGCTATCATACAGAATGCCTAAATCCGTCGAGTTCATTTCTATAACGTCAAAATAAGCCGTATTGATCTGGTCGGTGTAACACATGCCTAAATCAAGTTGGTTACGATTGAGCTGGTCTATGATCTGCTCAGATGTCATCGACAAAATTTGAAATCGAAGTTCAGGGAATTTTTCTGCTAAAGGTTTAATCAACTGCATCGGGTTTTGACTGGCTAAAGGCACCATGCCAACTCTTAGCGAGCCGACCAGTTGACCACGGCAGTTAGCCGCTTCGGCTTGTAAACCGTCATGAGCCGCTAAGACGGTCTTTGCCCAAGCCAATATACGTTCACCCGCTTCGGTAAACCCTTCAAAACGTTGACTTCTTGAAATCAACTCGAGGTCTAACTCTTCCTCTAAACGCCTTATCCTCATCGACAACGTAGGCTGAGTAATATGACAAAGTGTCGCAGCCTGACCAAAGTGTTTCGTTTGATCTAAAGCGATTAAATACTTAAGTTGTTTAATATCCATGAATGATTAGTAAAACCTTGAAATGAAGCGTCTTCTTCGCGTTCGTCGTACATTAACGGTTCTCTGTGATTGAAAATACCTATCACGGGAAATGGCTCAATCTGTAAAGCAACGGCTAAAATAACAACGGTATTTTTGATTTAAATCAAAGTATGCCTAATTTAAATATAGGTCAAATCTAAATTATCTATAGCGTGATAGACAGCAACTATCATGGAAGACTCAGCCATATCAAGGCTGAGCAACAAATCTATCGTAAAATAGAGCTCACATCGCACTGGCTAATAAATTTTATTTATCACAGTGACAGGTCTGTTTATCACTGTGACACAAGCAACACTTTCCATATTTACTCCGCATGATAGATTCTATTTATCACTTAGTCGGCAATATCAATTGGACGCACCGCCCCTTAACGGCATAACCTTTGATTTAGATCATGGCAAACAATTAGCCAGTCTATTTCTAAATATTCAAAGCAGTAAACAGGTATCGATACCAAATAATCAAAACCGTTTTACTCCCGCCTTATTTTTATAACGCGCCTGTTTTTACCGGTTCCCTTGTTTACTGCCGTTCCCACGAGTGAGGAGTGCAGTTGTGAGCCAAAAAGAACAGATAAAAAAATATAAAGGTCCTGCTGGTGGTTGGGGGGCGTTAAAAGCCGTCACTAAGAGTTGGTGGGGCAGCGAAAACGCCATCAAAAACATTCGAACAATGCTTAAAACGAATCAAAACGATGGTTTTGATTGTCCGGGATGCGCATGGGGTGAATCCCCACACAGCAGTAAAGTGAACTTCTGTGAGAACGGTGCAAAAGCCGTGAACTGGGAAGCCACAAATCGATTTGTGGATCCTGAGTTTTTCGCCGAACACAGCGTAACATCCTTGTCATCACAAACAGACTACTGGCTGGAATACCAAGGCCGAATAACCCATCCGATGAAGTACGACGCTGCATCCGACCACTATATTCCTATCGAGTGGGACGAAGCCTTTTCGCTCGTAGCCAAGCATTTGAAGCAACTCGACTCACCGCATCAAGCCGAATTTTACACTTCGGGTCGAGCCAGTAATGAAGCGGCGTTTTTGTACCAACTCTTCGTCCGTGCGTTTGGAACAAATAACTTCCCTGACTGTTCAAACATGTGCCACGAAGCCAGTGCAATTGGCATGAAAGATACGGTAGGTGTGGGCAAAGGAACCGTGATTTTTGACGACTTTGAACAAGCAGACGCGATCTTTGTGCTCGGGCAAAACCCAGGTACTAATCACCCCCGCATGCTTGAACCATTGCGTGAAGCGGTAAAACGCGGCGCTCAGGTGATCTGTTTCAATCCATTGAAAGAACGTGGACTTGAACGTTTCCAAAATCCTCAAGTTCCAGTTGAAATGTTAAGCAATGGTTCAAAACCAACCAATACCGCGTATTTAAGACCAGCATTAGGTGGCGATATGGCGGTATTTCGTGGGATGGCTAAATATTTGCTGCAATGGGAACGTGATGCGCTCGCAACCGAAGGAAAAGCCATATTTGATCGTAAATTCATCAGCGAACACACCACAGGTATTGATGAATACTTAGCAGAAGTTGATGCGACAACATGGGAGCATATCGCTGAACAATCGGGGTTAGCTTTAAGCGAAATAGAAATAGTCGCAGACATGTACCGCCGTTCAGAAAAGGTGATCATGTGTTGGGCTATGGGGCTAACACAACATCGTCATTCAGTACAAACCATCAAAGAAGTAGCCAATGTGCAATTGTTGCGCGGTAACGTCGGTAAGCCAGGTGCTGGGCTATCACCGGTTAGGGGGCATAGTAATGTCCAAGGCGATCGTACGATGGGTATCGATGAAAAACCCTCAAACCAATTTCTAGATAGCTTAGAACGCCGCTTTAACTTGAATGTCCCACGAGATGTAGGACACAACACCATACAAGCGATTAAAGCTATGGAGGAAAAACGCTCGAAAGTCTTTATTGGTTTAGGTGGTAATTTTGCGCAAGCTACACCCGATACTCCTCGCACACATCTGGCGATGAAAAATTGTGACCTTACCGTTCATATCTCAACCAAACTCAATCGCTCTCACCTTGTTACTGGTCAAGATGCCTTGATTTTGCCATGTTTGGGACGCACGGAAATCGATACACAAATAAATGGGCCACAAGGCATCACCGTTGAAGATACCTTCAGCATGGTTCACATCTCTTACGGACAGCTCGAACCTCGATCAGAGCATTTACGTTCTGAACCAGCCATTGTCGCGGGTATTGCCAATGCCACACTGGGCAGCCATCCAATCGATTGGAATTGGGTCATTCAAGATTATGGGCATATTCGAGACCTCATTGCAGATACGATTCCGGGCTTTACTGACTTCAATCAGAAACTGGAAAATCCGGGTGGATTTCATTTAGTCAATCCTGCCGCAAATCGTCAATGGAACACCCTCAGCGGCAAAGCGCAATTTGGCTCCAATGAACTACCAAAACAGCTGATTAATGAAGCGGTGTTGCAAGGTGGTAATAAACCCGATCTGATCTTGCAAACCATGCGTTCCCATGACCAATACAACACCACGTTATATGGCTTGAATGATCGTTACCGCGGTGTCTTTGGTATGCGCGAAGTTTTGTTTATCAATGAAGCCGATATATTGAAGCTCGGTTTTAAACCCGGTGACAAGGTCGATATGGTGTCGCTTTGGGAAGATGGTGTAACGAGAAAAGTGAAAGGGTTTACCCTGGTAGCTTATGACGTTCCACAGGGTCAGGCGGCGGCTTACTATCCTGAAACCAACCCTTTGGTTCCTCTAGACAGCTATGGTGAGCGAACCTTTACCCCTACCTCTAAATTTATTGCCATCAGATTAGAGAAATCAATCTCTGACGCCATTCCCCTTTCAACCGTCAGCTAACTGGCAATCGGCAATCGGCAATCAAAAGTAAACGTAAAAGTAAAAGTAAAAGTAAAAATCCACTTGTTTTAACAGGTGGATTTTAATAATGACGCTTGGCCAGTATATTCAACAGCAAGAGAAGTGCTCACATAGTTCATCAATAAACACCTTCACTTTGCGCGGCGTATTCACTCGCTCGCGGTAAAGTGCGTAAACCGTTCTTTCTTTAAGCGCATACTGCGGCAGAATTTCCACAATTGCGCCAGACTCTATATCTTCTTCGGCCAATTGCTTTGGTAGCATTGCAATACCATAGTCTAAACGAACAGCGACCTTCACTGCTTGCACGCTGTTTACCGTGAGGGTTGGCTTCAGATTTACATCATGAAAATGCCCACTAAGCTCAAACCTCCACACACCATCATTCTTAAGGTTTGGATCTTCAATTATGGTGTGATTAGCTAAATCAATTGGCGTTGTAATCTCTGTATTATTTTCTAGGTATTTAGGTGAAGCACATACCAAGTTCTGATTTACAAAGATAGTGCGCGCGATCATTCCTAAGTCTTTCGAAACTAAATCACCAGAACGAATCGCAATGTCATAACCAACCGTCGCGAGATCTTGAACACCATCTGAAAGCATGAGATTTAACGCCACATCTGGGTATTTGTTTGAAAATGTCAAAATGAAGGGCATCAACATAATCTCAGTGAGACCTTTAGGCGCCATAACACTCAAAGAGCCAACCATTTCTGAACTATCAAACCTCAAAGAATCATTTAAATCTTCAATGCCGTCGACCAATCCATGAGCCTCATTAAAATAGCGACGACCAACCTCAGTTAAGGACAGTGACTTGGTAGAACGATTCAATAAGCGAGTATTTAGGTAAGCCTCAAGCTCTCTTACATGGCGACTAACCAAAGACTTCGACACTCCGATCTTCTTAGCCGCACCTGTAAAGCTGCCCTCCTCAACAGTCACAATAAATGACTTAATAGACGTTAATACGTTCATGACCTCACCCCACTGTTTACATATTGTCGACAGATTATCCACAAAATGGGCTCTACTCAAGACAGTAACGTTCCATTAGATTGTTGGCACTCAACAAACATAAGGATAGAAACTATGACAAGCAAACAAGTTCAGGTTGTAAAAGACTACTTTAAGCATTGTGTAGACGGTAAACAAACTCACCGTATTGACGAATATTTCGCTGAAGATACAATGATCCATCGACCTGATTGCAATAAGATAATTAATGGCCTCTCTGAGTTCGAAGCCATGTTAAAAGTTCACGTTACTGACCGATATGAATCACTGGAAACGACGTTTCAAAAAATCGTAGAAGACGGCCATCAAGTTGTTGTTGCGCTCACTCACAGAGCTAAAGGTGCTGATGAGTGGAAAGGCTACCAACTGAATGGCAAAAACGTTACTTGGACTAGCCTTACTTACTTCCGATTCAATGATGAAGGCAAAGTTGTCGAGGAGATTGTTGAACGCAATGAGCTAAGCATGGCACTTCAACTGGGCTTAAACCTAACTAGGTAAAAGCTCACTGGAATGATACTGACTCAGCAGTTAAGCCAGATTGAATAATACGAAGAAGAAGGCATCTATTAGGTGCCTTTTAGAAAGTGATTTTTGTTTAAGTCATGTACGTTTATTAGGCTTTTCATGCTCTTCAAATTTAACGATAAACTCCCTTTCATTCGCCCAAAGAACATCATCACAAACTCGCTACATCACAGAAACATAACCACAACCGGAGTGTGGTCACACAATCGGTTATACCTCATAGGTGGTAGGGTCTCTTACACGTAAAGTATGCGCGTCATTATAATTAATAAAAACAAACACCTTATGCGCTCAACAATCACCTTTAAAATCCTAGTGGCCCTCGCCATTGTGTTCACTTTTCTATTAGCAATATCGACCTACTTTCAATATTCGCAGCAAAAGCAGCTTGTAAACTCAGTGTTAAGTGAGCAGCTTCACGATAAAGCGAGCAACTATTTCGATAGCCTCAATATGATGATGCTCACTGGCACCATGGCACAAAAAGAGACCCTTCGTCAGAAAGCGTTAGCTCAAGAAGGCATTGAAAATGTTCGCGTATTGCGTGCTGATGCGGTGAGTAAGTTATACGGGCCTGGCAATGACAACCAAACACCTGTGGATGATATTGATAAACGAGCGCTAGCGGGTGAAACCGTTATCGAACCCTTTTCTGCCGATTGGGGAAAAGGCTTGGTTATTGCTCTGCCAATGAAGTCGAGCGAGAACTATCGCGGCACCAATTGTGTGGCATGTCATATGGCGCCAGAAGGGGAAGTATTAGGTGCAATTCGACTTGAATATAACCTTAGCCATGTCAACTCGCTGATCAATACTCAAACGATGACAGCGATCGGTATCATGGCAGTGATCTCCTTTGCCGGATTCGTTCTTACTATGGGATTGATTCGTAAGATAATCGTTCGCCCGCTGCAACAAACCTCTCGCTTTATGACCCAAGTCAGCAGTGATAAAAACCTATCCACTCGGCTGCCAGAGCAAAGCAAGGATGAAATTGGCACGCTTGCTAACTCCATCAACTCGTTCATGGGCACCGTTTCCGACAGCTTAGAGAGGGTACAAGACACCTCGCACAAACTGAATGCGTCTGCCAACCAACTGACCAGTGTTGCACAAATTACCGAGCAAGCCGCCAGCGATCAACAAAACGAAACCGCTGAAGTACAAAACAATATCGAAGGAATACAGGCGCAGCAAGTCAATGTAGAACAAGCCACTTTAACCGCGTCAGAACTCATCAATCATACCGCTGATGTGGCCTGTAAAAGTGCGAACCAAGCACATGATGCAAGCAGTGAGATAAAGAACCTAGTCAGTAGCATAGAAGAAGTGAAACACAAGATACTGACACTTAATGAGCAAACCGGAGAGGTTTCTTCAATATTGAGTGTGATTCGTGGCATTGCCGACCAAACCAATCTTCTAGCCTTAAATGCGGCGATTGAAGCGGCTCGTGCGGGAGAACAAGGTCGGGGCTTTGCGGTAGTGGCAGATGAAGTTCGAAATCTTGCATCACGAACGGCAGAGGCAACTGGCAGTATTGAGTCTATCATTCATCAGTTCCAGCAAGGCAGTGAAGAGTCGCTGACTTCTGCCGATCGCGTTTGCGAACAAGCACATCAAAGCTCAACAGATATCGACGCACTGTCCGTTGAAATGAATGGTGTCGTTGAAGAGATGAAACAAGTGCTGGCTCATGCGAAAAATATTCAACAACAGACGCAATCCACTACACACGCGACCGAAGATGTTCAACAAAAGGTTGAAACCATCACTTCTCACGCCGACAACACATCGCAGTCTGCAGCTGAGACTCGTGGAATCAGTAATGATTTAGAAGAGCTGTCTGATCACCTTGAATCTCTTATCAACCAATTCACCTTATCGAACTCAAAGACCAACGATAAAGGTCAGTCATAGGTCGCTAGAACTCCCCTACCGACATCAACAAAAAAGCGCTCAAAGATGAGCGCTTTATCTTCATAACAATGTCCCGTCCTGAAATGTGTTTACACATTGAGGACGAATTATGGCTACTTCAAATAATACCTACGTTAAGCGCACTCAGCGTGATTACACACTAGGCTTTAAATTACAGGTCGTCGCCGCTGTAGAAAGAGGCAATATGACATATAAACAAGCCCAAACCATTTATGGTATCCAAGGCCGTTCAACTGTTTTAACTTGGCTTCGAAAGCACGGTAAGATGAATTGGGCGCAAACTCCAAGGATGAATACCATGCACCAATCAACTAAGCCTAAAGAGTCACCAGCACAGAAAATAAAGCGTCTTGAGAAAGAGCTGGAAGACGAAAAAATCAAGAATCTCTTTTTAAATAGAGTGGTTGATATTCTTGATGCTGAACACGGAACTAGCCTCAGAAAAAAGTATCTCACCAAGGAGCAAGAAGCCTTCAAGAACAAGAAGGAATAAGTTTAGTTCGAGTATGTAAGCTATGCGGGATAACGAGACAAAGCGTTTATCAACGAGAAAAGCGAGCTGTTCATCGCCAGTTGGAACTTAAACCCATCAAACAAATGGTGTTGGATATTAGACGTTATATGCCTCGGGTTGGCACTAGAAAGCTCTACTTTTTACTTAAGCCAAAGTTGCAAGAACAAGGTATCAAGTTAGGTCGGGATGCTCTTTTCAACTACTTACGTGATGAACGGTTATTGGTAAGACCTAAACGTAGTTTTACGAAAACGACAAACAGTAAGCATTGGATGAAAAAACATCCGAACTTATTAAAGAACTACAAACCATGCACTCCAGAGGGTGTGTTAGTAAGTGATATTACCTATATCCAATCAGATGAAGGCATTCACTATCTCTCATTGGTAACTGATGCGTTTAGTCGGAAAATTATGGGCTACGAGCTGAGCAACGAAATGAAGGCGACGGATGTTGTGAAAGCGCTAGATATGGCTATTAAGGGGCGTCAATATCATCGTTCGTGTATCCATCACTCTGATCGTGGTCTCCAGTATTGCTCCGGTGTTTATCAAGATAAGTTGAAAAGTAGCGGCATAAGCCCCTCGATGACAGACGGTTATGACTGCTATCAAAATGCATTAGCAGAGAGAGTAAATGGAATACTGAAACAAGAGTTCTTACTTAATAAGTGTAAAAACCTCGGAGAGCTTAAACAACTAGTAAAAGAGTCTATAAGTACCTATAACAATATGAGGCCGCACCTTAGTCTCAGGATGAAAACTCCAAATGAGGTGCATGAAAAAAGCCAACAGCTGATGCTGTTGGCTTAGTAGAAATACTGTCAACGTATTTTAGGACGAGACACAATGTCTAGTTCCGAGTTTCAGGCTTTCAGGCTTTCAGGCTTTCAGGCTTTAAAAGTACCTTAAACCAAGATTAGTGCGTAATGGAAACCGCGGTTAAGTCTTTATGCTTGTGATACATCGCGTGTTTGACTATCAGGTTCGCACTCACGCTATCCATTCCTGACACTTCAACGTAAGCCCCTTTTTTACGGAACTTGAACACAACCTTATCAAGCGCCTCGACCGAGGTATTATCTAAGAATGACGCATCCGATATATCGATGGTCACTAAAGAGGTCGCGTTGTCATAATCAAATAAGTCGACAAACGCATCTGACGAAGCAAAGAAGACATGGCCTTTTACTCGGTGAATGGTGTGCATTTCGTTTGTCACGACTTCATCGGATATAAACACCATGGATTTGCTGGCATGTGCATAAAACAGAGCCGACAGCACCACGCCAACCGCAACACCTATTGCTAAATTATGAGTAAACACCACCAACGCCACGGTTGCTAGCATGGTTACATTGGTTGGCAGTGTGTGATCTTTAAGCTCAACAATGGAATGCCATGAGAATGTGCCGATAGAAACCATGATCATCACAGACACTAAAGCGGCCATCGGTATCAGCTTCAACCAATCAGAAACAAACACCACCATTAGCAACAAAACCACCCCAGCGATCATGCTGGACAATCGGGTTAAGCCACCTGATTTGATGTTAATGATCGACTGACCGATCATTGCGCAGCCCGCCATTCCACCAAAAAGGGAAGCCACGATGTTCGCAACGCCCTGCCCTTTACACTCATTGTTTTTATTGCTTTCAGTATCAGTCAGGTCATCGACTATGGTCGCTGTCATCAAGGATTCCAACAAGCCAACCAGAGACAGAGCAATCGAATATGGCAGGATGGTTGCAAGCGTCTCAAACGTGAATGGAATATTAGGAATCAAGAACACAGGCAGTGAATCGGGAAGCTTGCCCATATCGCCAATCGTTCTCACATCTAAGCCGAAGAGCAAACTAATGATTGTCAGGGTAACAATCGCGACCAGTGGAGAAGGTATTGCGCGACCAAACTTGGGGAAATAAGGAAGCAGATAAATGATCGCCAAACCCAAAGCGACTAACACGTAAACGCTTGAAGGGACGTTGATTAATTCAGGAAGTTGGGCCATGAAAATTAGAATGGCGAGCGCGTTAACAAATCCAGTAATCACCGATTTGGAAACGAAATTCATCAGGTTACCAAGCTTGAGATAACCAGCTGCGATCTGAATGACGCCAGCTAGAAATGAAGCGGCGAGTAGATATTCTAGTCCGTGCTCTCTCACTAAAGTGACCATTAGTAGCGCCATAGCGCCTGTTGCACCGGAAATCATTCCCGGACGACTGCCAACCAAAGCAGTGACGACACAAATACAGAACGAGGCATAGAGCCCTACTTTAGGGTCAACGCCTGCAATAATTGAAAATGCGATGGCTTCAGGGATCAATGCGAGTGCAACCACAATCCCAGATAATGAATCTCCTTTAACGTTTGATAACCAGTGTTTTTTTAAATAATTAAGCATGTAATTCTCTTTTACTTGTACAGCCAGTCCTGCCTTGTTGAGACATAATTTGATCGACTGTTTTTCTTGAATGAGCGAGCGCTCGAAAAGTGCGGGTGTAGAGAGAATGCAGGGGTTAAGGCGGCGTAATTAACACGTAGATATTAAACTCCTCTTGTACTTTAGTGGGAAATTAAGAAGGTGATCAAGTCCAAAATGACTGAATCCGCGCCAATATAGAGTGAGTCTCAACACAATCACACTCCCATTATTGAAAACAAAGGTTTCGATTACGCCATGCTCGTTCAGCAGCTCACATAGGGTGAAAGGTAAGGCTGACGCTAAGATCGAACAAAAAACACACCCTCAAACCTATTTATCGTCAGTAGACACAATATTTCTTTCTCCAAGCAAGAATAAAGGTTGAAGCTGTCGGTATGACAGGTAATATGTTCAATCGATTTAAAAAGTTTATACAACTTAATGTTTCGGCTAATTATTGTGCAAATGTATATTTATTTGCAGCAATGCCAGAGACTTTGAGTTGAATTTGTCCCTCAATGGAGAATGAAATCAACATGACTTACGCGCCTGTAACAGACGTACTTGGCGGCAAGCTAGCGGTAGACAGTGAAGTAACTGTTCGCGGCTGGATCCGTTCACGTCGTGATTCCAAAGCTGGAATCTCTTTCCTTGCCATTTATGACGGCTCTTGTTTCGACCCGATTCAGGCCGTGGTTCCTAATAATCTTAATAATTACGAAAACGAAGTATTAAAGCTAACAACTGGCTGCTCTGTTGAAGTAACGGGTAAGATTGTTGAGTCTCCTGCGAAAGGTCAAGACTTCGAACTAGCAGCAACTGACGTTAAAGTTGTAGGCTGGGTTGAAGACGCTGACACTTACCCAATGGCTAAGACGCGTCACTCTATCGAGTACCTTCGTGAAGTTGCTCACCTACGTCCACGTACAAACGTGATTGGCGCAGTAGCACGTGTACGTAACTGTCTATCTCAAGCGATTCACCGTTTCTACCACGAGCAAGGTTTCTTCTGGACTTCTGCTCCGCTTATTACTGCATCTGATGCAGAAGGCGCTGGTGAAATGTTCCGTGTTTCTACGCTAGACATGGAAAACCTACCACGCACTGAAAAAGGCGACGTAGACTTCAACGAAGATTTTTTCGGTAAAGAGACGTTCCTAACAGTATCTGGCCAACTTAATGCTGAAGCTTATGCTTGTGCACTAAGCAAGGTTTACACGTTCGGTCCTACGTTCCGTGCTGAAAACTCAAACACAAGCCGCCACCTAGCTGAGTTCTGGATGGTTGAGCCTGAAGTTGCGTTTGCAGACCTTAACGATGTAGCGAAACTGGCTGAAGACATGCTTAAGTACGTTTTCGCTGCTGTTCTTGAAGAGCGCCGCGACGACCTTGAATTCTTCGCTTCTCGCATCGACAAGCAAGTAATTACTCGTCTAGAGCAATTCGTTGACGCTGACTTCGCACAAGTTGACTACACTGACGCAATCCAAATCCTACTAGACTCTGGTAAGAAATTTGAGTTTGACGTTGAGTGGGGCATCGACATGTCTTCTGAGCATGAGCGTTACCTAGCTGAAGAGCACTTCAAAGCACCTGTTATTGTTAAGAACTACCCGAAAGACATCAAAGCTTTCTACATGCGCTTAAACGACGACGGCAAAACAGTTGCAGCAATGGACGTACTTGCACCAGGCATCGGTGAAATCATCGGTGGTGCACAACGTGAAGAGCGTCTAGACATTCTAGACGAGCGTATGATTGCTATGGGTATCGACCCTGAGCACATGAGCTGGTACCGCGACCTACGTAAATACGGTACAGTGCCACACGCTGGTTTCGGTCTTGGTTTCGAGCGTCTAGTATCTTACGTAACAGGTATGGGTAACGTTCGTGACGTGATTCCATTCCCACGTACACCACGCTCTGCAAACTTCTAATTCGAAACCTATTCGATATTAAAAGTTAAGAACAAACAAAAACCTCCGCACTTGCGGAGGTTTTTTTATGTTCGGAATAAAACGAGTCCAGATGCTTCTGCGTGCCACTATCTGAGACTCATTATTTCAACAGCTAATCCACATCTTGGTCGATAGCGTATTTTATTGCAAGACCGCAAATTGCCATCATAACGAATGGGATCGCGGCAGTGGTGTATTCCGCCCACGCCATATCAGCGAATGCTTTTGCCAGCAGTACGTGGCCGAGAATAAGCAGAAGCGCACACACAATAGCGACAATAATCAGCTTAACTTCATTTCCCATAGTCATTTTCAACATAACGGTATCTCCAATATTTGGTCTACCGTTATTGAATCACAACTCTTTGGTCAATTAGGCGTACAGTTACCCCACAAACAACCCGTACAGTTGGAATGATTGTCTTTTTTATGAGGGACTTAAGGTTTTACGAGTGCGTAAGTTGATGTGCCAGTTTGCCAAGCCAGATGAGCGCCTGTTCTTTCTCTTCTGTCAGTTCATAAGAGAAGTTCAATCGTATCGCGTTATCCACTCTGCCATGCTCACTAAACAGATCGCCAGATGCAACGCTAATACCTTGTTCGATAGCCAGTTGATGAAACTGTTGGCTGTCGAATTTTTCAGAAAAGCGAATCCATATCAAGTAACCACCAGCCGGCTCTTCAATCTCTATTGAATGCGGAAAGTACTGCTTAATGACATCGATAAATCGCTCTTTCCTGACGACAAGGTTTTTACGCAGTTTACGAAGGTGATTGTCGTAGCTTTCATGCGTTAAGAAATGAGCGACACCAAGTTGAACAGGAGCGCTACTCGATAACGTAGAAAGAAGCTGTAACTTTTGAATCGCGTCGTTAAAACGCGTGTTCACAACCCACCCTACTCGATAACCAGGACACAAACTTTTTGAATACGACCCACAAAGCAAGACGGAATCGGTCTTATCGAAGGCCTTTAGTGGCTTCGGCTTATGCCCTTCGTAATAAAGATCGCCATACACGTCATCTTCAATAATGTAGGTTCCATGCTGTTCTGCAATCTCTACCAAACGGCGCTTTGCCTGTTCCGACAAACTGGTTCCCGTTGGGTTTTGAAAAGTCGTCATCAGCCAACACGCTTTAACATCTTGGTTTTGTAGCGCGTTTTCAAACTGCTCTATATTCAACCCATTGATTGGGCAAACGTCCACTTCGATAGGGTTAAGCCCGAGCCTCTCGACAGCCTGCAGAGCACCATAGAAGGCGGGAGACTCAATCACGACGTTATCACCCGACTTGGTGACCGTTTGCAGGCTCAAGTTGAGCGCTTCCATAGCACCCGACGTAATCACGATGTCTTGATGATTAACCGTGATCCCTTGCTGCAGATAACGCTGTGCGATTTGCCTTCTCAAGGACTCACTGCCCGGTGGTAAATTATTTATCACACTCGCGCCAGTCATCTTCCTACCCGCGCTGGCAAGGTTTCGAGTCAAGGTAGGTAACGGGAAAAGGTCGGGATCTGGGAATGCAGAGCCGAAAGGAATCACACCTTCGGCTGAACTCGACTTCAAGAAATCAAATAAGCGGTCATTAATGGCTTTCTTTTCACTAACGAGTGGCTGTGCGTAATCAACGCCGTCCAACCTTGGCGCTACAAAGTAGCCCGACTGAGGTTTAGCGATGATCCTCCCTTCGCTTTCTAGCAACTGGTAGGCTTGTAAGACAGTACTGTTGCTGACGTTGTAATTTCGACAACTCATGCGTACCGAAGGGATCTTCTCTCCGGATCGCCACGTATTGTTGGCTATCTGAGTTCGAATATCCTTTGCAAGCTCTTCATAACGCGCCATCTAATTGTACTACCTAGAGAAATTCTGTGAGCCGGTGATTTTATCACTTACGCCAACAACTATTGCTGCTATCCATATGATCGCACCTAATTTCCACAATAGTGTGAATTAGTTCACAGATAACTTTGTAAGCTTTGCTAAGTTTGTACCCAAGGTAGGAGCTAAGTTGGCTTTCTACCTCAATAATTTGATGTAACCCAAAAACATGCGAGATAACAATGAAAAAAATAGAAGCAGACCAATTAAGTTATAAAGGAGAGTCAAACGGTGTTCACAGTTGGACAACACCGAGCGGTCAGCCATATTACTGGCACCCAGATTGGCTCCATATTGCTGAAGATGCGACAGGCTCACATCCAAAGCAAAAGATCGATGTCGAACAAGACCAAGCACCAACGGAAAAACACGCGGTGTCTGCTATTCTGAAACACATCAACCAATGGGCTGCAGACAAACTAGCGTCTCACCCTGAGATTGAAACCGGCTCAATCGAAGCTGAAATCAATCTCAAAAAGTAACGGGGTAAAGATAGCGAACTCAATCACGCGCGATTCTAACCCAATACACAGACTGAATAGCCTCGACCCTCGACCGGGGCTATTCAAGTATCTTCATAAAAATGCTGCAATAACCCCCACCTAGCTAACAAATCTCTAACACAAACCAATTTCTTGTATCAATCCACGAAAGCTATCGATAGAATTTCCGGTCTTATTCACGTCACTTATGCTAATCATTCGCAATTCTAAAGTCGTGAATCAATGAATGCGTAAATCTAATAAGAATGAGAACAAAGGCTTACCGATGGATACTTCAAATTACAATCAATCGCTAACGACTAAGTTATACGTCATTGCTGGCGTGCTGTTTGGCACCTATGGCAGTCGGGTGTGCCCTATGCTCGATAGCTTAACGACGTTAGAGATTTTCACACAAGTCAGTATTGTGTTTATCTTATTATGGCTCGCACGTCGTTACCCATTGGCGCAACATACCTTGGTCAAGCAAGGCCGATTCGCGCAACTCGATACCCTGCTATTTTTTGCTGCAAGTGTGCCTTTCGCGCTCTACTACAACTTAAGCTATGAATTCACCATAGATAGTAATTTGAAGGTGCTGTTTGGCATGAGTCTATTCGGCTTCTTTACCGGAACCATTCTTCAATTGAATGCCAAGCTCAGCCAAATGGATAAAATGGAGACGACTGGACAATTCGACTTCCAACTGGTTGGTGAAAGAAGTTCACTGGTCAAGCAGATGATAGGCTTGGTTATCGTGCTTCTGGTAACACTGACGACTATGTTGACGATGATTGCTGTCAAAGACATCTTCTGGTTAGAACATAACCCTGACCGCTTATTGGATGGCACCGGCAAGATCAGCGTGATCAAAGAGTTTATTTATTTGGCTGTGGTACTGGGTGGCTACGCGATAACCATCATGACGCTTTGGAGCAAGCTAATTAAGCGTATTCTCCTAAGCCAAGAGCACGCATTAAACAAAGTCACCAATGGCGAGCAAGGCGTTCGCTTACCTATTTTCGGCTACAACGAGCTTGGCTCAATGGCATCTATGACCAATACCATGCTTGATAGCCTTGAAACCGCGCAAAACGAAGTCAAAACCACACGTGACGTGGCCATTGTGAGCTTATCGGCATTGGCTGAATCTCGAGACAATGAAACGGGCGCACATATCCTAAGAACTCAAGAGTACGTCAAGGTGCTCGCACAAGAGCTCAGCAAATCAGAAACCCACTCAAGCTTGTTAACACCAAACTACATCGAGTTGCTCTACAAATCTGCGCCTTTGCACGACGTGGGCAAAGTAGGTGTTCCTGATAGTGTGTTATTGAAGCCGGGCAAATTGACGGACGAAGAGTTTGAGATAATGAAAGGTCACCCCGCGATTGGGGCTGAAGCGTTATCTATTGCAGAAAAGCAGTTGGGAAGTAGCTCTTTCTTAAGAGTCGCAAAGGAGATATCTCTGACTCACCACGAGAAATGGAATGGCAGTGGTTATCCTAATCAGTTGTCTGGTGAAGATATCCCGTTATCTGGCCGTTTAATGGCATTAGCTGATGTTTATGATGCGCTCATCTCGAAGCGAGTCTACAAGCCAGCCTTTACTCATGAACAAGCTAAACAGATCATCTTAGAGGGCAATGGGACGCATTTTGATCCGCAAGTTGTCCAAGCTTTTCTGGTCGTCGAACAAGCGTTTGTTTCAATTGCTGCGACCTACAAAGATGGCAAAAATGTAGCGAGTGAACTCGAGCGCGAAAGCTTTATTGCTCAACCAGCGTAATCTATTCAAAATCCACTAACTTCTTGCACCCTATAGGTTAATCCGTAGGGTGTTTTGTTATCAAATATCCTCTTTAGTCAATAAATCTGATTGAAATGGATTTTTTTTGGTCTTTCTGTTCACTTCGTATTGTCTTAAAAATTCCATACAGGTATAACTACCCATAGATACTATCCCCTCTCAATTGACATGGATGAAGATTATGTTTGAAAAAGTGTTAGCTGCTCCCGCCGATCCTATCCTCGGCCTTACTGAAGAGTTTAAAAAAGACTCTCGTGCAGAGAAAATCAACCTTGGCGTTGGCATCTACAAAAATGAAGATGGTCAAACACCAGTACTTAAAACAGTAAAGAAAGCAGAAGCTGCACTTCTTGAAAACGAAAAAACCAAATCTTACCTAACGATTGAAGGTACAGCTGAATACGGTCTAGCGGTTCAGAAACTTCTTTTCGGTTCAGACGCAGAGATCGTTGCATCTCAACGCGCTAAAACAGCACAAGCTCCAGGTGGTACAGGTGCACTTCGCGTAGCGGGTGAATTCATCAAGCGCCAACTGGGCGAAGTGAAAATCTGGATCAGTAACCCAACTTGGGCTAACCACAACGGCGTTTTCGCAGCTGCGGGGATCGAAACTGCTCAATACAGCTACTACAACGCTGAAACTAAAGACAAAGACTTCGCTGGTATGGTTGCTGACCTAGAGAAAGCTTCTGAAGGCGATATCGTTCTTCTTCACGGCTGCTGTCACAACCCAACAGGTATCGACCCAACAACTGAAGAGTGGGAAGTACTGGCTAAATTGGTTGCTGAGAAGAAACTGCTGCCTCTATTCGATTTTGCTTACCAAGGTTTTGCAAAAGGCGTTGAAGAAGATGCTGCTGGCCTACGTATTTTTGCTCAATACAACAAAGAGATCCTTGTTGCTAGCTCGTTCTCTAAGAACTTCGGCTTGTACAACGAGCGTGTTGGTGCATTCACTCTGGTTGCTGAATCAGCAGACGTAGCAACGACAGCATTCTCTCAAGTTAAGAGCATTATCCGCTCTATCTACTCTAACCCACCAGCCCACGGCAGTGCTGTCGTTACTCACATCCTTGGTGATGCTGATCTACGTGCTGAATGGGAAGCAGAAGTGGCAGAAATGCGTGACCGTATCCAAGAGATGCGTGAACTATTCGTAACGACACTGAAATCAGAAGGTGTTGATGCAGACTTCACATTCATCGAACGTCAAAACGGCATGTTCTCGTTCTCAGGTCTAAGCAAAGAGCAAGTAACTCGCCTAAAAGACGAATTCGCTATCTACATTGTTGGCTCTGGTCGTATCAGCGTTGCTGGTATGACTAAGTCAAACATGGGTCCTCTATGTAAAGGTATCGCTGCGGTTCTTTAATCGAAAAGCGAAACCTGTATTTGCAGACCACAAGCTTGCACTTACAGACCAATAGATGTGTAAAAGCCAGCAATTAAGCTGGCTTTTTTGTGTCTCCACTTTCAGGTTTAGATACTTTGTAAGTTAATACTCTAGGAAAAATTCCACACCTAGCTCATTAGTACGCTCGCTACGAATTTTACCTTCACCATCTCGATGTTGGTATGACCCACCAATCGCAAACTTGTTAGTCACTAGATAGCGTAAACCTAAGTGATAGATCTCTTCATCAAACAGGTCACTTCGATTCACTTGCACGCTGCCGTTGGCAATCCAACGTTTCGCAAAGCCATAGTTAAGCTCAGCTTTTACCCCTTGGATGAACTCAGTGTCTGAAGATTCAGTTCGGTTGGTGTCATTATTTTCAACCTTACCTTTAGTGATACCAAGCAGGTAGTAAGCCACTATATCTAAATCTTTCTTAATGCTGTAACGGTAACCAACACCTGGCATCAGCGTATCAATTCGAGTTGTGGTGTCATCAGGGTGAATAAAGCGTGCGCTGTAGTCTCCCAGCAACAACCAATCATCCGTCATCGCGTAACTGACGCCTAATCCATACGACGAGGCGTTATTATTACTGCCTGCATCTTCATTTAAACTGCCCGAATGCGCCGTGGCATAAATATGGTCGTAATCTAAAATATCCACCGCGTTAGTGTCCGCCCACAAACTTGGAGAAAACATAAAAACCGCAGATACAAAACTAAGCTTCCACTTCGACATTCCTATCATCCTTAAACTGTCACTCCATTAATTGAAAGGTTAGTCTATCCATAAGACTTTAAAAAGGTTTTAGCTCACAGATTGATTTGTGACGGCAAAATATTATCAAATGTTGTACCATGAAATCATACAAACCAATGGATGATCATTATGGATGCTGAGTTATTAGAGATTCAAAACTTTCTGGCACAATACCCCCCTTTCACAGAACTCCCTGAGGAGATGTTGGCGAAAGTGACCAGTAGCGTGGAAATTTCTTATTACCGCCAAGATACCCCTATCATTCACTTTGGTGATCAAATACATGACTTATACATCGTTCGAAGTGGCGAAGTCGAAGTCTACCGTCGTAAAGGCGAACTCTATAACCGCCTTGATGAAGGCCACTTGTTCGGGCAAATGGGTCTACTGACCAACAACAAGGTTCGTTTCCCAGTAAAAGCGACCGAAGATACTCTTCTCTACTGCATTCCTGAGCCAATTTTCCAAGAGCTCTACGACAACTACGACTCCTTTGCAGATTTCGTAGAAGTAGAAGACAACGCCCGTCTTCGCCAAGCAAACTCAAGTAATAACGATGCCAACGATCTCACGACATCCAAGGTAAAAACGCTACTGACTAGCGAAGCGCCGATGATCGAGAAGACTCGTACGATACAACAAGCCGCGACAATGATGGCCGAAGACAATGTCTCTTCCCTGCTGATCATTGATCCAGAAATCGTTGAAGATGATGAAGATGACTCAACACCCGTGATTGGCATCATCACCGACCGAGATTTATGTACTCGCGTTTTAGCTGAAGGGCTTGACCCATCGGATGAAGTCTCTAGCGTAATGACACCTGAGGTTATCTCTCTCGATCACAATGCTTACGTATACGAAGCTATGATGACCATGCTTCGCTATAACGTGCATCATTTACCAGTGCTTAAAGATAAGAAGCCGATTGGTATTATCGAAGCGACCGATATTGTTCGTTATGAGTCTCAAAACTCGCTGTTATTGGTAAGTAGTATCTTCCAGCAACAAAGTATCGAAGATCTGAAGGTGCTTTCCGAGCAAGTAAAAGACAGCTTTGTGCGCTTAGTTAACGAAGATGCCAACGCCCACATGGTGGGTACTGCAATGTCGGTAATTGGTCGTAGCTTTAAGCAGCGAATTATCGAACTGGGCGAAGAGAAATTGGGCAAGTCGCCTATTCCTTACTGTTTCCTCGCACTGGGCTCTATGGGGCGTGATGAGCAGCTGCTGGTTACCGACCAAGATAACGCAATCATTCTTGATGATACCTACGACGAGAAAAAGCACGGTAAATACTTTGAGGAGCTGTCGACCTTTATTTGTGATGGCTTAGATCAGTGTGGCTATGTTTATTGTACTGGCGATATCATGGCGACTAACCCAACGTGGCGTATGACTCGTCGACAATGGGAAGAGTGCTTTGCCGATTGGATTGATGATCCAAACCCGAAAGCACTGTTAAATGCTTCAATCTTCTTCGACTTAGATGGCGTTTATGGTCGTCTGAAATGGGCCGAGCAATTGAACAGCTTTATTGTTCGACGCGCACGTAAGAACAATCGCTTCTTGGCGTGTCTTGCACGTAACGCACTCAACCGTACACCTCCGCTCGGCTTCTTCAAAGATTTCGTGATGGAGAAAGATGGCCGTCACAACAACTCTATCAACCTTAAGCGTCGTGGTACTGCGCCACTCGCCGATTTGATTCGTGTTCACTCGCTCGCGGTAGCGTCTCGCTCTAAGAACTCGTTCGAACGCTTAGATGACATTATTGACGCCGGTATTCTGCCAAAAGGCCGAGCTCAAGATTTGAAAGATGCGATGGAGTTTATCTCTCTGGTTCGTATTCGCCACCAAGCACACGATGTCGACAACAACATCGAGCCTGATAACAACATCGAGCCAGAGAACCTGTCTGACTTCGAACGACGTAACCTAAAGGATGCATTCCAAATATTAAGTAATGCGCAAAACTTCCTTAAGTTCCGTTATCAAGCCAGCAACAAGTTTAAGTAGGGCCTATGAACAAACTATTCAGATCACCTGCGGTCGATTGGCCATTTAAGTTTGCTCAGAAGCTTGAACGAGCGAGAGACGAGCGCTTAAAGCACTTTTATAGCCAGCCTCTTCCTGCGCCTGATACGCCACTTTCAGAAGTGATGTTTTTGGCTGTCGACTTTGAGACAACGGGGTTAAACCCAAACAAAGACGGCATCATTACCATTGGTTTAGTGCCATTTACGCTCAATCGCATCTACTTGCGACAAGCCAAACACTGGACTCTAAGACCAAAACAGAAACTTGAAGAAGAGTCTGTCGTGATTCATGGCATCACTCACAATGACATCATTGATGCGCCAGACCTTAGCGAAGTGTTGGGCGAGATCTTAGAATCAATGGCGGGACATATCCCTGTGGTTCACTATCGTCGTATCGAACGTGACTTTTTGGACAATGCATTGAAAGTGCGACTCGGTGAAGGCATTGAGTTCCCAGTCCTCGACACGCTGGAGATTGAATCTCAGATCCAAAATAAACTGGCTGGCGGCTTGTGGAACAAGCTGAAAGGTAAGAAGCCAGCTTCAGTGAGACTGGGGCAGAGTCGTCGTCGATACCATCTGCCCGACTACACGCCGCATCATGCATTAACTGACGCTATTGCGACCGCTGAGCTACTCCAAGCGCAAATTGCTCATCACTTTGACTCTGAGATGCCTCTGAAGAGTTTCTGGCTCTAGCTGAGTTACGTAAGCTAAATACAAACACAAAGCCCATCAACTTCCATTGGTGGGCTTTTTCATTTTTATCGTCTGTGTTTAAGCAACGGTTGGCCCGACTAAGCGCATTTCCCATAAGCGTTTAAACATATTATAACGTCACACCGCAGCAGTTCCGCTCTAATGGACGTCGAAAATCGTGATCGCTATTTGTCAGCGTGATTGGCATTATTACTTCCCAACCACAGACAACGTTTGGTAATAAAGACGCTTTTGCTGATACATATTCTCATCAGCGACTGAGAACAATTGCTCAACGTCTGTTGAATCACTAGAGGCTGCACCAATCGAGAATCTGACAGGAATAGAGATACCCGCTTTAGTCTCGATTGCCTGTTGCTCTTGAGCAATGTACAACTGCTCAGTCATCTTTGCGACATTGAGCGAACTCGACTCACCAGACGTTAAGGTAAGCACCGCAAATTCATCTCCACCCAAACGGTATAGATTACTGGCAGGTGTCAATTCGTGGCTGATTACGTCTACGCAGCGCTGTATCAGCTCATCCCCGATCTCATGCCCATGAACATCATTGGTCGTTTTCAAGCCATTGATATCAATAATGATCAAAGAAATCTGATTTTGATTGTCGTTAATGCTGCGTTTACTGAATTCGAGATCTTCATTAAAAGCTTTACGATTCAAACAGCCAGTCGGCATGTTAATCCGTGTAATATTTTCGAGCTCTAGCCAACCAGCTAACTGTTTTTGGTACATGTCAAAAATCAGAAGATCTTCTTCACTGAGGACATCAAATGAACTTGAACAAAAATACCCGATCGCCGTCCCCTGTGAGTCACAGAGTATCAGGTCAGCCTCGCCAGTCCGGTTAAAATGAAACTGAATCGAATGTTGAACAAGTAATGTCTTTAACTCTTGATCGACCATTTGAGGAATCAACCGATATTCAGCCGCGTGTCTTGATGATGCAAACTGAACGATCTTCAAAAGACGATGCTTCTGGGATTCTTCACGCGCGAGCGAATACGTTAACTTGCTGGTTTTCTCTTCAACTAAGTCCTCTAGCAGAACATTAAACCTTTCGAGTTTATCGTTGCTTTCGGTCAGTTCACGGACTTGGCATTGTATACGACCCCACATGGTTTCCAATAAACGACTCAGCGTGACGAACTCTGTAAAACGATGTTCATCCACACTATGAGTCGGTGACTGGTTATGCGAATACGACGTAACAGATTCAGCCAACAAGTTTAACTGCCCTGAGAACCAGCGGCTTAGGAACAGAGCAAACACAATCGAGATGGCAAGCGTCGCCACCAATATTCTGACAAAGACCACCTGAGCTTGTTGCATCTCTAATAAACGCTCACTGTCGGAAATATGATGTTTGACGTTCAGTACCAATTTGTCGGTAAAGAATGTGCTGTCGATAGAGATAATGTTCGCACTTTGTTCAGAAGATTGAGCATCCGTTGAATCAATATAGTTAAACTCAACCGACTCATTTTGATAAAGGAAAGGCGTCACTTTAGTCTTAAGTCTGTCATACCCCATAAGAACCACAAGATAACCCTGCGGCGTGTATGTAGAACCTTCTATCAAACGATAAGGTAAAATCGGCGCGACAAAAGCGATACCTGCAGCGGCATTATCCGCCACTTCAGTTTCGGTAAACTCGGTGTGGAACAATTTCCCTTGCCCATAAACCGATTGAGGACGCTTCAAGCTTTCTAATAACTGGCTCTGCTCAAAATGGTACAAGCTGCCTTTGCTGTCATAAATGGGCTTCCAGTTTTGGTCCAGAATATAAGTCGCGGACACACTCTCCGCTAGCGCATTGAAGCTATCCATCTTGTCCCAAACAACACTCGAGAAAAAGATATTACCACCCGCTTTAATCAATGATCGGTCATGCGAATACCATTGAGTTAGGCTCGCCGTCAGCTTAATTTGCTCTTGTACGGTTTGACGAATACCGGTCGTAGAGTTGTCCAGCTTGGTTTCTTTTTGCTCTAAAGAACTTTGGTTTTGTTTATTGAGAATCAACTGTCCCGCTAGGTAAACAGGAAGCATTGAGCAAGCCAGCAACACCAAGCCCATGGTGTATTTTAATGATAGCTTCAATCTCTTACCCTCATATTCGCCGAGTAATATTGAACAAAATCATTGTAAAACTTATGCAGTTCACTCTTTGGCATCCCTGACTTGTAACGCTGATACGCCCGAGCCGATGCCTCCCAAACGATCGCCATCTTGTAGTCACTCGACATCATTTGCGATGCTTGAAACTCATCGTACATATTTGAAAGTGTCTGGTTACCTTCCTCAACACGGCGTTGATTAACCTCATAAAACGGCGAAACCATGGCACTCGAGTGAGCTAAATAGGTGAAACTGTTTGATTGCAGGTATTGAACGACTTCTTTCAAAGCCAATTTCTTATCTGGGTTTTGCATGCCTTTTTCCGTGACAGCAAAAACCTTTGCGCCACTAAATGAAGACATACTTTCACCACGATAGGTCGGCAACGAATTGATGTACAAATCTCGACCAAAGGCGGCATCGAGTTCGCTGAACGCCCAATCACCGTCAATCAAAAACTCGACTTCCCCATTGATGAACCTCTGCCTCGCGCAAATATCACTGCACGATGATTCGATGACTTTTTTCTGCTGCAACATGTCGATGAAATCAAAGATAGCAACTAACCCTTCACCATTAACATTCTTCGACGATAATAAGTCTTCAGAAAAAAGCTGATAGAAAGCTAGATAGAAATACATGTTTGGATTGGGAAAAAGCACGCTCACTTGATCGGACTGAGCAGAGCGTTCAATTAGGCTCTCCCATGTCACGACTTGCGCTTGAGGCTTGCTCGAATACAGAACGACTTGGTTTCCAATACCAACCGGTAACGCCTTAAGCTCACCGTTGATGACCACTGCATCAAGCGCTTTTTTCTCATAGCGTTGGGTATCGACCCAAGCATCAGGAAGCGTCGCTAAATCGATATATTCAGTTAGACCTAAGAAGTCAGAAGGAACCCAGATGGCGTCGGGAAAGGTATTGTCTCTAGGATCAGCAACAAGCAGTTCAGAACGAATACTGTTGACGTCAAACGAACGAATTTCTACACGATGATCAGTCATCGCTTCGATATGTTCTTTTACATAATCGGCCGTTTCATAATTAATACCAGCCCATATTTCAAGTGTGGACGAACAAGCAACGGCCGGAAATAGCATCGCAAATAGACTCAATAACCTCACACTTGGTTCCTTGTGGTAAAAATTAGACGTTGGATTTTAATCGCCCATCAATAAACCGGGCGATGCGGCTTATCGCTCACTGCTCATGATTAGAGACCTAGCTTTGGGCGACACGTTATATAGTAAAAAGTGCCTAAATAACAGTTGATACTCTCGCTTTAAGAGAAAGGTCTGCTCATTCTGATACATCCGTCATATCTCTGGATGACTGTTCTTACAATAAATCAACATATCATACCCTTTATTATTAACGACAAAAAAAATGCCGCAAAAGCGGCATCTATCTCGTTCGGTGCATTCGACACAATAAAAATCAAATAAGCAATTTATCAGTCAAAGCCCTATCATCGATTAAGCGTATTTCTCTTCGAAATCTTTCATGAAGCTAACCAACGCTTGAACGCCTTCCAGAGACATTGCGTTGTAAAGTGAAGCTCTCATTCCACCTACTGCTCTATGGCCTTTCAGTGATTTCAGACCTGCAGCATCAGCCAATTCTAGGAACTTGCCATCTAACTCAGGTTTCGCCAGTTGGAACGGCACGTTCATTCTAGAACGGTTTGCAGTGTGAACATCGTTTTTGTAGAAAGCTGAGCTATCGATTGCATCGTAAAGCAGCGCTGCTTTCTCTTTGTTCACCAACTCCATCGCTTCAACGCCACCTTGAGCTTTCAGCCACTTGAACACAAGGCCTGATAGGTACCAAGCGTACGTTGGTGGTGTGTTGAACATTGAGTCTTTTTCAGCAAGTACTTTGTAGTTCAGAATACTCGGCAACACGTCGTTTGCGAGTTCGAGTAGATCATCACGTACGATTGCAATGCAGATACCCGCAGGGCCGATATTCTTTTGCGCGCCCGCGTAGATAACACCGTACTGAGACACATCAATCTTACGAGACAGAATGTTAGATGACATATCCGCTACGATTGGTTTATCCGTTTGAGGAAGCTCGCTGATTTCAATACCATCGATGGTTTCATTCGGACAGAAATGTACATACGCAGCTTCCGGGTCAATTTTCCAATCTTTAGCTGGAACAACCGCTGCTTTACCATCAATTGACGTCTTCGCGTTGAATACATCGATTTCGCAATATTTGCTCGCTTCAGTCACTGCACTTTCTGCCCAGTAACCCGCATCAATGTAAGTCGCTTTCGTCGCATCACCTAAAAGGTTTAGAGGAACAGCAGCGAATTGAGCACGAGCGCCCCCCTGACAGAAAAGAACTTTGTAGTTGTCTGGGATGTTCAGAAGATCACGTAGGTCCTGTTCGGACTCGTCAGCAACTTGAATAAATTCCTTGCTGCGATGGCTGATTTCCATCACGGAAGTCCCTAAACCATTCCAATCAATAAAGTCCGCTTGCGCTTGTTTCATTACCGGTTTAGGCAGTGCAGCTGGGCCAGCACTGAAGTTGAATACGTTATCTAATGTAAGTTCCATGGGGATGATTGCTCCTGCTAAATAATAACTATGCAAGTAATACCATGTTTTACCCAACATAAAAACAACAAAAGAGGTCTTAAGACCTCTTTTGTTTTGTACCGTATAAAATGTTTAAGCTTAACCTGCTAAATCACCCTATCAGTATTCACGCCTGCTCTGTTTATTGAACAAAAACCGGCATAAGTAGAGCGATTAATGGAATTTCTTGTCCATTTTCGAACACTAGGTTTCCATTTTCTAAGTCAGCGCTGATTTCATAACCACTGTCTGTTTCCTTGATCATTTCCATCACAAGCAATTCATCGATACCTTCACGGATGAATGGATACTCTTCAACAAGTTCATTTGAGAAGCTAGAGTGAACGTTGCCCGTTAATGCAGGCATGATCATCGAAGGGTTGCTGCTGATGTTTTCGGTCCCTTCCGGCACGCTCACCAACCACTTAGATTCGAACTGTCCCTTACCTAACTCTAACGACATGTTGTTCATTGAAAGGTCGAAACCTTTAGCAAACAGGATATCGATAAATGGAATGATCTCTGCAACGTCTTCTTGCGTCATCACAGGATTAGATTGGTAAATCTCAAAGATTTTCTCAAACGACTCGCTATCCAACTTCGACATTTCAAAATCGACGTTTAGGTTGTTCAACTGGCCTTCACTGGTCTCGATGTTTGCGATATCCAGCTTGAGGTTGCTGCGCAGACGCTTAGTTGCTTCATCTAGATGTGATTCAAAATCGTACTTAGAATTTTCAATGGTCATGAAAGGCTGCATTGCAGAATCTGAAACCAAGAAGCTATCGATAGTAAAATTCTGAGTACCTAACCAGTAGCCTTTCGCTTGTTGGCCTGAACCCACACCTTT
The DNA here is from genome assembly GCF_041473705.1 of Vibrio sp. 10N.222.55.B11. Taxonomy (NCBI): domain Bacteria; kingdom Pseudomonadati; phylum Pseudomonadota; class Gammaproteobacteria; order Vibrionales; family Vibrionaceae; genus Vibrio; species Vibrio sp. 10N.222.55.B11. The sequence continues at coordinate 29,582 of NZ_JBFRST010000058.1, forward strand.
CAGATTAGACAGCGTTACCTCTTCACCGGTTTCAAAATCAATTTGAACTGAAGGGATTGAAAGCTCGTAATCAACTTGGCCTAAAACAGTCGCATGGCCAGAAAGATTCGATTTAGTGATCGAGACCGAAATCCCATTCTCATCAGAACCTTGGTGATTGAACTGGCTTAACTCAAAGTTAAAGTCAGTGTTGCCGTTTAGCTCAGTACTAGTGGTCAGAGTTAAAGGCAGAATATCGGTATTCTCAAACGTCGACAGTGCATTTAGACTCACCAAACCATGGCTAACCGCACTATTTATGACAAACTCACTCGGCAACCCATCAATCGCAAGTTGCTCTTTCAGGTTTTCATCCATCACAGTTAAACGAGTGGTTACGTTGGAAGACAAGTAACCTCTATCGTATTCCACGATCTCAGCTTGAATGCTTGAATTGTTAAGCTTTGCAACGCCATCGGTAATCGCATTTTGTCCAATTTGCCCAACCGCTAGCGGCCAACAAAGTGCCAGTGAGATTGCTCCGCCAATAGCACCAATTTTTCTTAACTGTTCCATGAGTTCTCTTTCTACACGTGTCTATTTTTTTTAGTCTAACCCATCAGTAGCAAACAAGAAACATTGAGTTAAATCAGTCTATTGCTCGATACTTCGATTGCCTCAATAAATTAACGGCTAGCTCTCATCCTTATTCGGCGGTTCTTGCTAGGCTAAAGACGTCGCTACTATTAAGGTTGAGCTGTGAATCAATACGCTGTTATCTGTTTGGACAATAATCCGGTTAGCATTGAAAGAATACGTTCGGAGCTGGCTCCGTTGGCTTCTGTATTCGATATTTATACTGCCGAGAACATAGAAGACGCACATCACGCATTAGAAGATATTCATGATCACAACCAAACCGTTGCTTTGGTGATCACTCATCATCATTCTGAATTTAATGGCGTGCAATTCCTGATTGAACTTCAACAGCTGCCCCATAGTAATACCGCAAGAACGATATTAGTCAGCGCTTCGTCAGACATTCAATCCATTTTAACCGCTGTGAATGAAGGTAGGCTCAACCACTGTTTAACCAAACCGGTTCAAGATCAGGTTCTGTTCAAATCAGCGCAAAAAGAGCTGACCTCTTTTGTTATCCAATACGACTCAGAAAACCTGCTCTCTTACAGCGATGCATTGGATCAACAACGCTTACTCAGAGCGCACATTGAGCAAAAGATTCACTCTTTCCAATCGGGTTTCATTCACGACTACCACCAGCTTTCTGATAATGCCCTTGCAGAACGTGTCGTCAGTGCCTTACAAGATGTGTTTTCAAAAGATGACAAAACTAAGGCCATTCGTGACTATTCCCCCGAGCATCTACTCACTGTGGAAGGCGAAGACAATCGCTTTTTATGGCTGATCATTGAGGGTGAAGCAGCTCTTTATAAGAAAGATGAACTTGGGCAACAGCGGGAAGTGGTACGTCACTCCAAAGGGAACATTGTTGGCGGGATGTCATTTGTAACAGGCGAGCCTTCGTTTTCTACGGCGATCACCCTAACGCAGACTCGCGTTATCAAACTGGATAAAGATAGCTTTGCTCAGGTGATGCATTCAAACAATACCCTGCTGCCTTTATTTACCAATCTATTGCTCCGTCATTTTAATCGACGTTTGCAACGCAGCATCACCAATAAGATCAAACTGCAGCAGACACTAGAATCATTAGAGTCTGCACATCAACAACTGATCGAGAAAGAGAAAATGGCGATGCTCGGGCAGCTAGTCGCGGGAGTCGCACATGAGCTGAATAACCCGATTGCTGCCATATTAAGAAGCATCGAAACTCTGTCAGACCATCTCGACCAAATATTGGCAAACCTATCCGTTCCAGAGTCCAATAAAGGGACTGACGTACTGGCACATTCAAAGTTAGCTAAGCCACTATCAACAGCCCAAGAAAGACAGCTCGTAAAGCATCTTACGTCGACGATTAATGACCGTGCTTTAGCAAAAAAAGCCGTGAGACTAAACCTAAGCCAAGACTCTACGGTTCTAAACACATTAAAGGCGTCCCCTGTCGCAGGCAAAGAGCTGCTCAATGACTTAGAGCATTACCATTATGTTGGAAACTCTATCCGCTCAATTCAAGTGTGCAGCAAGCGTATTGCCGATATGGTCAAAAGCTTAAAAAGCTATGCTAGAGAAGATGAAGAAGTTCGCCACTACACAGATATCCACGAAGGGCTTGAAGATACCTTAGTGATCTTCGAAAACAGGCTTAAACACCACCAACTCGAAAAGCATTACGATACCGACTTACCGCCTTTATTGTGCCAGTCGCTCTCGCTGCAACAAGTGTGGACCAACCTTATCTCCAATGCGCTCGATGCCCTATCTGAACGAGGAAAAGTGACCATCACCACTTCTCAACAGACAAAAGGCGACGACGCGTTTCTTGTGGTGCAAATCTCCGATACTGGCCACGGCATTGCCAAAGAAGACATCAACACCATTTTCAACCCAAATTTCACGACTAAAAAAGAAGGCAACTTTGGTTTAGGGATTGGGTTATCCATTTCTCAACAAATCGTTTCGGCTCATCAAGGGTTTATTTTGGTGGAGTCAGAGGTAGGCAGCCATACAAACATGCAAGTGTGGCTTCCATTCAAACAAGAAGGAGCACCTCATGAATAAGTACCTAATTTTATGTGTCGATGATGAACCTGAAGTTCTCAATAGTGTCCTTCAGGACTTGGCGATATTTGAAGAGAACTTTCTGGTTGAAGGTGCAGAGTCGGTCGATGAAGCCAAGCAAGTAATCAAAGAAATGGGACAAGATGGTATTAAGCTCGCGTTAATCTTATGCGACCACATCATGCCAGAAGAAACCGGCATTGATTTTCTGATCGAACTCAACCAACACGACGCTACTAAACCAACGCGTAAGCTGTTGCTCACCGGGCAAGCTGGGCTAGAAGATACCGTCACAGCCATTAACAACGCAGCACTTGATTTCTATATTTCAAAACCTTGGCAAGGCGACCAACTGAGAGACACGATTACTCAACAATTGACTGACTATGTCATTGCCAACGACAAGCAATTGCTAAACTGGACTTCCATCTTAGATACCGAGCGCATACTGACTTCAATGGCGGATAAACGCACCAGTTTTGGTGAATAGCACTGATTGGTTAATGGATACTGAGAATAGCGTCATCCGATATAAGAACCGTCCGAATGCATACAAATTTTGGATAATTCGCTCGTCTATTTTTCTCATTCGCCCTAAACATGAGATCTCCGTTACATACTGATCCTTAATTTGCTTGTTTTTTAACTAAATGAGTAAGGTTTTACATTTTAAAGGATTACTTTTCCGTGAGTTAGATTAAACTGTCTCAATGTTTATGGTTTGCCGATTTGTCTCAAACCAAAGGAATTAACACTAATATAGGTTTACAGTCGTTATGCGCAAAATTCTACTTACTACCGCTATGCTATTGGCTTCTGGTCAAGCACTAGCTGTTGATGAACAACCACAGGTAATGAGCAACTTTAACTATGATTACTTTGAAGCACGTATCGGTGCTAGCCCAGTAACATTTGGTGGTGCGTTCAGTAAGTCCATTCACCCGAACGCTCACGCTATAGCACGTATCGATTCAGAATTTGAAAGCGATTACGACTCAGCTGTAGGTCTTGGTTTCCACGCTCCATTAAACAACTGGGCAGACCTAACAGGTGAAATGCTAGCTCGTATCGTTCAACCTGAGAACTCAAGCTCTACTGATATCGGTATGGAAATCAACATTGGTGTTCGCCAATGGCTTGGTCCACAACTAGAAGTTGGTGGTAAAGGTGGTTACGTTTCTATCGATGACAACGATGATTGGACAGGTTCTGTTTACGCGCGTTTCCACTCTACAGAGCTTTTCTCTTTAGGTGCTGAAGCTCGTATTAACGACTTCTACGGTGACCAACTTATGTTCACTGCTCGCTTCAAGTACTAATACTTAAAGCTCAAGCCCTAGCAAATAAGCTCTCTATGAGCACTTAGCCTTTTGATACTTAGTCTTTTAAGAAATCCGGCTAAGACAGAAACAAAAAAACCGAGGACATTCCTCGGTTTTTATTTATTAACAGTAATCTTAAGCATATAAGGTAAACTTCTTTAGTGGCAGCTCTTTAGTAATTGCTGCTTGCGTGGCTCTTGTAATAGTTTCCAGTGAATACCATCAATTGCACCCGCAAATTTCCAAAGTAGTTTTAGGTCAACATCGTTTCCGTACGCTTCGCGAACCTTATTAAACACTTCAGGTGCGCCCAACTGCATAAACATTGAAACATCATCCACACCCGCCTTTTTAACCATGCGCTCTAACGTAAGCTGCATGTTTGGTAGATCTCTTAATCTACGGCTAGCTGATGACTTCTTGAAGCTACGCTGCTGAATTGAATTATCGATTGAAATACGAATAATACTATCCAATTCAGGATGTTCACAGGTAAACAGATCCGTAATGTCGTAATAGTTTACGGTTGCTGTTGTCTGCTTCTTTACATGACGATACTTTTCACAATCAAGATCGGTCAGTTTTTTATCTAATGATTTTCCACCTCTAATGAATAAACAACCTTCACTCAATAAAGCGAACATAGCGTCATTTTGAAAGAGGCCAATACCTCCGAACATAGAACGTTTTTGATGCTCACCAAATTGATTCACGTAATTAATAAATGCTGTCTCGGTCATATCCGTTGATCCTTAATCAAATTACCCCGATTAGGTTGATCACCAGACAAGCAGCTTGTTATGCGAAAAATTTTAAATCTATTTTTTTATTCTATAGGTGAATATTATGGTTTCGTTTTCCACCTTTAAATAAATGATACTTCGAAAAGAAAAATAAGTCTGGACTTAGTTCACATCAATCAATTGAGTATTCCGGTTTTTCATGATTGACTTCACAGTAAACTATCAAACCATGCTTGAATTTGGACACCTAGTGATACACCGGTTCAAATTATTAAAGGTTATGTAGACGGGTGAGTATTGCCTCGCAGCATCGTGGCTTGTAAAATGGCAGGACAGACCTGTTTTTACTTTTTATATGAATCATTTATCGTTTTTCTGGCTACCTCAAAATAAGACTCTTCTCTTAAAGGGTCTAGAATCAGAGTTTGCCCAACTTGTTGGACATTCTATCTCAGCGGGAAAAATAACACTTCCTCCTATCCCTAACGTTGTACTGAAGATTCAATCGCTTTGTACCCTTGAATCAACTGGGATTGCTGACGTTGCCGAGTGCTTACTCGAAGACCCAGGCCTCGCTGCTATTGTCATTCGTGTGGCTAACTCTGTCGTCTTTAACCGACGTAATATTACTTGTGTTGATATTATGACGGCGGTGTCGCGCCTTGGCATATTAAGAGTACGTGACATCGTGACGGCTCAGGCTATTGAGCAACTCAAACACTCAGTCAACCTCAGTAAAGAATGTAATAAGGTATTGGTTCAGAGCGCTTCTGTATCAAAAGAGCTGGGCGCTACTATGGTGCTTGTTACCAACAGCTTCAAAGAGCTCTCCCCTACTGAATACCGTTACCTTGAGCATGAAAAATCGCTGCTTGTTGGATTACTGGCTGATATTGGTTTGTTCTGTTTGGTTAGCGAATACCACCTCTACCTCGAAAATGGCAATTACCTAGATCACGACATCGCTCTACAAATCTTCCAAGGCCAATGTTCTGCTACCAGTAAATTGGTGCTTAACCGTTGGGGCTTCGACAGCGACTTTATTGATGTGTGCAGCAATACCATCAATAACCACGAACAGCGTGAAGTCTCTTACTTAGATATCGCTCGAATCGCTAACCACCTGCTGATGTTCAGAAACAAGGATGAGAACATCGATGATCACGAAGTTGAACTTAACGTGACAGGTGCAGAGGTGCTTTATAAATTAAGCAACTTGAGCAAGCATGATTTTAATGCAAAGCTAAGCGACGTGATCAATACTAGCGGCTTCTAAGTCACTGTTAAATTACAAGTAAGTGTAATATGAAGTAAATGCAATGGGGAAAGCATGTTTACAGGGATGATCTTTATATTTGCGCCACTCGTCGTGGGGTATCTTTTTGCAATTTCGAACGCTCAGACATTAGAATTTATCAACCGCTCAACATCGCGGTTGATCTACGTGATTCTGGCGTTAATGGGACTAAGCTTAGCCGCCCTCGATAACCTAGGCAGTAACCTGCAGACAATCCTTCTATATACCGTCACTTTCTTTGTCTGCTTAAGCGTATGTAACCTAATGGCACTGCCCGCTATTGATAAGTTATTGCCACTCAAAACCGACAGTAGCAAGAAGAAGCTTCCCCTCTCTTCTATGGCGATGGAATCTGCAAAACTCATCTTAGTGGTAGGTTCAGGGCTAATCGCTGGCTTAGTGCTGCCTATTGGCCTTGATTGGGTTGATACCGCAAGCGAATGGATTCTGTTTGTTCTTCTATTCTTTATCGGCATTCAGCTGCGTAATAGCGGACTCACACTTCGTCAGATCTTACTCAACAAGCACGGTATGGTTATCGCAATCACCATTATCATCACCTCAATGTTAGGTGGTGTAATCGCGGCTTACATCCTAGATATCCCTCTGTTCAAAGCCTTGGCAATGTCTTCTGGATTTGGTTGGTACTCTCTGGCTGGTATCTTAATGGGTGACGCCTTTGGTCCTGTCTATGGTGGCGCTTCTTTCATGCTTGAGCTGTTAAGAGAGTTAGTTGCCTTGGTACTGATTCCAGTGCTAATTCGCAGCTACCCATGCACTTCCATTGGTTATGCTGGTGCGACTGCGATGGACTTCACCTTACCGGTCATTCAAACAACAGGCGGCGTTAGATGTGTGCCTATCGCTATCGTCAGTGGCTTTATCCTCAGTTTGCTTGTTCCGATATTGATGTTGTTCTTTGTATCTCTTGCTAACTAGATCGCAGGAATAGCGTTTGTTTTAGATTAGAATGCAACTCGAATACCAATACCCAGACACCGATACAGTTACCGAAATAAAAAGACACTAAGTGTCATTGCTCAACAAATAACGATCACGGTAACCTGTAACGACAAAGTTATAAAAAGAATAAACTTACAAAAGGAACCACTATGAAACGCCTTTGCGTCGCATTACTGCTAGCTTCAACTTCTACTTTCTCTTTTGCAGCAGATTCAATGTCTGAGACAAACCAGTGCCAAGCAAAAAAATATGATGCGTACATCGACGCTTCTTTGAATTGGTATGCCGACCTTGCTGCATTAACCTCTGAGCAATATCCAGAGCTAACAGAAGTGAGTGAGTGGTTCCTAGAAGGTCGTAAGCACCACTTTGAGCTGAATCGTGCTGCGGTTAACTACTACCTTGTGAACGATTCAAGCAAAGTGGCAACAGAGCAGCCTGTAGAAGGCTGGTTGCAACTTGAGCAACACGACATTAAAACGCTATCAACACGTGATGATGAGCTTGGTAAAATCGCGAAAACAACGTTCGATGACCGCCAATCAACGCCTCACGCTCAAAACTACGAACTACGTTCTGCCTTTGCAGAGCTGCTTAGTCACCCTAAGCAAATCGACTCAGCGCTACAGCGTTACAACCAGTCGATCAGTAAACTTGAAGCGATTAAGTGTAAATAACCCCGCATTTAATATGCTTTTTTGAGAAGTTGGATTTCATAATTAAGACGGGACATTGTTCCCGTTTTCGTTTAGATTGTCCCGGTCGCGTCAATATTAGAAAAATAACTCGCTTGCTATGGTTACGGAACAAAAAACAGCAGATGTTAGCTTCGACAGTCTTCTACGTATCTTCACGGTACCTGAAGGCCCAGATTCAACACTCACTCAAATTGAAGACAAACTTTCACGAAACCTGAATCAATTCTTACGTGAACATATTGTGGCTGAAGAAAAGCCGCTACGTGAAATTGAGAAAGATTTTTCAAATGCTCATATCCCAGAGCAGCCTGAGTTTGTTTCTGAACATACTGAGCATCTCCTCGATTCTCTTGTGTCTCATTCGGTTCACACGTCTTCGCCAAGTTTTATTGGCCATATGACCTCTGCGTTGCCGTACTTCCTGATGCCGCTTTCAAAAATCATGATTGCGTTGAATCAGAATCTAGTAAAAATCGAGACCTCAAAAGCTTTCACTCCCCTAGAACGTCAAGTTCTGGGCATGTTACATCGCCTGATTTATCAAGATAGTGACCAGTTTTATTCTCGTTGGATGCACAGCGCAAACCACTCTTTAGGTGCGTTTTGTTCTGGCGGTACCATCGCGAACATTACAGCGCTCTGGGTTGCACGTAACAACGCACTAAAAGCGCAAGGTTCGTTCAAAGGTGTAGAAAAAGAAGGCCTGTTTAAAGCCATGAAGCACTACGACTACGAAGGCCTTGCCATCTTAGTCTCTGAACGTGGCCACTACTCTCTGAAAAAAGCCGCGGATGTCCTTGGTATTGGTCAAGAAGGTCTAGTGTCTGTTAAAACAGATAACGACAACCGTATTTGTACTGATGATTTAAGACTCAAGATCGAGCAGCTCAAGCAGAACAAGATCAAACCTTTCGCCGTCATTGGTGTGGCTGGTACAACCGAAACCGGTAATATCGACCCGCTAAGAGACATTGCTGAGGTGTGTGCCGAATCCGATTGTCATTTCCACGTTGATGCAGCTTGGGGCGGTGCGACTCTGATGTCTAACAATCATCGTCACCTACTTGATGGTATTGAACTGGCGGATTCAGTCACGATTGATGCGCATAAACAGCTTTATATCCCTATGGGTGCGGGTATGGTTCTGTTTAAGAAGCCAGATGCGATGACTGCGATTGAACATCATGCTCAATACATTCTTCGTAAAGGCTCAAAAGATTTAGGCAGCCATACGTTAGAAGGTTCTCGTTCAGGTATGGCAATGCTGGTTTACGCCGCAATGCACATCATTAGCCGCCCAGGTTATGAACTGCTGATCGACCAAAGCATCAACAAAGCGCGCTACTTTGCCGACCTAATTAAAGATCAGAGCGACTTCGAGCTGGTTTCAGAACCTGAGCTTTGCCTACTGACTTATCGCTATGTCCCTGAGTCAGTCAAAGCGGCACTGCTTAAAGCTGAGCCTGAACATCGTGTCGAACTGAATGAGTTGCTCAATGAGCTGACTAAGTTTATTCAGAAGAAGCAGCGTGAAACAGGTAAGTCTTTCGTGTCACGTACACGCTTAAACCCTGAAGCATGGGTACATCAGCCAATCATCGTTTTCCGCGTGGTATTAGCAAACCCACTAACAGGCAATGACATTCTTTCGTCAGTGCTTGAAGAACAGCGTGAGATCTCTAAACTAGCACCAAACTTGATGGGCAAAATCAACAAACTGGTTACGCAAATCAACGCATAGTCATTCAATTTTAGTTGCATCAAATTGAAAATTTCTTTCTTTTTGATGTAACTAAGCTGTCAGTTCATACCCATTTTGCATTCTTTTTGCTCAAACTCTCTTCCAATTCTGTAGTTTTCTAAAATTTTGTTGAGGTTTGTCATATTCTTAAGCATTCATGCCCTGTTTTTGTATTAGTAAATAGTATGTTGGGTTTATACTGACTCTATGGTGCTAGTTAGCTTGATATCTATTTGACGCAGCAGTATTTACGAAACCGAATATACATCGGCTTTGTGTTTACTGATATTTGCTTCAGCCATACCCCCTGGTAAAAGATATTAACTAGCAAGTTGTTCTCTATACCCTTGTGAACACTATGAATACATTAGAAAAAATACAAAAAAACCTGGAAAATTTCAGCAAGTCTGAGCGCAAGGTAGCCGAAGTAATTATGGCTTCCCCTCAAACTGCAATTCATTCTAGCATTGCTACCTTAGCTAAAATGGCTGACGTGAGTGAGCCTACAGTTAACCGCTTCTGTCGTCGATTAGACACAAAGGGCTTCCCTGACTTCAAACTTCACCTAGCTCAAAGCTTGGCAAACGGTACACCTTATGTGAACCGTAATGTTGAAGAAGATGATGGTCCAGATGCTTATACGCATAAGATTTTCGAATCAACTATGGCTTGTCTAGACGTTGCTAAAAACAGTCTAGACGCGATGCAAGTAAACCGTGCTGTTGACTTGCTGACTCAAGCAAAACGCATTTCGTTCTTCGGACTGGGTGCCTCTTCTGCTGTCGCCAAAGATGCTCAAAACAAGTTTATTCGTTTTAATATCCCAATCACATGTTTCGAAGACATCGTGATGCAACGAATGAGCTGCATTAACTGCAGTGATAACGACGTTATTGTTCTGATCTCTCATACTGGCCGCACTAAAAGCCAAGTTGAGATTGCAAACTTAGCGCGTGAAAACGGTGCGACAGTTATTGCTATCACAGCAAAAGATTCTCCACTGGATAAAGCGAGCTCGTTGTCTATTTCTCTGGATGTTCCAGAAGACACTGACGTTTACATGCCAATGGCAAGTCGCGTTGTTCAGATGACGGTTATCGATGTGCTAGCGACAGGCTTTACGCTACGTCGTGGTTCTGGTTTCAGAGAGAACCTAAAGCGCGTCAAAGAGTCACTTCGTGATTCACGTTACGAGAAGTACTCTCAGTTCTAATCTGCTTAGTCATGAACTGAAAACAGATGACCAGAGAACAAGTTGAATTAAAAAAACGGAGCCTAGAGCTCCGTTTTTATTTGTCTGTATAAAATGACTTATACAACGAACAAGTTTAAGACCGTTAGATAGTCCAACTATTGCCCTTCTCAACCACGCTGTTTTCGGACGCATAAGAATTGATAATGGTAAAGCTCGACTCGACAGCTGGCTCTGGCCCAATTTGATTCATTGAAGCTCCCTCATGATGCCCTTCTCTACAACTGCACTTCTCGCATACTTGCTTCAAAATATGCACGAGCCTCTCTTGGTTAAGCGGCAAAGGGTTTCCTTTAATCGCCACTGATTTGAGCGCGTCGGCAGACACCTCATCAAACTGGGCTTCACAGACACCAAATTCCAACAAGTTGGGTAACTTAAGCGTATCAAGCACTTCCGATAACCAAGAAATTGCCTCCTCTTCTATTGCTTCTACGTTACCTGTTACTATCTGAGCGATTCGCTGATAACGCGCTAGGATGTCGCTTCTTTGCTGCTCTTTTGCAACGGCTATGTTCTCCAACATCACAAACGGCGCTAAACGCGCGGTAATCACACTATGAGGCGCAGAAATCTTACCTCCTAGTGCGGAGGCTAAACCATGGGCTGCGCCAAGCTTGGCATTAGTTATCGCCATACCACCGAGCATAGAAGCGAAAGCAAGATCAGAACGCGCTTGAGGCTCATCATAAACACACGCTTTAACCACAGAACCACTCAACTTACGCAGCCCTTCTTCACAAATCATATCGGTTAACGGATTCGGTTCACCACACACGTAGGCTTCCATTAGATGAGTAAAGGCATCCATCGCACCTCGCCCAGATAGATATAGATTGGTTCCATGAGTTAGGGTTGGGTCGACAATCGCAACGTCGGCCAGCATGTCTGGGCTTCTCAGGCTGATTTTTACTTGGTCTTGGCCTGATTTCAGCACCGCGTTTTTAGTGACCTCGGCGCCGGTACTCGCTGTGGTTGGAATTGCGATAAACGGAAGTGGTTTGGTTTTAAGAGGAACATTACGCCCGACCACTTCAACATAGTCATATAAATTGCCTTGATTAGGTAAAACCGCAGCCAACGCTTTGCCCATATCGATGGCGCTACCGCCCCCCATGGCGACAACCATATCTGGCTTAAATCGACGAGCAGAAATAGCCGCCTCTTCAACCATTTTGATATTAGGTTCACCGGAAACGGCAATGTGCTGATAACGCATACTCTGCGCATCAAGATAGTCAGTAACAATTGAAGTGCGCTCTAATGTATTGCCTGTAACCAATAGCACGCTGTAGCCATATTGATTAAAGAGAGACAATGAAGCGGAAAGTGCTCCATCACCAAAGATGATCTTTGTAGATGTCATAAATTGAAACATGGTGCCTCCTGCGCCTATGACCGAACAAAACTGCGAACTCTTGGTTATTGGAATTTAGCCTTTATATAGTGCATCAGTATTAAGATGCCTCGTTCTGTATGCGCTTTTTTTGACGAGGTGCAACTTGTCTCATTAAAGATGGATTAATGTCGTATTCTTAGGGGTAATTCACACTCTTAAATTAAGGGTAATCAATCTGAATACCCATCAGAAATCAGCATGGATCCTTTTTGTGACCATTATTTGCTCTGATAGACAAAACCTATTGTATTAAGAGGTAATTCCATCTTTATTTCCCCATGGCATTGAGGCATAGTTGGTTTTATGAAATTTTGAGTGGCATTCACTAAAGAATAGTTAACATAATCGAGTTAACGAGCCTCATCCCGTATTTAGGAGAAATTAAATGTTTGTAGTTATTTTTGGTCGCCCTGCTTGCCCATTCTGTGTTCGTGCAAAAGAGCATGCTGAAACTCTTAAAGCTAAACGCGATGACTTCAACTACCGTTACGTTGACATCCACGCTGAAGGTATCAGCAAAGCTGATCTAGAGAAGACTGTTGGTAAACCTGTCGATACAGTTCCACAAATCTTCATCGACCAAGACCACATCGGCGGCTGCACAGAATTTGAAGCATACGCAAAAGAAAACCTAGGTCTTTTCGACTAAGCTAGGATTTCTCAAACGAGAATCAAGACTAAAGCCTTAAACAGGTGACCCATTTAGGCGTTAGACTGTACGATTTATAGAAAGCCCGCTCACTGTAGCGGGCTTTTTTATGACCAGTTTTCATACGGAATAAGAATAAGGTCAAAATCAAGTAAATTAACAAAATATTGCTTATAATTTATTTATATTTAGATACAATTCACCTCTCAAACTTACCCTGTGTTCCACGCCAATTATTGAGCGACCACCGTGAATATCGACGTTGTTTTTCTGTTAGAACAAAACCCCATTCTCCTCATCTTTGTTGTTTTATCGATTGGATTAGCCATTGGTAAAATTCGTTTCGGTAGCCTCCAACTTGGTAATTCAATCGGTGTTTTGATTACTTCCCTTATCATGGGACATCTTGGCTTTTCTTTTAACGCAGATGCGCTCACCATTGGTTTCATGCTGTTCATCTACTGTGTTGGCATTGAAGCTGGACCAAACTTCTTCGGTATCTTCTTCAGAGACGGTAAGCACTACCTCATTCTGAGCCTTGTGGTACTTTCTACCGCAATTGCCCTAACCTATTTCAGTAGTCATTACCTTGGCCTAGGCTTTGGTTTATCTGCAGGCATGATGGCAGGTGCCTTAACAGCAACGCCGATATTGGTAGGTGCTCAAGATGCTCTGAATTCTGGGCTTGCAGAATTACCAAGAAACATGGACTTGAGCCTGATTATCGAAAACCTTTCAGTCGGTTACGCGATGGCTTACTTGGTTGGCTTAATCAGTATGATTATGTTTGCTCGCTTGATTCCAAAACTTCAAAAAGTGAACCTACACGACTCGGCAGAGCAAATCGCCCAAGAACGTGGGTTAGGCGCTTCAGGTCAGCGTAAGGTTTATCTACCCATTATTCGTGCTTATCGAGTGGGACCAGAGCTCATCTCTTGGACTGACGGTAAGAATCTGCGTGAACTGGGCATCTATCGCCAAACAGGCTGTTACATCGAGCGTATTCGACGTAATGGTATTCTTGCCCATCCAGATGGTGATGCAATTCTGCAAGAAGGCGATGAGATCGCATTGGTTGGTTTCCCAGATAGCCACGCTCGTCTAGACCCAAGCTTCCGTAACGGTAAAGAAGTTTTCGACCGTAACCTTCTCGATCTGCGTATCGTGGAAGAAGAGATCGTCGTTAAGAGTGACAGTATCGCAGGTAAGCGCCTATCAGACTTAAACCTGTCTGAATACGGCTGTTTCCTTAACCGCGTTGTACGTGCTCAGATTGAAATGCCGATGGACTTAAACATCGTCCTTTCTAAAGGTGACGTCCTACAGGTGAGTGGTGAAAAGAGTCGAGTGCACGGCCTAGCTGAGAAAATTGGTTTCATCTCAATCCACAGCCAAATGGCGGATTTGATGGCCTTCTGTAGCTTCTTCATTTTGGGTATTTTGTTTGGTTTGATCACCATGACATTCGGTCAGGTATCGTTTGGGCTAGGTAACGCGGTTGGCCTGCTTCTATCGGGCATCATGCTTGGTTTCCTACGAGCGAACCACCCTACTTTCGGTTATGTGCCTCAAGGTGCTCTGAACATGGTCAAAGACCTCGGTTTGATGTTCTTTATGGTCGGTATCGGCTTGAGCGCCGGTGGTAAGATATTTGAGCACTTAACCCAAGTTGGCCCACAGGTAATAGGTATTGCCCTAGTAGTGAGTGTGCTGCCAGTATTCTTCGCTTACTTGGTTGGCGCTTACGTATTGAAGATGAACCGAGCTTTGTTGTTCGGTGCAATCATTGGCGCGCGAACTTGCGCTCCAGCGATGGACATCGTAAATGACCACGCTCGCTCAACGATTCCGGCTCTGGGTTATGCGGGTACTTATGCGATAGCCAATATATTGATGACCTTAGCAGGTACTTTCATCATCATAATTAGCTAGCATCTGCTGCATTAAAAGCAGCCAAGCTTAGATATTTCGAATGCACTAATTCACTTTGGGTTAGTGCATTTTTTATAACCTGTTTTAAGCGGTTCAAGCCTTCTTCCCCACTCCTGCTCTTAACTCTCTTCATCCCTTATTTCTACTCTTGTCCCCCTTCGAATCGCGGTAGCCGTATCCGCTCTTAAATCTCTTCGCATCCCGCCACTCGAATCCCATATCTGCTCTTAATCTCTTGAACCAAATAGCAGACAAAAAAATAGGCGCTCAATGAGCGCCTATTTCGTTTAGATTCGATAACTTGAATTAGATGTCAGCTACATCAAATTCAACAGCTGGGTTAACGTCAGCTTCGTAATCAACACCTTCAACACCGAAACCAAATAGCTTCAAGAACTCTTCTTTGTACTCTACGTAGTCAGTCAGTTCTTTTAGGTTCTCAGTTGTGATTTGAGGCCATAGGTTACGACAGTGATCTTGAATGTCTTCGCGAAGCTCAAGGTCATCTAGACGTAGACGGTTCACTTCATCCACTTCTGGCGCGCTGCCGTCTTCTTTGTATAGACGTTGGCTGAACATACGGAAGATCTGTTCCATACAACCTTCGTGAATACCTTCTTCACGCATCTTCTTGAACACCATAGCGATGTAAAGAGGCATTACAGGGATTGCAGAACTTGCTTGAGTCACTACAGACTTAAGAACAGCAACGTTTGCAGTACCGCCAGTTTGGCCTAGCTTCTCGTTCAGCGCTGTCGCTGCACGGTCTAGATCCATCTTAGCTTTACCTAGTGCGCCATCCCAGTAGATTGGCCACGTTAGTTCAGTACCGATGTAGCTGTAAGCAACCGTCTTACAACCGTCCGCTAGAACACCAGCTTCAGAAAGAGCATTGATCCAAAGTTCCCAATCTTCACCGCCCATTACAGTAACAGTGTCTTTGATCTCTTCTTCAGTTGCAGGCTCTACGCTTGCTTCGATGATTGTGTCTTTGTTGGTATCAACCGCAGTTGACGTGTACGTTTCGCCGATAGGCTTTAGAGATGAACGAATTACTTCGCCAGTCTCTGGCATTTTACGCACTGGAGACGCCAGTGAGTATACAACCATATCGATTTGGCCTAGATCTTCTTTGATCAGGTCAATTGTTTTCTGTTTCGCCTCGTTAGAGAAAGCATCGCCGTTCAGGCTTTTTGAATATAGGCCTTCTTCTTTAGCAAACTTGTCGAACGCTGCTGAGTTGTAGAAACCAGCTGTGCCAGGCTTTTTCTCAGTACCGGCTTTCTCAAAGAAAACACCGATAGTTGAAGCGCCGCCACCAAATGCAGCCGCAATACGTGAAGACAAGCCGTAGCCACTTGAAGAGCCAACAACTAGTACACGTTTAGGTGCGTTTGCGATTGGGCCTTGAGCTTTTGTGTAAGCAATTTGTTCTTTTACATTAGCTTCACAACCGACTGGATGTGTTGTAGTACAGATGAATCCGCGAATTCGAGGTTTGATGATCATATTCAACTTCCTTAAAAAATCAGGTTAAGGATAAAAGTTTCGTACGCAAATGGCATCTAATTTCTGTAAAAATGTGGCGAAAATGCAAGTGGTTGGAGCACTCAGTGAATATTTGCTGACTAAGTCACCATTTGTTAACGCCTGTATTGCAACTTCTACGACAAAAACAAAAAAAGGCACCTAATAAGGTGCCTTTTGTCATTTCTTTATCTAAGCAACGCTATTTAGCTTAGGTTTTAACTCTTTTCGCGTCAAAGTTTCACTGTAATCATGACTGAAGTGGTCAACTTGAATCGCTGCGTAGCGAAGTTTGTCTGCTGCAATGATTTGGTCAACTTCGTCTTGAGTAAGAACATCTGCCGCCAGTGCTTGAGCAAGTTTATCTTGCAATAGACCTTTACGAGCCACTTTGCCCTCTTTCACTGCTTTGAAGATCTTACGTTCGAGAGGCTTGATGCTGTACATCGCATTGAACGCATTCTCCATTAGGCCAACACTGTCCTCTTCTTCTTTGCCTATGTAGCAAAGGTGAGTTAGACGTTCACGGTGTGCACCCGGAGTCATCAAGCTTTCTGCCAGTTGTACCGTTAGATTATCACTTGGTTTTTCAAAGTGGTTACCGACAGGGAAAACTAGACCTTTAAGTACTTTACCTACCATCTTGTTCGGGAAGTTTCTGTACGCTTCTTGTAGCGATTTAGCCGCGTTATGGAAACAGTGTTGAACCGCGTAGTGTACGTAGTCTAGGTCAGCTTGTTGACGACCTTCATCTTCATACTTCTTAAGCGCTGCAGACGCCATGTATAGGTAACTTAGACCATCGCCTAGACGTGCAGAGATAAGCTCTTTACGTTTCAGTTCGCCACCTAGTGTAAGCATTGCGAAATCCGCACTCACTGCAAGCGCACGGCTCAAGCGAGTTAAGTCTTGGTAGTAAGGCTTCGTTGGACCGCTCATATCCGCTTTAATGAACTTAGAGCCTGTCAATGCCGCACCGAACGCACCAAACGTGTTCTTAGTTGCGTGAGAGATATGCTTGAACAACAAGTTATCGAAATCCTTCGCACCTTGCTTCTCATCTGGGTTTGCTGCCGCTTCCATTTCGCTTAGCACGTATGGGTGACAACGTGTCGCACCTTGACCGAAGATCATCAGGTTGCGAGTTAAGATGTTCGCACCTTCTACTGTGATAGCAACTGGAATACCTAGGTAAGGCGCAGCTAAGTAGTTCATTGGACCATCTTGAATTGCACGACCAGAGTGGATATCCATTGAATCATTCAGGATAGTACGCGCCATTTCTGTCATGTGATATTTCGCGATAGCCGTAACGATACCCGGCTTCTCTTTCATATCGAGTGAAGTAGTTGTTAGTGTACGAGTCGCTTCTAGTAGATACGTTAAGCCACCAATACGACCTAAACTCTCTGCAACTCCTTCAAACTTACCAATCGACATACCGAACTGCTTACGAACATAAGCGTATGCGCCGGTCGTTTTCGCCGTTAGGTGGCCCATCGCCGTGCCAAGTGCGGGTAATGAGATACCACGACCTGCAGACAGACATTCCACCAGCATACGCCAGCCTTTACCTGCGTAATCGGCACCACCGATTAACCATTCCATAGGAATAAATACATCGTGACCGCGTGTTGGACCATTCATAAACGCAAGACCAAGTGGGTCATGACGCTCACCAATCACAACACCTTCGTGGTCAGCCGGGATTAGCGCACAAGTGATGCCAATGTCTTCTTTGTCACCCAGTAGCTTTTCTGGATCGTGAAGTTTGAAAGCCAGACCAAGTACCGTCGCCACTGGTGCTAGTGTAATGTAGCGTTTGTTCCAGTTAAGCTTGATACCTAGCGTCTCTTTACCTTCGTGCATGCCCATGCACACAGTACCGACATCAGGGATACCACCCGCATCAGAACCCGCTTCTGGGCCTGTTAGTGCGAAACATGGGATATCTGTACCGTCAGCAAGACGAGGTAGCCAGTAGTCTTTTTGGTCTTGAGTGCCGTAGTGAGACAGCAGCTCACCAGGACCAAGAGAGTTTGGAACCATTACTGAAACCGCAGTACTGATACTGCGAGTCGCAATCTTAGTTACGATAGTTGAGTTAGCGTGTGCTGAGAATTCACGACCGCCATACTCTTTCGCAATAATTAGCGAAAAGAAACGCTCTTTGCGTAAGAAGTTCCACACCTCTTCAGGAAGGTCTCGATCTTCTTTTACAATTTGGTGGTCATCAAGCATAGCGAGCAAGGTTTCAAGCTCATTATCCATGAACGATTGCTCTTCTGCTGTCAGCTGAGGTTTTGGGTATTGATGCAGCTTAGTGAAATCTGGTTTACCAGAAAACAGCTCTCCGTCCCACCACACGCTACCCGCTTCCATCGCTTCTTTCTCGGTGCTAGATAGTGGTGGTAGTACTTTTTTAAAGAGTTTAAAAGCTGGGTCACTTACCCATTTTTGTCTTAGAGAGCTCATAGTTCAGATCCTTTTGTTCACTATATTGGTTGTGAATGTTTCGCTTTTTATTGTTTTATTCTTCTGCTGACATGCCTGCGGCTAAATATGGAATAAGAATATCGACCACTGCCTTAGCATCTATCTTTCTGTCATAGTCATTCTCTGCAATTTCTACCAGAGCCTGACTTGATGCCATGGTGAATACACAAGTCCCTAGGGTGAAGTGTAATCGCCAAAATAACTGTTCTTGAGTGAGGTTCGGATTCGCCTTCATTACAGATGTCGTAAACAAAGAAAGTACTTCGCTGTAGCGAGTAGTAATGAACCAACGCAAGTGTCCTTGCACATCCGTATAGCCTCTTCCGATAAGTAACATGAATCGGCTTGTACCATTTGGCCTAACATCATTAAGTGCTCTTAGTGGCTGTCTCAACGACTCAAACACGTCACTCATAGAATACGTTTCGTTCAAGTTTAAGTTCACTAATGCATCTTGCAGTGCTGGCATAAATGCTTCTAAGTAACGATTGAGTACCGCACGAACCAGAGTCTTCTTATCGCCAAAGTGATAGTTCACTGAAGCTAAGTTGACATTCGCTTTACTCGTAATCGTACGTAAAGAGGTGTCATTAAAACCGTGCTCAGCAAATAAGCCTTCAGCCACATCTAAGATTTTGTCTTTGGTTGTACTTCTTGGTGCCATTTCAATCACTCGTATTAAACAACTGTTTGAAATATACGCTTAGTACATTTATTTAACAAGCAAGCAACATCACATTTTCACAAATTGGTCGTACCAGTTAATAAAACTCAGCACTAAACGATTGAATCGCTGTGTGTTTATAAAAAAAGAAAAAAATAATGAATTTTCTTGGAACTGAAATGGAAATGGAGAGTCCTAAATTAGGTAGAAAACAGCGTATTTAGAAGTTTAACAGGCCGTCAAACTTGTTCTTCTCACTGCTTTCTTAATTACTGCATTTTCCTTATTAACTCCTATACTTGTATCCGCCCAAACCACGTTGGTTTGGGCTTTTTTTTGTTTGTTGTTTAGGGTGAAACCTTACTTACCCTTCTTCACAGCTACAACTACAAACTAAACAGCGCGATCGATTCTTTTTATATTGTCATTTTTTACTAAAAATCGAACTACCACGCTTGGCACATTGCTATCACTGAGATACGTATTTCAAACAACCTCCTAACCAACGTTTACCAATCTCTGCCCAAGCCGAATTCTAGCCTTGCATTTATTTTCAACACATCTACTCGAAGCTTGCCACCTGTCACAACTGGTAAATTAATCAATAGCGATAGAGACTTACATTCGAAATAAAGCCAACAAACTTCGCAATTTCTAGCAGATGTCCTAAGCTTCGTTTAATACCCTTCTCAATTAAGTAGTTAAACGCTAGTTGGGAGGAGGCGGGAGCTTTTAAAAGTAGAAGGAGACCTACTTTGAGACTGTTTAAATTACCCATCATCTGTTGCTTAGCTATTGCAACCCCACTCTCTGCTCAGACTTTAGAACAGGCTGTTGCCATTACCTTGGCTACCAATCCTGAGATAAAAAGTATTTTTAATGAGTTTGTGAGTGTACAAAAACGAAACGATGCCGCAGGTGGTGCTTATAGGCCGAGTATCGATCTTGATGCTGGTATTGGCTATGAAGGCATAAACCCTGCGCCAAACAACGGTCCTGATACCGATCTCACACGAAAGGAAGCCACCATATCCCTCACTCAGTTGTTGTGGGATGGCTCGTCGACTCTCAATGATATTGACCGTACTGCCGCAGAAGCGGAATCGGTTCGCTTACAATTACTCGCGGATGCCGAAGACAAAGCGCTAGAGGTCACACAGATCTACCTGGATGCAGTCAAAGCAACTGAAGTTTTAGCCCTTTCGGAAAGTAACCTTGCTATCCACAAGAAAATCTATAAAGACATCAAAAAACGAGCAGCCTCAGGCATAGGCTCAACCGCAGATGTATCTCAAGTAGAAGCTAGGATTGCAAAAGCGCACGGCAATTTATTAGCCGCACAGAACAACCTAATTGATACCCACACTCAATTTAGAAGAATAGTGGGTCAAGAACCGCTTGGCTTGGTCTACCCAAGAGCCGATATTTCTATGATTCCTCTGTCATTGTCAGACGCCCTTGTTAATGCTCTGGACCAACACCCGGTAATCAAAGTCGCAACTGCAGATGTCGATTCGGCGCACTTCCAGTACAAACAATCAAAAGGGGTTAACTACCCTACTTTCTCTATAGAGGCATCTCAATCATGGCGCGATGATGCGGGAGGCGATGAAGGTTCGAGCCAAGAGACGTTGGCAATGTTAAGAATGCGATACAACCTCTACAACGGTGGTACCGATAGTGCTAATTCAGAAGCTGCAGCTTACCAACTTAATAAAGCGAAGGATCTAAGAGATCGTGCTTATCGACAAGTTGAAGAAGGCCTTCGCCTCTCTTGGAGTGCATTGGATCTGACGTTGCAACAAAAGAACTTCTTGTCTGATCACGTGGATTCGGCGTCAGAAACCGTTATCGCTTATGAGAAACAATATCGAATCGGTAAACGTACGCTACTGGATCTGCTTAACACTGAAAACGAATTGTTTGAAGCCCGCAAAGATTACTTAGATGCGCATTACTCTGAACAGTACGCTAAATACCGTGTAATGAACGCGACAGGCTCTCTATTGAACGCTCTACTGGTCGACATTCCAGACGAGTGGACAACGGCCGTGGAGTATTAATGATGAAAATACCTTACTTATTGCTTTCCGCATTAACGATAACGCTATGTGCATGCTCTAGCCAAAATGAAGAGCCCTATATAGAAACGCCAGAAGCGGAGCAAATTTCAGACCTGCAAGACGATGATAATGATGGGGTGGTCAATGCACGAGATACCTGCCCAAGTACACCTAGAGCGTCATTAGTTGATAATGAAGGTTGTGGCGAGACTATACGCTCAGAAGAAATCAGACAGCTGAACATCCTTTTCGCCAATGACTCTTATGAAGTTAACCCTATCTTCTCAGATCAAATCACTACCATGGCTGAGTTCTTAGAAACCTACCAAAGTGCATCGATAGAAATTCAAGGTTACGCCAGTAAAGTCGGCGCGAGTGAATACAACTTAGAGTTATCAAAGAAGCGCGCTCACCACGTTGAAGATGAATTATTGTCGAATGGTATAGACCCGAGCCGAGTAAGAGTTGTCGGTTACGGTGAAAACCGCTTAGAGAGCGATGGCAACGATGCTACTTCTCATGCACTGAACCGTCGAGTAACAGCAACGGTTGTCGGGCTGAATGAGCAGATCGTCGAGGAGTGGACCATATTTACCACGCTAGAAAAATAACATGACACTGTCACTCTGGTCATCCAAAACGATCCGCAATTCATGCCGATCAAAATAATGAGTTGAATCTAGGAGTTTTAGATCATCAATAACTAACCAAACTAAAAATACTAGCAGTTAGGATCAATAAAGCCGAGATAGGAAACCCTATCACGGCTTTTTTGTTCTTTGCTGTCACATGAATCGGGGAGGATGATTCTGTGACTCGTCTTGCTACTCAGAAGTTAGCTTGTTAATCAGTGAATAGGCTCGCCGTTAAACGAGCCTACCGCTGATTATAGTTTTACTTCTTGTTGCTTTGCTGTTTTCGGTAAAGAAACGCTTAGCAGGAAGTAACCTAGAATTGCAGCTGTTGTAGATCCCATCAGGATGCCTAGTCGAGCTAGTGTGTCAAACTCTACATTCGTTGGGCCAAATGCTAGTGATGAAATAAAGATAGACATTGTAAAACCAATACCACACAGGACAGATACTGCGAAGATGTTCATAAAGTTCACACCTTCAGGGAGCTTAGCAACACCCAATTTCACCGCACCCCAGCTGAATGCAAAGATACCAAGAGGCTTACCAATCAATAGACCCATAGCGATACCAAGCGGTAGCATACCCGTTAGGCTTGAGATTGAGATACCTTCCAATGAAATACCTGCGTTTGCAAAAGCAAAGACTGGCAAGATTGCAAAAGCGACGTATGGGTGCAGAGCATGTTCTAGATGCTTCAGCGGAGAATGTTCACCTTTATTGCCTTTCAGTGGGATAGCAAAACCAATCACTACACCAGCCAGCGTTGCATGAACACCAGACTTCAATACTGCAAACCACAGAATTGCACCAACAATGAGATACACACTCAGCTTAGTTACATGCTTGTTGTTTAGCATGAACAGCACACCCGTTGCGATGAAACCAACCGTTAACGCAAGCGTTGATAGGTCGCCTGAGTAGAACAGTGCAATGATAACAACAACGCCAAGGTCATCGATAATTGCTAAAGCCAATAGGAACACCTTCAAGCTAACCGGTACACGGTTACCAAGAAGCGCCATGATACCTAATGCGAATGCAATATCAGTTGCCGCTGGGATAGCCCAACCTTGAAGCGCTTCTGGGTTACTTGAGTTAAATAGCACGTAAATAAGTGCCGGAGCTAGCATACCGCCAACGGCTGCGATAGCTGGGAAGATTGCTGTCTCTTTAGACTTTAATGCGCCTTCTAAAAGTTCGCGCTTAACTTCTAAGCCGATAAGAAGGAAGAAGACAGCCATTAAGCCATCGTTAATCCAGTGAGACACAGACATACCAAGAACGTAACTATGCAATACGCCTTGGTACATTTCGTTCAGTGGTGAGTTTGCTACAAACATTGCGATCGCCGCAGCGATGACTAGTATGATGCCGCCAGCAGATTCCATTTTAAAGAAGTCACGGATGACGTCGGTCATGATTTCGCCCTTATATTTATTATTTAAATAAACGAATAACAAAGAATAACCATGAGTTTATATCCAAGCGTAATCGATAGATAATCACTTCTTCGGATGTTTAACTTCGGTTTTTCCTACAAATACTAAACAATACGTCGTATATTCCATAATGTTGTTATGCACCATGAATTAAGTATAGATGAGATCATCGAACCTGTATGCACAATTCATTGGGGGACGCTAAAAGGCGCAGGCATAAAAAAAGGCTATCAAATTATAGCCTTAGGTGTTTTTTAGTAGCCAGTTAACTGCATAAAGCCTGTCGCTTCATGGCTCCCGCTCGCCTTAATCGGCCCTTCCCAATATGGTATGACAAATGGAAGCCACATATCCCTGCGTATAATACGCGTTGTGAGGTTGATATCATGCTTAGGGACGTTAATGATCCACTGCAAAGGCATCCGTCTTCCATTCATCAACGTTGTATTTTGCAATGGTTGAATGGAAATGTCGGATTCCGTTAATTGGTAAACTTTGCCTGAGCGCGTTGCTAATGTCCCGAATATGTAAGGCAACTGTTGGTTATGACGATAGCGGTTAATGCTCAGCGCTGTGCCGTCATCGAGGTTAAATACAAACCAATCCCAACCTTGTTGGCCCACTCCAAGTAAGCCACTGCCCCACTCTTTATGTACCCACGCAGTTCCTTCCACTTCCTTGGTAACGCCGTCTAGGTTCAACACACCGCTCAACGATAAAAATGGAGCGCTGAAGTTATAAGACGCGACAGGTAATAAGTCGTGCTTTTTCTGATAACCGTTATCGCCGTTGAGCACATAGGGCCCTTTTGCAATGGTGTCGAGTTCTAGTCCAAACGTATCAGTTTGCACTTGAAGGCGCCCGGGGAATGGGGTGTTGCCGAGTGCACGCCAGTTCCAGTTATCAATCCAAAGTCTGAATGGACGATTAGTCATTCCCGCTTGGCCAATACCGCCACGAGCCATGCGCTGTTCTTTCCATACTTTGGACTTAGAAGAGACCACCACATTTGAGATATAGACTTGAGGGCTTTGCCACCCCGGTGTTTCACGTTCGTCCGTTGCGATACGAAAAAAACTCCACTGAACCGAATAGTCTTTACCATCATCACCTTTCAAAGATGCAAAGTAATGCCACCACTCGTGCTGAAACTCTGGGTGGAACTTAAAATCTTGTGGTAGCGAAACATTACGGTCTGGCAAAACAGGTTCGAACACATTGAAGTGTTCATTAACCAATATTGAGTTAACTTCATTCACGCCCTTTTCACCAGGATCGATGAAATAGGAGTAATAACCCCAAACACTTAAAAAGATGCCGAAGAAACTGATTAATAGCAGAGAAGACAGAATTCGTTGTCTTAACTTAGTTGAAGTATTCCGTAAAAACATACTAAAGCGCATCCCTCAGTGACTTCATCGGAGTGTTCCGAATCATTCTCATCACTGGTAAAGCACCAGCTAGCATCAATGCTGCCATGGCCCATGCAAATGTCTGCAAATAGTCCCAAGGAATCACTTGTAACTCGAGTGACCACCCAAAAGACTGCTTTATCACGATATCAACAATTAGGCTCGCTAACGCCAATCCGAGCGGAATCGCAATTAAGGAGGAAATAAGCCCAAACACAAACAACTGCAAACTACCTGTCAGGATCAGCTCTTTCGCCGAGACACCCAAACAGCGCTGCAAGGAAATATGCCTTTGGCGAGACACTTCTCCCGCAACCGTCGCAAAGAAAATACCGAAGACGGCGATAACCAAGGTGATGTTACCTAATGTATCTGCAATCGCGAACGTCCTATCGAACACCCTCATTGCTTGACTGTGAATATTGTTGTTATCGAAAACGCGCTCGGAGCCAAGCCTGAATACGCTTTCTAATCGGCTGCGAAGCCCTAATGAATTCACATCGTCTTTGAGTATTACGCCAAGGCCGACATTTCCCCGCCCTGCAAACCCATACAGCCAATTTCGATGCGACATCATGACTTGATGGTAAGGGTTACCGTAATCGTAATAGACACCGACAACCTGCCAACCAGAGCCGAGACTGTCATAGAGGTCGATGTAGTCGCCAGGGCGAATCCCCAGCTTGAGAGACATCGATTCACTGATCAACACACCTTTAGAGTGATGTAAGTGATACCAGTAATTCGGAATACCTAATTTGATCGTCAGCGCTTCTAGCTCACCTTCAGAAGGCCCCGTACTGACCACCTGAATACTACCGACTGGAGACGCCACATCTTTCTCCCAACGCCACCAAACCGAATCCACTTCAGGTTGGTCAGATAACCAATTACTCATACGAGCAGCGGCATTGTTGGTTGGGTAGATATACAGATCGGCAGCCAAACGCTGTGTTAGCCATTTATCAGTGGTATCTCTAAAGCTACCGACCATGGTTTCTACACCAATATTGGCTGTTAAGGCTAACATAAACGCCATCGTCGCCACGCCACGGTAGCTCATACTGGAAGCTGCATCAGCAAAGAACCAGCGAGCACGAACCCAGCGCAACGAATAAGAGAGGCTGTTAAATAACTTCCACATCAAAAACGGGGTAAATAGCGCCACACTGATCAGCATTAGCGCGATAATCGCAAAACCCGTTTCTTGAGTCTGAGGGGCTTGATACACAGCAACAGCAGCAACCAAGAAGCCACAGCCAATCAACGCTTGCCAAGTGAACTCGGTACCCGCAAAACGCATCAAAGACAAACGAGAAGACAGACGAATCGGTTGAGACTTAAGTAAACGAACCAGTGGCCACGCACACGCTAAGAAAGCACCAATCAATGCCATCAGTAAGCTGTAACCACTCCAACGCCAATTCCAGTCGATCGTTAAGCCGACGTTAGCGTCGTATAAATCGCCCAAGCTTGAAGATACGGCAGGTAACAATTGGTTTGCTAGCATCACGCCAAATACATTGCCGCAGATCCAGCTCAGTAAAACCAATAGCAGTAACTCTAAACAGAGCGCTTTAGTCAGTTGCCAACCTGACACACCCGTTTGTCTTAAAATCCCGACTAACGGTTGACGCTGAATAAAAGAAAGCGACATTGCTTGATAGAAAATGAACAAGCCAACCACAAACGACAGCATACCCATCGCTTTTAGGTTTAAGTGGAACGCACTGGTCAGCGACTCAAGCTCTGCCTTAGAGCTACGAGAGATCGTCAAACCATTAGGTAACATATTTTTAAGACGTTCAAACTTCTCAGTGGGCATGTCTGAACAAGCAATCACTGAAAGCCCAGCACTGCGTTTAAGCATTCGGAGCAAGGAGATATCCGCAATCAACCTTGTACCATTAATCATATTATTTTGATCAACAACCACAGGACCAAGTTCAGAACCATCCATCAAAGGGATGTAATCACCGTTGTGCCATTCCATGTGTTCAGCAAGATCATCACTGACAAGGATTGGATATGGTGGCTTCATGAGGTTCAAAGCGGTGAGATCTTTTAACGCTATACCAGGTTGTAGCTGAAGCATAGAAACAGGATCTATACCGACAACCATGAAGTTTGCGCCATTTTCATCAGTGATACGATGGTGATCAAGAGGAGAACACTGTTGAAAACCTTCACGGCGAAGTTGGATATAAAAGCCTTGCGGGATTTTATTGGCGTTGTGTTTTGGTCGAATACGGTAAGGAAGAGGATTCGAAAAGAGTTTTTCGCCATGCGCATAGCTTTGCTTGGCGTGTTGGTTGATAGCAGTAACACCAACCAAAAGTGATACGCCGAGGGTTAAACCAAGCCATACCAAAATAATCTGCAGTGGGTAACGTCGATAGTGACCGAGTAGTGCCTTAACTACGGGCCATAACATGCAGTTGCCCTCCTTGCAGACGGATCCTACCATCCATATGCAGAGCTACTTTTTCACTGTGTGTTACCAACAGCAACGTACATTCTAATTGACGAGCCAAAGAGGTCAGCAAACGCATTACCGCTTCTGCATTACGCTCATCTAAACTACCGGTCGGCTCATCGGCCAGCAATATTTTTGGTTCCATATACAGCGCACGCGCAATGGCCGCACGTTGTTGTTGGCCACCAGACGCTTCTTCAGGGTAACGGCCAAGTAAAGGCATAAGGTCTAAAGCAGAAAGAATTTGTCTCCAGAGTCCTTTATCTTCTGGTAAACCCTTTAATTGACGGCAAAAACGGATGTTATCGGCAATATTTAACGTTGGCAGTAAGTTGAATTGCTGAAAAATATGGCCAATGTTGTTTCTGCGATAAGCGGTGCGGTCACGCTCGGTTGAGTCGTGCATATTGAAGTGAGGAAAAGCGATTTCACCTGAGTCCGCTAGGTCTAAGCCCGCGATAAGATTCAGTAAAGTACTTTTACCTGAACCGCTTTCTCCCATTAATGCCAGCTGGTCACCTTGGTTTAATGTTAATTCAGCACCTTGCAAAACAGGGTGAAACTCCCCCCCATCGACATAGCCTTTACATAGGTCTGACAGCTTTAACATTAAACAGCTCGCATTAGTTAGAATTTGGAAGGAGAATCTACACTAATTCCCTGTTAGGAGGAAGTATTTTGAAAGATAGATCACACGCCAACGATAAAGTGATGCGATTGGTGCGCCCTACTTCAACTTCCTATCAAGTTTTTAATCCATTTTCTTGTTTTCATGCGATAGAGCGACCCGCCCCACTTGAGGACTTCTTCCGTTAGGAAAAGCAGATATACCCACTCAGGTGGAAACTTAAAATAGATAGCCGCGATGGCTGCCAATGGGATACCGATCACCCACTGAGCAATCAAATCTTGATAGAGGCAGAACTTCACATCACCACCCGCTCTCAACACCCCAACGATCACAGTCAATGGCACCGAGCGAATGACAATACCCACACAGAGGATCAGAATGAACTTCTCTGAGAGGGCTCTGGTTTCTTCCGTCAGTGCGCTAAAGGCATTAAGTATTGGCGTTTGAACGAAATAGAGAAAAACGGCTACAACAATACTAGTTAAGAAACACAAAATTGTTAAGCCAAGCGCTTGATAGTAAACCGCTTCATTGTTTTTCGCACCAAGTTGATTACCCACCAAAACAGCTGCCGCATTCGAAAGGCCAATCAATAAACTCAATGAGATAGATTCAACCGGCGTCATGACCGATAGCGCAGCCAGACCTTGAACGCCCGATTGCCCCATGATCGCGTGGTAAGCAAACAAACCACCCGCCCATGCTAAGAAGTTAAACGTGGTCGGCAGAGACAGCTTCAAGAAGCGAACCACCTTATCAATC
Source organism: Vibrio sp. 10N.222.55.B11 (assembly GCF_041473705.1). Taxonomy (NCBI): domain Bacteria; kingdom Pseudomonadati; phylum Pseudomonadota; class Gammaproteobacteria; order Vibrionales; family Vibrionaceae; genus Vibrio; species Vibrio sp. 10N.222.55.B11. The sequence goes on from NZ_JBFRST010000058.1 coordinate 58,365, forward strand.
GAAGCTGCCGCTTTAATATCGCAAAACTTAAATGCTAATAAATGCTTAGAGAAATAGAGATAACCAAACAAAGTCGCGACTTCAATCGCGCCACTCAGTACCGTCGCAATCGCCGCACCTTTGATTCCAAGCGCAGGAAAGCCTAAGTTACCGAAGATCAGCACCCAGTTTAATAACACGTTAGACAGGATGCCGATACCGCTGAAAAATGTACTTAGCCCGGGTTTGTGCATCGCTCTCAAACCCACAGCCATACTGCTGACACACGATACCGCTAGCATGCTAAATGACGTAATTACGATATATTCAACGCCTAAGTTGATGACCTCTTGAGAGTCGGTCGTCACGCCCATGATTTGTGCAGGAAATGAAACGAAAAACGCGATAGTCAGTAAAGCAAACAGTGTCGACACCAGCCACGTCAGCGCAGTGCTTTCTCTCACACCTTGTCTGTTACCCGCGCCCCAATATTGAGCAGTAAGAAGAGCACCGCCCGTGGTAACACCCACCAGCATAATGGTCGTCACGAACATCGCTCGGCTCGCCACCCCCACAGCTGCGATGTCTGCTTCGCCAAGTTGGCCCAACATCAATACATCCACCAAGCCTCGGCTTGAAAACATAATGCTCTGCAAGGTGATGGGCAGTGCAATCGCAATAAGCCTGCGAACAAAATCACCTCGTGTGTGATGAATAATTGAAGAGAGCAACATAGAGAGATACCTAAACGGAACGTATTGATGAATAAAGATAAATATCGCGCTATTATATCAATGTTCGGTTTTTAACCACAGATATAAATGGAGTAACAATGAAGAAAGTACTGGTTTTAGGCGCTTCTGGATATGTTGGTTCGCAACTCCTCCCTCTCCTGCTTGAGCAAGGCTATCAAGTCACGGCAGCAGCAAGGCATATCGACTATTTAAAGGCACGGACCGAGCCTCACGAAAGCTTATCGCTTGAGTATCTTGATCTGGCCGATCAAGCTGCGACACAAGCCTTAGTCCCCGACTTTGATCTTATCTTCTTTCTCGTCCATGGCATGGCGGAAGGCCACGACTTTATCGATTATGAGCTGAACTTAGCCCGTAACTTTGTTTCTGCTCTTGGGCCAAAGAATCAACACGTCATCTACCTGAGTTCTTTACAGCCTCAGACTGGTGATTCAGAGCACCTTCAAGCGAGAAAGAAAACCGGCGAATTGCTTCGTAAAGGGCCTGTACCCGTTACCGAACTTCAAGCTGGCGTGATCATTGGCCCAGGATCTGCGGCATTCGAGATCATGCGAGATTTCGTGTACAACTTGCCGATTATGATTGCGCCAAAATGGGTTGACTCTAAAGCCAACCCGATTGCTTTGCAGAACCTGAACCACTATTTACTAAAACTCGCACAAGACACGCCTAGCGAAAGCCAAACCTTTGAGGTTGGCGGGCCGGATATTGTCTCTTACCGAAACCAATTTGCTCATATTGCTAAAACCGCCGATCGTCCACTCAAACTATGGGCGACATCGCTACTGACACCAAAGATTGCTTCATATTGGTTAGGTGTGGTGACTTCTGTACCGTCTAACATAGGTAGAGCACTACTTGCAGGCTTAAAGCACGACTTCATCGCCAGTTCGACCATCATTAGAGAAAAGTACCCTCAGAAGCTTATCTCGTTCGAAAATATGGTTGAACAAGCCATTCACGCTGAAGGAAACTTTGTCAAAAGCAATGTATGGGGCTTTGATAAAACCGCATTCAAACGCTGGCAAGCTGGGTATGGCTATTACCCGAAGAAAACAGGCGCAAGTATCACCTCAAGCGCTTCATTGGAATCGCTTTGGCATGTTGCTCAGCAAATCGGAAGCCCGAAGCAAGGTTACTTCTTTGCTAACACTTTATGGCGCACACGCGAATGGTTGGATGTTCTTTTCGGTGGCGGTGTACCGGTTCGACAAATGCCAGAAGGGCCCAACCTAAAAGTCGGTGACAAAATCGATTCATGGAAGGTCATTCGCTGTGAAGAGAATCAGTTTTTATCTCTGCTTTTCGGTATGAAAGGCCCCGGTTTAGGGCGACTCGAGATTACTGTCTCTGACCACGGTGACTCTCGCGAGCTGAATATCTCGGCTTGGTGGCATCCAAAGGGGTTTCTAGGGTTACTGTATTGGTTTGCTATGATGCCAGCCCACCTGTTTATTTTTAAAGGCATGGTGAAGGCAATTGAGAAGCAGGCTAAAGAACAGGATTAAAAGCAGATGCGGGATTCGAGTGACGAGATGCGAAAAGATTAAAAGCAAATTAGCGACACGCGCTATGAGAGGCAAAAAAAGAGCGGATAATTCCGCTCTTCGTATCTCTCATCTCGAATCCGCTATTAGCCGATAACGCTAATTGGGATCTCAGCCAGTTGGTTGCCTTGGTTAGCAGGGTAAACGATGTATTCACCGTGATACTTCACCGCAGACTTATAGTCCGTTACTTTGTGAAGCATGAAGCCCGCTTCCATCGCCGCTTGGATGAACTCAGCATGGTTGCCACGAACAAACCAGTTCATTGGCTTAACCATCAACTCCCCGTCGAAAGAGTCGTCACACTGTTTACCGCATAAAGCAAAAGAGTGCTCGCCATCGGTGAAGAATTGAATCTTGCCGCCAGTCGTTAGCTCGTCTTCACTCGATACGCTCCAACCCATCTCGTACATTTTGTCCATGAACGCTTCAACATCACTGTCTTTTAGCGTTTTAGGCTCTTCGCCTTCAGGGAAAAAACGTCCGTAAAACGCAGAAATACGTTTAAAGGTAAAAGTTAAATCAGAGTTGTTGCCTTTTGAGCGACCCTGTTTCTGCCAGCGAACTAAGTCAGGCACAATCACGCGATCATAAGCTTGAGATTTAATCGCTTTTGTTACCCAACGAACAAGATAAAGGTTGTTCGCGATAGGTGCGTCGATCGCTTTACCAGACTTATGCAGAGCATACAGCTCGCCCAGCGCATCGTTCACTAACTTCTGAATTTCAATATAGTATTTTGACATTATGCCTTCTGTCCTAATGTCCAATATAGTAATGCTGACAGTATTGCACATGCTGCCATCATCATAGCCATTGGCCCTGCAGTGTCACTTGGTAGCATAGCAACAATTGCCCCCACTACAGAACCAGTACCAAATCTTAATGTGCCTGCAAGCGAAGAAGCTGTGCCGGCCATATTCGGGTATCCGCTTAAAAGCAGTGCCATTGAGTTACTACCAATGGTAGACAGTGTGCCGATAAACAGCATCACGAATGGCACAATACCCCACAAACCGATATCTAACATCCAACCGACTAACAAACCTAAGCCCGCAAACAGTTGAATGGTTAAACCGACTCTGAGCATAGCGTGAGAGCCCACTTTCTTAACGATTCGACCGTTGATGCTCGTCATCAAGATCATAGCAACAATATTCAAGCCGAACAGGTAGCCAAACAGATCAGGGCGAACGCCATAGATATCGATGTAAACGAATGAACCTGCCGTTAAGAACGCAAACATCCCTGAAAATGAGAATGCACCAGAGAAAATCAGGCCCATCGCCGTTGGGTTCTTACACAGTCGAGCATAGTTACGAATCGTTGTTTTAAAGCGCAATGGTTGTCGGTTTTCTGCAGGAAGCGTTTCTGGGATCTTCATCGATACCGCCAGAATCACGATCACCGCAAAAATAGCCAGAACCCAGAAAATTGAACGCCAACCGAACCACAACGCTAAGTAACCGCCAATCATCGGAGCAACCAATGGCGCAACTGTCATCACCAAAGTAACGAAAGACATGGTTCTTGCGAAATCTTCACGATCGAACATATCTCTTACCACCGCTTGGATGATAACGGCCGCCGCAGCACCAGCAAAACCTTGAGCGGTACGGATGTAAGTCAGCGCTTCAATGCCATGAGTTGTCGCACTCACCATAGAAGCGATAGCAAACAAGAACACACCAATAAGCAGTACAGGCTTGCGACCATAGCTATCCGCCAACGGGCCATGCAGCAACTGCCCCAGCGCGAAACCTGCGGTATAGGCTGTTAGCGTGATTTGTACCTCACCCGCCGTCACACCAAGATCTTTAGCAATGGTCGGCATCGCTGGCAGATACATATCAATGGCTAGCGGAGTAAGTGCACCAATCGCACCTAGAATCAAAAACAGCACTAAGCCTAATTGAGGTGTTTCTAGTTGGGAGCTTTGGCTCTGTGAGGTCGATGTTTGCATGGTTCTCCGAATGTTCAACTGATAGAGCTAGGGACTAGCGTGAGTATGCGAGTCAAAGATTGGCTGAGACTTTCCTAGTACCAGTCAACATCATCAGCCGACGCTATCCATGGTCGGCTTTACAACGAAAGGGCTATTTCCAGCAAAAGTGGTCTCTTGTTAAGAACAATTTCTTGTTAAGAGCAACTTCTAGCTAAGGACTACTTCCAGATTGAATCGACTTCTTCTTGCGTTAGGTAACGGTATTCACCTAACTCTAAAGATTCGTCCATCTCAATTTCGCCAATACGTTCACGGTGTAGTGCTTCTACCTTGTTACCAAGAGCAGCAAACATACGTTTAACTTGGTGGTATTTGCCTTCGTGAATCGTTAGTAGCACTTCACGCTCTGCACGAACTTCTAGGTGTGCAGGAAGTGTTAGGCCATCTTCGCTCTTAAGCTGGATGCCCTCTTTGAATTTTTCAACGTAATCGTCTTCAACAGGTTCAACCAACCACACACGGTACGTCTTCTCGCACTTGTGCTTTGGCGAAGTGATACGGTGAGACCACTTACCATCGTCTGTAATCAACACAAGACCTGTTGTATCAATATCTAGACGACCAGCAAAGTGCAGCTTGTCCATTTTGATTTCATCAAGTAATTCAAACGCGATACGATTTGCGCCATCTTCATGCGAACAAACAAAGCCTTCTGGCTTATAAAGCATGATGTAACGTGGGCCGTGAACATTCAGTTCATTGCCTTGCCATTCCACAACGCACTCTTCAGTTACCTTGAGTGAGCCGCTTTTTTGAATGACATCATTTACTGTCACTGCCTTGGATTTTAATAAGTGTGTTGCTTCTCTTCGAGTGACGCCTAATGCATCGCACAGAAATTTATCTAAACGCATGAATACCTCAACTAATCTAAGTCGGGTATTATAGTCACCTTTGCTCAATTAGTTGAGCTATTTCACACTATTTGTTTTCCTTCTTACAAGACGCGATATGTATACACTCCGCCCGTACCAAGCTGATTCTGTAAAATCAGTGATTCATTACTTCAGAAAACACCAAACTCCGGCAGTGCTCGTGCTTCCGACAGGTGCAGGAAAAAGCCTTGTGATTGCAGAGTTAGCAAGGCTTGCGAAAGGTCGAGTGTTGGTGCTTGCTCACGTAAAAGAGTTGGTTGAACAGAACCATGAAAAGTATGAAGGTTACGGGCTGAAAGGCTCGATTTTCTCTGCGGGTTTAGGACGCAAAGAGACCGACCAACAAGTCGTGTTTGCTTCGGTGCAATCCGTGGTGCGAAATCTCGATTCATTCTCTAACCAATTTTCGCTGTTGGTTATCGACGAATGCCACCGTGTTCCCGATGAAAAGACCAGTAGTTATCAGAAAGTCATCACTCACTTACGCGAGAATAATTCGGGCATCAAGGTGCTTGGATTAACAGCGACCCCATATCGTCTTGGGATGGGTTGGATTTATCAATACCACACTCGCGGTCAAGTGCGTTCAGATGAGCCACGTTTCTTCCGCGACTGTATCTTTGAGCTGCCGATTCGTTACCTGCTCGATGAAGGTTTCTTAACTCCTGCACGCATGATTGATGCACCCGTGTTAAGCTATGACTTTTCGCAGTTAAAGCCCGCGAGCACTGGTCGCTACAAAGAAGCAGAACTCGACATGGTGATCGAGCAATCGAAACGAGCGACCCCACAGATTGTCGATCAGATTATTCACCTAGCCCAAGATAAACTAGGCATCATGGTATTCGCTGCGACCGTTCGACACGCGCAAGAGATCCTCGGCTTATTACCAGAAGGTGAAGCTTCAATTGTGATTGGCGATACGCCGACGCTCGAGCGTGACCAAATAATCAGCGACTTCAAAGAACGTAAAATCAAGTTCTTGGTTAACGTATCGGTATTAACCACAGGTTTTGATGCGCCACACGTCGATTTAATCGCGATTTTGCGCCCGACAGAATCCATCAGTTTGTATCAACAAATCGTTGGCCGTGGCTTACGCCTATCGCCGGGTAAGAAAGAGTGTTTGGTGCTCGACTATGCGGGCAACAGTTACGACCTTTACCAACCCGAGGTTGGCGACCCTAAACCCGATTCAGACAGTGAAATCATCACCATTCCTTGCCCGGCGTGCGGCTTCAATAACAACTTTTGGGGTAAGCTAGACAGCAATGGCTTCTTGCTTGAGCACTTTGGTCGTAAATGCCAAGGCTACTTTACCGATGAAGACACAGGCGAACGCGAACACTGCAACTATCGTTTCCGAGCGAAATATTGCGGTGAATGTGGTGCGGACAACGACATTGCCGCGCGCATTTGCCATGAGTGCGATGCCACCTTAGTTGACCCAGACAAAAAACTAAAAGAAGCACTGAACCTAAAAGATGCATTGGTATTTGAATGTTTAGAAATGGATCTCAACGTGCTTAAAGACGACAAAGGTAAATCACAACTTAAAGTCACCTATCGCGGGGAAAACCAAGCGCAAGTGCATGAGTTTTGGTCATTAACCACCAAAAAGCAGAAGCAAAACTTCAAAGACCAGTTTGTTCGCCCTCACCTTGCAGACAGACATCGCCCTTTTGAAGAAGCCTCACCAACGAAAGTGGTTGCTCACCAACATAGATTCCGCCCACCTCAATTCGTGATTGCACGTAAAGTCGGACGCTTTTGGAAAATGAGAGACAAGATATTCGAAGACGAACTACAGCAGCGTTAAGGATAAGAATAAAGGTAAGTCTTACGTTCTTAACACTCGGCAGTTAGTGTTATGTATTAAAACCCGCGCCATTTAAACGTTAAGTTTTTCGGTATCAAATTCTCATTATTAATCAGGTTCACTTTCTGTTCAGAATTACTTTTTTATACTGAACGCTATCAACCTTCTCTAGGATTCGCTATGTTTAGTAAAGCTATGATTTCTTTGTTTTCTATAAGCTTAGGCTTATTTGTTTCTGCTGGTGCATGGGCTGACTCACATCATAATGGTCATGAATTAGTGCAGGACGTTCACAAAGCAGGAACCCGTATCGAATTTGAAGAAGATCAAGACGAAGTCTATGAAGCCGTACGAGAAGGCTACATTCGCCCTTTCTCAGAAATGTATGCGGCGGTTGAAAACGATCTTCATGGCAGAATCATTAAAGTAGAACTAGAAGAAGATGACGACATTTGGGTGTATGAACTAAAAATCAATTACCAAAACAACATCATCAAAGTCGAATACAACGCTGAGACGTTAGAAATGCTTATGATCAAAGGCCGCAACTTTAAAGACGCAATTAAACACGGCGACTAGTTACGTACGACGAAGAGCTAAGCACGACGAACAGTCATTAGAAGAAATTAGAAGAACAATTATGAAAATTTTAGTCGTTGAAGATGAGCCTCGTTTGGGCCAACAAATTATTGAAACACTTGAGGGGGCCGACTGGGTTCCAGAGCTCTCTCAAGATGGTATCGACGCACTCTACCGTGCAACGTCAGAAGAATGGGACGCGATTGTCCTCGATTTAGGTTTACCTAAGCTTGACGGCCTAACGGTATTAAAAGGCATTCGAGACGAAAACATCAACACGCCAGTGATTATCTTAAGTGCTCGTGACACGCTAACTCAACGTGTTGAGGGCTTGAACGCCGGTGCTGATGACTACCTAACTAAGCCATTTGAGATGGTCGAGCTGATTGCCCGTATCCGAGCTCAACTGCGCCGAGCATCAGGCAGTGCTGCTCCGATACTTCAAATCGGTGATCTAAGCCTAGACACACGCAGTTCTAAAGTGTTGTGGCAAGGTCAAGCAGTTAGCCTCACGGCGCTGGAATATAAAGTTGTCGCGTACTTCATGCATAACCAAAACAAGGTTATCTCGCGCACTGAGTTGGTTGAGCATATCTACAAGCAAGACTTCGACCGAGACTCAAACACGGTTGAAGTGTTCATCGGTCGTATTCGTAAGAAAATCGCACCAAAGATCATCAAAACCGTTCGTGGCCTTGGCTACCAACTGAATGCTGAATAGCTCAGTCGTCAATCACGCCAAGAGCAACCATTAATTAAGTGGACAGCCTGTTCTGATCATCGCAATACGATAAGTTACGATGAGCAAAGGCAGGTTGGAAATGCATGAATCTAAAGAAACGAACACTTAAAAACATCAGTTTAAAAAGCCGCTTGCTCCTTGCTGCGGCTTTTTGGCTAGGTGCGATGATATTAGCGGCTGGTGTCGGGATTCCGAAACTGGTTAACGACTACCTCGTCGATGACATGAAGCAGCAGCTTGGCTTAACCATGGATGAGTTAACCGCCAATATCGAAACCAATGACAGTGGTAACCTGATCATGGCAGAGCGTCTGTCTGATCCTAGGTTCAACCAGCCCTACAGTGGTATTTATTGGCGCGCCGCTACCCAAGAGCAGATCATTCGATCTCGCTCGCTATGGGATAAAGACCTCACCATCAAGCGTTCACCGATTCACACATCAGTCAAAGGGCCAGAGAAAGAAAAGCTGATTTACATCGAGCAAGATATCTACCTGCCTGAACTGAGCGACCCTGTCACGATCACCATTGGTATTGATGAAGATCCATTAGAATCCACACTGACAGAGCTTACTGGTCAAGTCTGGTTGATCCTAATGTTGCTGTTTGTTGGCGTGCTGATGTTGATCGGTATTCAAGTCAGTTGGTCGTTATTACCGCTCAGCAAGATGCAACGCGAACTGGTAATGCTAAGAAACGGCGAGCAACAAGGGTTAAGCGATAACTACCCGAAAGAGGTTTCTCCATTAGTCTCTGACCTCAATGCCCTGCTCTTTCACTATCAAGAGTTATTAGAACGAGCTCGTAACCACGCGGGTAACTTATCTCATGCGTTGAAAACACCGCTTTCAGTTCTAAAAAATGAGATAGAGCGACTTCCAGAGGATGACAAGGCACTGCTGCAACAGCCCATTCATCAGATTCAAAGCCAAATTGATTATCACCTTGGCCGCGCTCGTATGGCAGGTGCAATGAACATTCTTTCAGTGAAGTCTTCACCTTGTGAGCGTGTTGAAGCTATCTCAATGGCGTTTGATAAAGTCTACGCAGCCAACGAAGTCACCATAATTAACGAGCTAGACTCTGAGATTGAAGTGGCGGTAGAAAAAACCGACCTTGATGAAATGGTCGGCAACCTACTCGAGAACAGTTACAAGTGGGCTGGCAGCATTATTCGCGTCCATGCAAATGAACTCGACGATGGCAACATAGAGTTGGTGATTGAAGATGATGGCCAAGGCATTCCTGAAGAGAAGCTTGAGCAAGTGACCAAACGTGGCGTCCGACTTGATGAAACCACACCAGGAACAGGCTTAGGGCTTAATATCGTAAATGAAATGGCACACAGTTACCGAGGCAGCCTAACGCTCAGCAAGAGCTCAATGGGCGGCTTAAAAGCTTCTCTGGTGCTTAAAGTAAGTAAAGGCTGAACAAGCTAAGTAAAAGTTAAACACAATAAGCCCTAACGTAATGCTAGGGCTTAATTCTATCGACCTTATATACAACTCTATATATCGTTCACAGCAACATCCAAAGTTTGTGAATTATCACTAAGGGTCGTTGCTCCAATCGTTAATACCCGGCCATCAGTGTAATAGTCATGATCGTCATTGATCACTTCCACCGTTGCTAATGGGTACTTGTCTAACTCGATGTCTGGTAGTAACGTTCGTATCTGATTAGCAAGCCGATCTCGCTCTTCATCAACATTAGGGTCAATGTTATGAAGCACGGTCACAATGCCTGAGTAAGGCGTGACTTTAAGGCCATCATCATAGCTAATTGCGCCTAACCACTGAGGCTGGTTAGTTTTAATATCAACACCTGCACGCCACCAACGAATATGGCTGCGCTTCATCAGGTTACCCGGCAATTGAAAAGCCATATCTTGCGGCTTGTCTCGCCAATATAAATCAGACACTGGCGGCGTTTTTTCTCTAAGCAATGCGAGATAACCAACCCATTCAATCTCATTTCGAGAGAAGGTTTGATTCTCTATCCAGCCTAATTGCTTCATTAAGTCTCTTGGGGTTGCTCCAACATAAATTACGTTGATCGCTTGCGCTGAGTAGAACGAAGATTTACCGGGGAACGCTTTATAGGTAACCGAGTTCCAGTCGACTTTGTTTATTTGAGCCGTCTCTGGTTGATTCTGAAAGTCATCCGCTTTCCAGAAAAAGTGAGCGTAGTTCGCAAACAATACCCACGCCAACAACAGCGCACTAGACTTAAGTACTAAGCATCGCCACTTCATTCGGTAACCGATAATGGTGAAGACTAATACCGCGAACACACCAACGATCAAGCTATTATGCTCCGAGATAAATATCTTAAGGCTATTAAGCCACGGGAAGTTTTCAACGCCGTGCGCCAGTAACATGCCCCAAGCAATGAACTGCCCTCCACCAAGGGCCAAACCGATAAACGCCAACACACTAAAATTACGCCACGGTACACGATGCGAGCCAGCTATAAATGGCACAACCCAAGCGATAGGCCCTAATAAACGAGCAAAAAGAATGATGTATGTGCCTTTGCGAGCAACCAGATAGCGGCAGCGCGCAATTAATCTTTTGGTTTTAGGGCGAAACTTAATGAGCCTTCGTTGCACCTTAACACCGTATTTATAACCAATGAAATAACTGAGTTGATCACCAAGCAAACCACCTAGCATCACCAAAACCAACGCCATCCATGCACCTGAATACAGTTGAAAGCCCGCTGCGATAAAGAACGGCTCTCCCGGTACAAATAGGTTTGGGCCAATGAGAGCATCACCCAATGCTCCCAGAAACAACCCTAGTCCATCAAACATAACAACCTCAATGCTTACTGTTCTTTGTAGTGACCAAACTTGTAGTTCATTTCGTTGTTACGCATTTCGCCTTTAAAGAAGCGTCTTACATTGGCTTTAAGGTAAGTTGAACCCGTCTTCACAACACCATCTTGATCTAATCGACGTGGGTCAAAGCCAAAGGTCATATTTAAGAATCTAAATCGCCATGTTTTGCTCGCACGTTTTACGTAGTCACAATCTTCACACAGGACGATCTCTTCATCAAAACCGCCGATCTCATCATGCGCCCGTTTAGTCGAGAAAATACATGCGCCAATCGCCGTCGGGAAAAAGAACTGAGTAGTAAACAAGCCTGCGTTAAATAGCCCGTAACCAAACTTGTGTACAAGCGGCAAACCTTTCGATCTCATGTACACACCCGCCACTTCAAGCTTGTTCTCTTCTAGTTCATAAAGCGCTTTCGCAAGGAAGTTTCGAGGCAAGCTCACGTCAGCATCTAAGAAAAGGATTCGGTTGTATTGCGCCAATGAAGCACCCGTGTTTCGGCCAAGGCTCACACCACGGTTTTCCATGTGATGCACCGTTAATTTTGGCAACGCGTTTTCATAAGCTTGCGCCACTTCTCTGGTGTTATCTTCACTGTTCGAGTCGACAACAATCACTTCAAACTCTTGGTGGGTTTGCACGCTCAACTCTTCCATTAAGCGGCTAATGCGTTTCTCTTCGTTTAGCGTAATTACGACAATGCTTACCGGTTCCATATTTTCACCTATTCATTCTGCTGTTTAATTGACACTAAGATTAACGAACTAAGACTTAACCAAGTCTTAGGCAAACATTCATTTTCCGTTCATTAACTTGATGATTTAGCAGTGATATAAATAGATAAGGATTGCGATGTAAAAGGGAGTAAAATGCGCTAAACAAGCGTTAGCGAACGTTTTATCTCCAAACGAACCCATTATCGAAGGAAATTCACTTTGAGATGGGCTTCTGACTTGCTCATATTGGAATGTGATGTTAGTATCCGCGCTCGCTTAAGCATGAACTTTTATGTTTAAGCATTACCACACACTCAAGGTCGCATTGAGGTGTGAAGTTAATTTTTACTAATTTGAGAGTAAAACTATGAAATTTGAAGCAGTAGTACGTACTGAACTAGGTAAAGGTGCGAGCCGCCGCCTACGTCACGCTGGTAAATTCCCAGCTGTAATCTACGGTGGCGAAGCTGAAGCTGTAGCTATCGAACTTGTTCACGCTGACGTGATCAACCAAATGGACAAGCCTGAATTCTACGAAGCAATCACTCTACTGATTGACGGCGCAGAAGTTAAGGTTAAGCCACAAGACGTTCAACGTCACGCGTTCAAGCCAAAAGTTGAGCACATGGACTTCATCCGCATCTAATTCCCTACCAAGGAATAAGATTGGATTAATCCAGCCTTCTGCATAGAAAAGATAATCGATCTTACCAGTCGAGAAATCTAGAAATTCGAAACCCCGATGCTACCAACATCGGGGTTTCACCGTTTTTGAGCCCTCAAAAACGTCGTAAATCTCGCGCAATACACTGAAAATAATCAACTTTCCCCTTCCCCACTTTGTCCCAATCTTGCTTGGGTGGATTAAGGGTGGACGAAAGGTGGACTTATACAGTAGTTTTTCTAACAGTAAGACTAGACCGCTTTTTCGCTAGGTTCAACACACTACTCAAACAAAAAGGCAAAACCGACTAGCATCTAGAATGTTACTTGTATGGCCTTGTACGCACTTCAAAACGAATATCGTCATCAATAATGGGACGACTCCTTTGGCATAACTAAAAATCGCTGAGAGCCGCCTATTTACATTCCTGTGTATTGGACAAGACGTTACCACCACGTAATACACTCCAGGCTAATCAAACAACACTGAAAGGCGATCAAGAAAACACTTCTAGCCTTTCGTTCATTCTTAAAAGCACCTTCCAACCTAATCCTTCAACTCTCATTTAATGACATAACATGCCTGAACTACCCACCAGCAAGTAAACCTACTCATCCAATATTAAGAGCTTTAAAGGCCTATAGGCACTCACTGATCCGCACACTCACTTTTAAAACATAACACTCGGCTTCTATGGCCAAAAATCATGGATTCGGAATCCGAATAATTGCTAGAACGTCTATGCAAACCAAAAATATTCAAGTATTTGGGTCCAAGAATTTGTGATGGTGGGGCTCTGGTCGCATCACAAGCATAAACTCCCGTAACCCCCACCCTCGTGCACTCTAGGTGACACTTTCAGCTCACCTAGAGCGCACGGATTTAAAGGGCTATTGAGAGGTTTTATTGACAAAGTAATGTTGACACTTTTTTGGAAGAAATCTCAATCCAGATTCTAGTGCTAATTCTTAAAAATCAACGGCATTTTGAAGGAGAAAAAACCGAGTAACTCTACGATTTTCAATACAACTCGTATAATAAACTCGTAAAAGTGAGGTTGCCGAAGCAAAAATGTAGCGGATATCCGAATTCGCGAATAAAAAGGAATAATATTGAGATGGTTGCAGCTATGAAAAAGAAGCGGCCTGATTAGCCAACTTTCCTTAGGCTCTTCTTTCTAGAATACTCGTAATGTCTTTTTTGAGTTCGTCTGAAAGGCGTTCAAATTGTTCTGGTGCAACCAAGCCTTCCTCACACATTTGCATGAGCTGAATAAATGCACGGCTTCGAGAGTGGCCATCAAAAATCAACTTCATTTGCTTTTGAGATTCTTTGGAATACTGACACATAAAGTTGAACCTTTCCCCTACAGGTTCTGACTCATCAGTAATCGTTTTGATGGCTTCATCTAGCTGTCGAGTACAAAACACTTTCGCTGCTTCACTCTTTATTTCACAAAAGATTTTCCAATCAGACTCTTTGATATTCATACCGCTCTCCATAAAGTGTTACTTCTTAGGGTAGAACATAGCGTCTTAGACACTTGTTATACCGTTGAGTTCTCAGTAACAAAACCTTCCGATTCAAGATCCAACTTTTCACCACAATGCTGACAATGAGCGAATAAAGGAACTGCTTGTTTCATTGTGATATGAGCAATATCGGTTTTATTGCATTTACCACAAGTAAACTTATGAGTTGATACCTTTGGTAGAGCTGGCAAGTTTCGTAGTGCTCTGTATGCGGAATACGCTAGTTCTTCAAAATCCTCTAATTCATGATTAGTTAGTGAAAAGCCGTCTTCGTGAACAAGCTTATTCCTTATCGTAGCAACGGCTCTCAATTCTTTGACGAGCTTAGTCGGTAATATGCCAGAAACTGAAGATGTTTTCTCATGTAAACCTTTACCTGTAGCCCCCATTTTTGCCAAGCGCCCTTCAAGGTCTTTACTGTTCTCAATAACAATTTCGTAAGAGCTTTTCTTATGCTGAACAAGTTCAGTGCTACGCGAGAACGATAGTGGACTCGATGCTTTAGTATCTGAACTTGATTTGGAGAAGAAATTATACGTGTTCGTTGCTAGCTTAACTTTGTAAAAAATTAAGCCTGCCCCCACCGACACCCCAATGCCCATGAGTGGGTTAACTGAAAATAATATTAGAAGGATGAAACCAAAGATTACTATTAGAGAAACATGTACTAACTTTTGGATTAAATCTAACACCTAAAAGTCCTTATGTAGAGAATACAACAAGTTGAATATCTTACACTTCCTTTTATACGTCTTCACTTAGATTTGTTAAATACTGTGCAGTAGCCCAACAAGGGGTATAACGCCGCACTCTTGCGAATCCCCTCATAATCAGGCATAAAAACAATGAGGTAGACGCGCATCGCCGTCTTTGATCTAATGAATATCGCTGAACACACATTTCGAACAAGTGGGTTAACAATGCGCGACATTCAGATTCTACAACAAACCATACAAAACCAATGCCCCTCCATTCACAAAAAACGCGTTAGTTCTCTGATACTTGCTACAAAAAGTGTACTTGACGGCTCAGACTTAACGCTGACTAAACTAGGTCGCAAACTGGAAACTAATACCACGGTAAAACATGCGATCAAACGCGTTGATAGACTGCTTGGAAATCGCCAACTACATCGTGAAAAAGACCTAATTTATAAATGGCATGCCTACTTAATAACGGGCGCCAACTCATGCCCTGTGATCCTTGTGGATTGGTCTGATGTTCGTGAACAACTT
>NZ_JBFRST010000059.1:0-10605 GCF_041473705.1 Vibrio sp. 10N.222.55.B11
TTGGATTTCACTGCTAGAGATAACCGGTCGTGTCACCGTCTGGTGGCCAATCGATACCCCATCACGGAGTGCATTTGCACCGTAAGAAATGTGCTCTCTTGAGACATCCACCTCTTGCTCACCCAAATCTTTGGATGAGATTTGCGCCATCTGCGCTGATGGGGCGCGAAAGTAAAAGCGAGAGTTGAGTAAATCAAAAATAACGTCCGCGGTATTTTTTCCGTAGGTTTTCACGAGCTGCGCATAAGACTGGAGACCAATCACATAACAGCCCCCAAACTTACGCACTTCGGCAATGATGGTGTCAAGCTCAGGCAGTTTATGCAGACTTGGCATTTCATCCATAATCACCCAGATGCGGCGGTCTTCATCGTCTTTGAGTCCCAAGATAGCGTTAGAAGCAATGGCAAGCCACGTCGAAATCAAAGGACGCAATGAGGCGTGTTGCTGCGCGTTACTCGATAAAAACAAAAAGCCTTTTTGTTTGTCATCTTGTACCCAATCGGTGATAGAAAACGGTTTACGTTTGGGCTCTCCTTTCGTGTCTTTGTCATCCAAGCCATCTAAAAAGCGTAGGCTCTTAATGTAGGTAGCGAGCACCGACTTAATGGAGATGGCCGTCTTTTTGATGTCTTTCGAGACCAGGGAAGCAGACTCTGTGCCTTGCAGGAAATTACCCAGGGTTTCAAGTTCAGACGTGAGTATCAGGCTAAGCAGCCTTGCGGTCGAGCAGGGCTTGTCATCTTGGCTCATGCGATACGCCGCACTTGAAAAGATAGTCCGGGCGGAGTCGACCCAGAATGGGTCACCTTCGCCATGCTGCGGGATAAGGGCGCTGGCGATATTTTCAAAGTCAGGGGCTTCTTTTGCATCGCACCAGACATCCCAATTGGCGCAGCGTTCATCGAAGGGGTTGAGTAAGGTGTCTTGGCTAGGGTCAAAGAACTTACTGGTAAAGGTGCAGCCTTTATCATAAATAATCGCTTTATCCCCACGTTTGCGTATCCAGCGCAGCAGTTTCCGCAGCATGACGGATTTACCGGCCCCTGTGGTGCCGTCAATCAGCATGTGCTGCACTTCAAACTCACGTTTAAATAAGGCCAGCCCATCCACTTTGAAATCAGAAATTCGTCCGTTGCCTACACCCTGTTTCTTGAGTTTCTTTGCCCGTTTTTTCAAATCATTTGTGAGCACTTTGGGTTCGGCGTATTGAAAGCCTCGAACGTGGAAATCTTCACTTTGCTTTTCGCCTTGTCGTTTAAAGAAACTCATGGCGAGCATCAAAATAGCGAAGGCAATACCGATGGCAATTAAGAAGTTGATTTGTATTTGGTGTATCACGTTATCGTAGAGGTCGATGAGTTGGGTGTTTTCCAGTTGGGAGGCGAGCGTACCAACGTAGCGTTTCCCGCTCCAGAACGTCGTGACTTCGCTGTTAAGATCGTGCCCAAAGCTGGCATAGATATGATTGCGCCAGTAGTAGAACACAGACCAAAAGGCGTTATCAGGAGCGCGTAGCCAGGTTAGAACACCAGTGAGTGCTATCACCGACCAAATGGCGGCGTAGACTAAGGTGTTGTTGACTTGAAAGAACATCCGAATGGAGTGAAAAGTAATTTGTCCGCCACGGGTAAAGTGGTTGCCGGACGCGCGTTTAGGTCTAGGCATAGTGGTTCCTTGAGAGTTAAATGCAGTACTTTTTATATAATTACCTGCGTATGCAGATGAGCTGGTTTAGATTGGAGGTCAATTATGTGGACGAAGAAAGGTCATCTAACAGGGCAGAAAAAGTCCTTCAAGCTTGAAGATATCTGGCGAATTCGCACTAGGCTTGAAATCGACCTTGCTCAATCTCGCTATCGATTGCAAGTTACGTTCTTGTGACTTACTTAGAATGAAAGTGAGGGATATCTCTTCTGGTGGTGCGATTCAAGATCGCGTGCTTTACAGCCAGAGGGGTACAGTTTGAGCTCACTTCACGCACTGCACAGCCAACTCTCTGCACCAGACTCTATTTTCCCAAGTCCTCGAAGGCAGGGTAAAGCAATTAGTTGTAGCAGCTACGCCACCATCATTTTCCGCTGGGTAACGGAACTCGGCTACGATCCCTATCTCTATGGTACCCACTCGATGCGCCGTACCAAGGTGACGTTAATTTAGGCGAGAACCAAAAACATTCGCGCTGTGCAACTATTACTTGGCCATGTTAAGTTGGATAATACCATTTGCTATTTAGGCGTAGAAATTGAGGAGGCTCTGAACATCTCTGAGGGGATAGACTCATAGTAAGGTTGGAGTGTTGATTTTAGAAAGGTCATTTTTAATGACCTTGAAATGATTATTATAAAACAATAGGTTAATAATATTTATTCGTTATTTTTGCCGTATTATCCCCTTTGAGTTTGCCGTATTTCTTCCTGTCATAATAAGGTTGCGTTATATTACGAACACGTATGAAAGTTAGGAGGTTCAAATGACAGCAGTTGATCGCGTTTATCAAAAGATAAAGCGCTCCAGACGCTATGTTTTTGAGCGCAAAGACTTTGATGTAGGTTTCACCCATTCGCCACGAGCCAGATACGGGCTTATTTCTACACCTCGCTCTGTGCTCTAATACTGGCGTAAATTTGATAACCCAACGATTAATAGTGGCCTGATCCACAACGACTCCGCGCTCCAATTGTATCTCTTCAATTTCACGATAACTGAGTTTATAGGCGAGATAATAACGTACGGTTTCGAGAATAACTTCAGAGGGGAAGTGGCAACCTTTAAACATTGAGATTCAGAGTATTAGGTAAAGATTGAGTAAATCTTAACCGACAACGCAAAACTTTGCGACAAAACCCATCATGTCGTACGGACATTGTTTATTTAGATATTCCATGTATTCTACTTAATGACCATCTTGCGGCTTTAAATGTTCCATTTCATTGAATATGTAGTTATTCAATATCACACGTTTGAAAAGTAACTTTCGCGTAACTTCAGGGACATCTACTTCGTTACACACGGATTCAAACTCTTGGGTAATCGTAGAAATTTGAAACCTAATAATTTCTTCTGCTTTTTCAGCCTTAATATTGAAACTTGGTGCTGCTTGCATACAAAGTGATAACAGAGATAAATTAAGATTTTCGAAGATCTTCATTCCATGACTCGCCTCCCCACCTGTACGGTTTTGTGGACAAATATCATAAGCCGGTGACAGGGATATTTTCTCCCCTTCTACAAAGAAAGCATGATTTCGAGCATGGTCATCCGTATTACCGATCAGTACATTAAATACCATCCGTGCAAATAGCTCTTGGCTATCAGAGGTAAAATCGATGCAATACTGCTTCATATTGTTCACTAGGTCTGCGTAAGATGCCTCTCTAGCCCATGTTTCATCTAAGCCTAAAACTGTCAGCCCGGACACCATTGAGCGACGACACCAAACGTCACCAACTAACGCTCTATCAAAGCGTCTTACAAGAAGAACATCTTTTCCTAATACTTTTTCAAAAATAACTTCGGCAACATTGAGTCCTGCTAACTTGGCAAGCCTCATTGCTACGTATTCTGATTGTACAACTTCGTAAGTATCATTTGATGCTGAAAACTTAGCAATATACTTAGCTTCATTACCAGTGATCATCGCTTTCGGGCGAGCACCTCCGAGGGATGTACCATGCATAAGTGCTCTATCCAAATCCGAAGAGATTTCCTTACCTTGACCGACGATTTCAGACGCATTGTATAATTCTTCAAGAGTTGCCGCATCAGTAGAACGATCAAAATACTCAGTGGCCGATTCTTGAAAATCGAGAGAACCGATCCGATCTGAAGCGGAATGCATCAAATACGTCATTTCGCCTAACTCAGCATCGTAGTCTTTGCCCATCAACCGAGAATTAATGACCCTACGTCCCCAAGCATCTGGAGCTGCATCACGCAAGCAAGAGAATATAGGCATACCTTGAACTGGTTCCTTAGTACCAGCAGAAAGCGGTAATTCATTTGAGTAAATTGGTTCTGCATCTGAACGTTTCAAGTAAGACTGACCGTACGTAAAATGTTGGCCAGTTTCATCAATAGTGAGTCTACCTGCTACCACAGGCTCTGATTGTCCTTTAAGCCATTTCCAAACGAAGCATTGATTACTAGAAGTCATCATCTAAAATTACCTTTTTCCTTCTTACTCGATTAGGCAGTAATGCCTCAATTTTCGCATTTGTTTTACGTTTAATAGCAAACTGGTTTTCATCGGGTTCAAATAAAGGAACACCTAATACCCAAGCAGTTTCGAAGTAGAGTCCGATACTTACAGACGGATCACCTTTAAGAATCTTTATCATAGTGGGCTTAGATACCCCAACTCGGGAACAAGTCTCTTCTACAGTGATTTTCTTTTCCTTACGCTGGATTGTAAGCATCGTGGCAAAATGAGTTAGTGCGGCACTAGCAACAGTGCTAACCTGAATGTTACCTCTTCCCATAGTAAATTAACCTTTACCGTAAATATAATAAGGTAAATATTAATTTACCAAAATTTAAATGTCAAAGTAATAGGTTAGAAATAATTATAGTAAAAACTATTTTACTATAAAAATCTTAAAGTGAATTGTAGTTTACAATAAAACAGTCATTGAAATGACTGCAATGAAAAACAGAGATCCTGTCTGAACTCTCTATTTAGTTATTGCTTTACCACACTTTGGTCGAGTAGACGACACCTGAGAAGCTTTTGGACAAAACCTTCCAATTACAGTCAACGATGCGAAATATTTATGCATTTAATGCAGGAGTGCATTCATTGTTAATGCAGCACCTTTCATTCTATTAAACAGCTACAAACTCAAGCTTGCTCTCATTATTGTTCAGTGTACAATATAGAATTGCACACTGAACAATAGAGTAAAATCATGAATGCCAATACGATAGCAAACAAATACCTTGAAGCACTTGAAGAAGCAAACATTGAAAAAGTACTATCGCTTTTCACGCCAGATGCGTTGGTGAGTTCACCACTTTACGGTGAACGTAAGGCAGCAGACTTTTATCCTGAATTGTTTGAAGATACGAGCAGTTCAAAGCTAACCTTGAAGGGCGTAATGGAAGGGAAATCAACTCGTGACTGTACAGATTTGATATCTATCTGGTTCTACTTTGACTGGACACTTGCCAATGGTGAACCTGCACCTTTTAATGTTGTCGATGTGTTAGAAGTCGACAAAGGTAGCCGCTTGATTACCAAATTAAATATTGTTTACGATACTTTTAACATTAGAAGTTCGTTCAATCTGTCTAAAAAGCAGACCTCCCTTTAGCAAGTACTTTATAGATAGCGGTACCTTTATGAAAAGAAAAGCAAATACAACACCTCTCTCTAAGGAAATTATAATCGAGGTAGCACTGAATCTTATTGCGGAGAAAGGAATCGATACGTTTAGTATTCGAGACGTAGCTAAACGGTTAGATACCTATCCAACAGCTATCTATTGGTATTTTAAAAACAAAAACACACTGTTAGGTGAAATTGCAAATACAGTGATGTCTAGTGTCACACCTAACTACGGTAACCTGGATTGGCACGTCTGGTTGACCCTGTTATTCCAAAACTACAGAGGTGCAGTAAAACACCATCCCCACATCGCAGATTTGATAGGAGGGCGACTTCTGGCAAATGCGTATCAAGATCCTAGATTGCTAGATGGAATTATAGCTGCTCTTTTGGATGCAAATTGTCCGCCGTCTCATATAGTCCCTATGTACAACACAGTAATTGCATCAATGTGTGGTTTCGTAACCATGGAGTTCGGTCATTTACCGCTAGATAATGCGGATGAATGGGAAGCTAAGTTAAGAGGGGAGGCTAAGAAGGTAGAAAATAGTGAGTATCCAAACTTAACTCGTTTTCTACCTCAAATGATGAATGCTTCTTTCATTTTACGCTGGCAAAATGGCTATGACAAACCGATGGATGAGAGTTTTAATAGGTATGTTGATGTTTTTATAGATGGTTTGAAACACCAGATTAACGCACTAAACGAGATGCCATAGCAGGAATTTTATACCTTATGGTAACGTTAATTTCAGAAAGTATTGTGCTTAACTATGCACCTCATGAAGCCAATAAGACACTTTTGAGTTAGAAAGTGCCACGAGTCAAAATTCAGGTCTATGAAGCCTCTGGACATTTCTGAATTACAGCGTTTTCTAAATTAGCAAGTTACGGATTAATTGAGGTTTGGCAAAGCCCAGTTTGTCGCATCGTAACTCTCTTATCTAAACAGTATCTACCAAGTCGTGGCTATTCAAAGGAACTGATATTCTTCGGCTTCAGGTATGTTGCCATTTGAGTATGATTAAAACATAGCTGTACTTTAGACAAGTGCTTGATCGCATTCTCAGTGTGCAAGCGTCCCCGAAAATTATACTTACACGTGTAAAAGGAGTGAACATGTTCAGCAATGAAAATATTTTTGATAGGGGATCCTTTTGCTATTCAACATCTGAGAGGGTACTAATAACACTGGACAATGAGCCATTTTGGGGATGAAGAATTTGATGGCGCTGTTGGGTTTTAGTTGGCCTTTGTGGATGGTTATGGTTCCTGATCTAATGGAAGAGTGGTAATCCCGTTCATTTGTAGTGACTCAACTAAAAACAGCCTCCTAAGAGACTGTTTTTATTATTTGTATCTTTAAGCCACTGTAGATTCAGAATTCAACTCTAAATACAGCCCAATTAAAGCGTCAGTATTTACGACCATCGTTTTCTCCATTTTTGCTTGGGATCGCTTGTATAACCATTCAAAAATTGGAGTCGCTGATTGTCTATATTCTTGCCAGTAAGTCATATGATTATCGACTTTTCGCATGATTTCATCAGAACTAAGTCTAAAGTGAAGAGTATTATCCCAAGTTGAATGGCACTCTATTGTTAGATGATTTGCTATCTTTTCAGCATTTTTATTTTCTAACCATTCATCCATCACGACGGCAATGAAAGGTGTAAATGGAGCCACAGCGAAGATGATCACTTGTGATAGCATATAGTTTGCAAAAAATGCAACAATAAGAGGAATGATCAAACTGGCGAAAAGCAAAACTGTTAAGACTTTCTGATATCGTTTTCTTAACTCAGCTTCCCAGCTAAATGTTGACAATGAGCAGATAACTTTAGCAACTGAAAAGGGGACTTCATCTAGTGCAACAGACCACCATTTCTCAAACTCTGCTTTGTCATTGGGATTATTTTTTAACCATTCGCAGCTGAGTTCCGTAAGCGTATCTTTAGACACTTCAAGATAGCTAGGCTTGATTCCAATATTCAGGACAAGATGGTCATGCAATCGTTGTATCGTACATCCAAGTGAATGCCACTCACTGACTTTCTGTTTTCCGAAAGTGCTTGCTATAACTGACACCACAAGCAAAGAAACAACAATTGGAGTTAAGTCAAAATTGAGCTTTTTTGAGTACACAGAAGCAACTAACTGAACAACAGCCAGTATAAGAGTTATTGCCCATATCCAAGCTTTAAAGTACTTAGCTTTTGCATAAGCATTACGAAAAGATGTTCCTGCTTCTACTGACTCATGCTTTTTTTGATTTAAAACTACATTATTCATAAGCATTTCATCCATATGTTGGAAAATCAGTACCAAACACACGTCTCCACTCATTTATAGCTTTATTTTGATCTTTCTGTTTCTCAAACTCGAAAGCACCTAACGCGACTTCATAGTCACTAGTAGCTTTATCTGAAATCTTTTTCTTGTCTTCATATGAGAGGTTATTGAGATTCCCTTGAATGCCTTTAGGGTCATTAACATTGCTCCATATAGCATCTTTGATATAACCGAAAACGTTGATTATATCGATGTCCAGATAATTACTCGCACTACCTTTAGCTTCAAAATAATCAAGAACCATATTCTCTAACAGATATGATTGCATTGATGGCATTGATGGACGCTTTTGCCAATACTTAATCACACGTATAACGTTTAAGACTTTCCCATCACATGTTTGATTGATGTCTGTCACACGTTTACGATCAATCCTCGGATCAGTCTTAATCCAGTTACCATTGCCATCTGGAATGATGTAATAAGTCTTTCCAGCACTGTTTTCTGTCGTAAAAAATGCTGGAACAACATCAAAATTCCAATCATAACTAGTAAGTTTTAGCGTTGCGGCATTTTGATTTCGATGAATTTCAGCTTTCTGATATTGGGTGACCGATTCAAGCTTACGGATAAATTCATTGATTACTTTACGAGAATTCAATCGGTATGAATCGTCATGGCGAAAATTTCTATATTCCTGTGAGTTTTCAGGAGTCGTTAAGTAAACTGTATCTGTCAGATACTCTTCTTCCCAAGTACATCCATTGGCACTTAACGTAAAAATCATATCAATATCATCTAGAGGACGAATCTTCGTTTTTCGTGCAAATGAGCCAAACTCAATATTTTTCTCTGAGTACAGCGGAAAGAAATCATCAAGTCCGTTGATCTTATCTTTCAGCGAATTTCTACTAGATCTAGCTGTTTTGGTGCGATCACTGTTGAGATTTACTTTGTCTTTCATAAAACTATTAAACGCAGCACATACAGTTAATGCCATGGGAACTCCTGATTTTTCAAACAAAGAATAAATGTAATTAGGTGTTCCACACCGGACAACTTGCTTCCCTGAATCTATTTAATTAACGAACAATAGATTTAGCTTAAATGTGGTCTTTGTTCAGAAATTCAATTCTAATCCGGATAGTTAATTGGTTTTTATGATTAACCTCGCAGTTGATACTATTGACAGTTACATCTTTTTTCATTAAACCTTCACGCAATTGTAAGGTGAAAATACAATTAATTAGTCAGAAACCTTCAGAGTGCTTTCTTGCCGTTTTTTGAATTAATATCTGTAGATTTATTGGTTGCTTCGTTGTCAGCCAAAACAAAAAACTACAACTAAATGACTCAAGGAAAGAAATGGTTGTAAGCAGTTTTTACATTTTGCCAATCCATTAGCTCGAGTATGGCAAATATCGATAACGAGTGGTTGAACGAATCTTTGATCTAACTCACCTTGGGGCGTGCGACGTGAAGTCGTATGAAGCGCTGTTCACCGCTTAACGTGTGAACCATCTGTATCACCAGATGAACCTAGGGCTCTGAATAAAGTAGCGAGCCTGACAATGTAATGAAGAATGGTCTTGACCATTCGGGATTTGAATCGTGAGAGAACGATCCTCCTGATAACCACAATCGGGTGAATGCTAGGTAGTCAGCATGATGAACATATGTGAATCCGCTTAAGGTGCGTTATGTGATGAAACAGCGGAAGTGGTTAATACGCTGTAGCCAAAAGGCACGAGAGTCGGAAAGAGATTGCCCCATGCTCTTTCGTGATCATTGAACTCTCCGCACCATAGCGGGCATCTAAACTGATATTGCGCGACATACGGAACACGGTAAGCCTGTATCACTCCCTCTGGGAAAGCCTCTGTGGCCGATAGTGATGCTGGTATAGGAGGTTGGAAAAAGCGAAGGCTGCATTGTAACGATGCAGATACAGACTCATGTCTTGTCACGAAAGTGAGCCCACTTCCAACTGGTCTCTCGTTGCGAGAGAGTTTGAAGAACTTTATTCAAGGAGAAATGCAAATGATGATTTCAAATGAGATTAGTGCCTCTCCTGACAGCGCTCAATGGCAGTCAATAGACTGGAAATCCGTTGAATCGCATGTGTTAAAGCTTCAGATGCGTATCGCAAAGGCAACTCGAGAAGGTAAACACGGCAAAGCGAAAGCCTTGCAGTGGCTACTGACTCATTCTCGCTCAGCCAAGCTTCTTGCTGTTAAACGAGTATCTCAAAACAAAGGCAGTAAAACGCCTGGAATAGACGGCGTTGTCTGGAACACAGACACGCGTCGTATGAAAGCAGTAAATCAACTGAGTCGGAAAGCTTATCAAGCGAAACCACTCAGGCGTATCTATATCCCCAAAAAGAATGGCAAGCTTCGACCTCTGGGCATCCCATGCATGATAGACAGAGCACAACAAGCGCTACACCTATTATCGCTAGAGCCCATATCAGAAACAACTGCCGACCCGAATAGTTATGGCTTTAGAGCAAATCGTAGCACGGCTGACGCTGTCGACCAGTGCTTCAAGTGTTTGGCTTTAAAGAAATCGGCTAAATGGGTTCTTGAAGGAGATATTAAAGCTTGCTTCGACAAAATCGGGCATCAATGGCTTATGGATAACATCGCCATCGATAAACGGATGTTGGAGCAATGGCTAAAGTCAGGCTTTGTAGACAAAGGGCTGTTTTACGACACCGACGAAGGCACTCCTCAAGGCGGAATTATATCCCCCACCTTGATGTTGATGACGTTATCGGGTCTCGAACAGCGCATTAAGTCTACCGCGCTTAAGAAAGGAGCAAGAGCTAACTTTATTGGATATGCCGACGATTTCGTCGTCACTTGCGCTTCAAAGGAAGTGCTCGAGAACGATATCAAACCGTTGATTGCTGATTTCTTAGCGGAAAGAGGCTTAACATTATCCGAAGAGAAAACGCACATTACTCATATCAACGATGGCTTTGA
>NZ_JBFRST010000059.1:11426-11728 GCF_041473705.1 Vibrio sp. 10N.222.55.B11
ATGTTCTTAAGCAATCTGCGTGAACTCATCAAAAAGCACGTAACCCTTCCAGTGAATGATCTTATCAAACTGATAAATCCTAAACTCAGGGGATGGTCGAACTATTATCGGCACTGCGTAGCTAAACAGGTATTCGGATATGTAGGTCACAAGTTATTCCATACGTTATGGCACTGGGCTAAAAGGCGTCATCCAACAAAGTCTAAAACTTGGATTGCCCTAAAATACTTCATCAACCGAAAAGGCCAATGGCAGTTTCACGGTTGGCAGAAGATCATGGATATGGATTGCCAGTTCAATCT
>NZ_JBFRST010000060.1:0-31265 GCF_041473705.1 Vibrio sp. 10N.222.55.B11
ATTTTTACTTTAATTGGTATGAGTTCGAAGATCACCCAAACCAGATATTTTAGGGATTTGACAACAATTCCATGATTTAAAAGAGTAAAAGGGTTATACA
The DNA here is from genome assembly GCF_041473705.1 of Vibrio sp. 10N.222.55.B11. NCBI lineage: Bacteria > Pseudomonadati > Pseudomonadota > Gammaproteobacteria > Vibrionales > Vibrionaceae > Vibrio > Vibrio sp. 10N.222.55.B11. The sequence continues at coordinate 101 of NZ_JBFRST010000060.1, forward strand.
TAATGATGTGTTATCTAAAATACTGAAATTATCATGACGCTCAAAGAGATCCTTAACATTCCCAATGTCCGCTACTTCTTAATGTTTCGAAGCAGCTACTTTGCGCGTTTTTACTACCCTATATTCACCCTACTCTATTTAGATTACGGGCTAACTCTTTCTCAATTCGCGATGCTCAACGTAGTGTGGGCAGCCACCATTGTGCTTGCTGAGGTGCCGTCGGGCGCGTTCGCTGATACCTTAGGCCGCAAGAAACTGGTGGTGCTGTCTTCGATTGTAATGTTTGTTGAGATCGCGATGATAGCGCTAGTACCAACCGGAAACCCCGACTTGGTATTCATGGTCTTTCTAATTAACCGGATTCTCAGTGGCTTAGCGATGGCACTGGCCAGCGGCGCCGACGAGGCATTGGCTTACGACACTTTAAAGGAACAAGGCAATGAAGAGTTGTGGCCGCGAGTGCTGCAAATCCAGCTTCGTGTCGCCTCAACCGTCGGTATCTTTGTCACATTGATTGGTGCGGCGATGTACGATGTGAACTTCATGGCGAACATCTTTGATTTCCTTGGACTAGCCGAGCCAGAAAGCACCAAAGACCTGATGCGCATTCCCGTATTCGCCACCCTATTTGTCGCGATGCTCGCCATCTATGCCGCGATTAATATGCGCGAAGAGAAAAAGCTGATGCCAAGCGACCAAACCAAATTGGCAACCACCATCTCAAGTCTTAAATTGACGATCGATGCAGGTAAATGGGTATTCGCTACGCCTTACGTGCTGTTCATCTTGCTCTACTACAGCCTATTCGAACACACCTCACGCATGTTCCTAACCATGAACAGCCAATACTATCTGGCCATTGATATTCCAATTATCTACTTTGGTTTTATTGGTGCGGGTATCAGCTTGCTTAAGATTATATTGGCAGGACAAAGCCGAAGATTAGCAGAGAGTATGGAGGCTAAAACCTTCATTGTGGTTATGGGATTGGCAAGCATGGCGACTTATTACTGGATCAGTTTAGGTTGGTCGATTTACGGAGTCATTCCGGCACTAGTATTAATCTTTATCATCATGACGATGAACATTTTCATCAGCTACCACCTGAATAAAAAAACCGAATCACACAACAGAGCCACCGTTCTTAGTTTCAAAGGTTTGATGTTTAACCTCGGATACGGTCTGATCGGTATCTTGTACGCTTACTACTATAAGTTGGTGTCTCAGGGCTACACCGAACAAGAAATAGAACAGAACCTTGCCTTCTTGGCCTCACTGTCTTCTTTTTTCTATTACTTCACCTTACTGTTCGTTTTGATCAGCGCGCTGTTCTACTTCAAGAACAGAAAAGAAGCGATTTTCTAAACAATCGATTGATGTCGAGTGACAAGTAAATGAAGCCGTTAAGGTTTACAGCGCAAGTTTTAAAGACCGAATATTCTTCAAAACCGAGCGATTCACGCAACTGACTATTGCTTATTAAAAGAACAAGTCGCTTCTTATATTGGTTTTATTTGTTAATATAATCAGCAAATTACATAACACATGGACGCGTCATGTCTTTTAGTTGGATAGCCTTTACTCTCCTTGCTGCCTTTAGCCAATCTTGGCGCAATGCCTTTCAAAGTAAATTAAGTGGCACCATGAGCGTGGCTGGCGTGACGTTGGCGCGTTTTATTTGGGCTGGCCCAATCGCCCTTATTTACCTCTACACCCTCTATCAATGGCAGCCAGTCTCCGCACCGGATTTTTCGGGTGAGTTTGTTTTCTATATTGTTGCTGCCGCCATCATGCAGATCCTCGCGACCGGCTTAATGGTGATGCTGTTCAAGCTAGAAAACTATGCGATAGGCGCAGGATTAGCCAAGTGTGAAGCCCCCGTGTCTGCGGTGCTATCCGTATTGTTTTTTGGTACTGCTTTGACACTAACAGGTTGGGTCGGCGTACTTATTGGTACTTTAGGCGTGCTAATCATGAGTAGTTCTTCGGGTTGGCGAAGCTTGTCTCCGAAAGTATTTTTGTTAGGTATGGCGTGTAGTACCGCCTTTGCTTTAACGTCTCTTTGGGTACGTGAAGCCAGCTTGAGCATAGGGTTGCCCTTCCCTCATAGCGCCGCATGGGTGCTGTTCCTCGTCATTTCCCTTCAGACAGTGATTATCTGTACGTATCTCTTTTTCAGAGAACGCGACACGCTGCGCCTGATATTCAAGAAGTCGAAACTGGTCGTAATGACAAGCCTAGCGAGTGTTATCGGTTCTCTGGGTTGGTTTAGCGCAATGTCACTTCAAGCCGTTCCGTACGTAAAGACGCTTGGGCAAGTCGAAGTGATCTTCATGGTGTTGATATCCTACTTCTGGTTAGGACAAAGCATCGCACGCAAAGACATTCTTGCACTCATCTTACTCTCTATTGCAGCGGTATTGGTGATGTGGCAGTGACGATCTCGTTAATATGACTAGGACAAATTGAAGTCATATTGCGACCGTTTGTTTTCGCTTGATATAACGCTTTGTCGGCTCGAGTAATAAACCCATCCCAATTCTCATCTGGGTGAAGCTGAGCGACACCGAAACTCGACGTCAGAAACATCTCATTCCCTTGTACGGCTGAGATCTCTGAAATAGATAATCGCAGCTTACAAGCAATAGCCTGTGCTTGTAGGAAATTAACATTGGGCAATAAAATCATTATCTCGTCTCCGCCAAAACGAAACGCACTGGCTGTTGGCGATGTTTTGATTGCACTTTGAACCATTTCAGCAAAAGACTTGATCACGAGATCACCCACAATGTGTCCGTGTTGGTCATTGATCGACTTAAAGTTATCAATATCCATCATAATGGCACTAACAGGTGCAGTCCCCGCCTGCTTCATGACGACTGGAACCATTTCATCTAAAGCTCTGCGGTTTCCAAGTGCCGTTAAAGGGTCGCTGTAAGACAGGTCATGAATAGACCTAAGCAACCTTGCATTAATCAACCAGAGCATTGTGAAGCTCATCGACACGATAAGAACAATACTCATTAAAAAGGCAAGTTGATGAATGAGTGCGGCTGCCATGAAATCCTGAAGCTCAGTTGAAAATAGCGTCACCAGTACTCGGAAAACCATAAACCCACCATATATCAAAAATGATAAGGCCATCATTCGAGTTGCTAGGGTCAAGTCATCACGTTGACCCTTTAACACCACAAAGGCAGTGCAAAGAGTCACAAAAGCCAGATATAAACTAATGAGAATAATTCGAGCTTTGATGGAAGGTTCATAGTACGTGAAGTGAATAAAACCTAGCAAAAGAGCCAACATCATCAGACTGCTGAGGTAGGTGCATTTTAGGGAATATTCTCGAAACAGGCACAAGCTATACAAAGCGAGATGAAAGCCAAGCGCAATGACCATGTTGGCGCCAATAACAGTGATCCAATCAGGGAGTTCCCCTCTTAGGCTCAACATCAACGGCCCACTTCCGATAACAAATATTGAAATGGAAAAAATTGAAAGCCCTTTAATGGACTGTTGGGTAAATTGGAACAGCAACAAGCCAACGCAGTAAATGAAAGAGAACAAAATAATAATAAAATTAAGTGTTCTCATATCCAGCGAAAAACCATCCATGATTTTCTATCTTCCATACGCAACCAAATTTCAACATGGTCAATAATCATGCAAACCACAAAAACATTCACCATGTGAATCTTTTTATTTTATAAAAAAAGGGGGTAGATCACATATGCGGAGATTTTTATCGCATGAGTCCATGATATGGATAGGCATGTAACACTCGCCCCCATAGAGTTTTATCGCATCACTGAATCTACAGGCTTCTGCACTCGTTACTTGGTTGAATGACGACTGTCTGGCATTATGCGCCCAAGAAATCTCTAGGGCTGTTGACCTTAGTTATTATACAGCAAAGAATGAACGAAGGTAGTCAGTGGTAGAAAACAGCCAACAATTAAGTGACCGTTACGACGAACATGGTTACTTTGTTATCAGAAATTATTTCAATGAAGCTCAAATTGCATCGCTTAGAAAAGTCGTGCTGAAATTTCATGAATCATGGAAAGCAGACAACGAAGAATTCTATAAAGAAGAAGCATTTAACTCGTCTTTAATTACGGGAAGCGAGTATTTGCCTGCCGACGATAGAAGCGTGCTTTTCGACTTCATAAGCTCGAAACAAGTGATGGATGTGGTTGATGCGGTGATTCCGAACAAGCCGGCATTCATGAATACACAGCTGTTTTTCAACCCAGTAAACCCGCAGCAAAAAGACTTCTGGCATCGTGACTGTCAATACGACTACGACATTGATGACCAGATGAAAGTCATCATGGAAACCCAAGTATTGCATCTGCGAGTGCCCCTTTTTGATGAGCCCGGCATGGAACTTATCCCCGGCACGCACAAACGTTGGGATAACGAAGAAGAGTACAATGTTCGCCAAGAAGAAAACGGCAAAGTGAGCAGCGATGACATCTCTGGTGGTAAGCAGATACCGTTAGCCGCAGGTGACTTATTGGTGTTTTCAGCGGATATGATCCACCGAGGCCGATATGGCTTGGATCGTTTGGCTTTGGATATTTTGATCTTCGATTCGGCGGCAGACTATGTCGACTACGTTGATGACGACTGTTTACCGACGCCAGCTATGTTAAGCAATTTTAGCGACCCAAGGTTGTTTATGAACACGCTACACTTAAAATCAATGCAGTACTCATAATCCATAAAGGTGCCCAAACTATGACTGACACTAAGCAAAATACCCGAATTAGCCAGTTCCGTTTCGGTCAGCCAAAAGAATCTCTCAAGTTAGAACATGTCGCTTTAGGGGTACTAGACAAAGATAAAGTTCGCGTACAAATTGAAGCGACTAACATCAACCCTAGTGATCTGTTGTCGATTTATGGTGTGGGCCAATACAAACATAGCCATCAGCCGCCGAGAGTACCGGGATTTGAAGCGGTAGGAAGGATTGTAGAATCCAGCAGTGCTGAGTTTATAGTGAATCAACGAGTGCTTGTGGCAACCAGTGGAACATGGCAGAACTATGTCGATGTATCACCAGATGATCTGTTCCAAATTCCTCAACATTTAGACAATGGCTACGCCTGTCAGTTGTACATTAATGCGCTAACCGCATGGGTGCTAACGACAGAAATAGCCAAGCTGACCCAAGAGGATGTGTTGATCATCAACGCGGGCAGTTCAGCCATCGGTAAGATCTTCTCCCAGTTATCAGCATCACTCGGCTTCAACATCATTGTCGTTACATCACAGCAGACACAATACCCTGCCACTTCCTGTTGGGTGATAGATGCGAACGCTGATCTAGTTTCTCAAATTAAGGCATTAGGCTTGCCTATGCCAACCGTTGCCTTTGATGCGATTGGCGGCTCACCCGGAACCGATCTTGTTCACACCCTTGGCAACAACGGGCGCTTTATCAACTATGGGACGCTGTCGTTGGATTTTTACGAGCCACGCTTCTTTGAGTACGCGAAAAACCAACACATCGATTTCAGCACCTTCTTCTTGCGTTATTGGGAGGAAGCAGAAGGTAAAGATGTTCGCCGTGATAAGTTCACGACCATGCTAGATCACTTCATCACAAACGACATTCAGCTCGACGTTGACCGCTATCTACCATTCGATGAAGTGCAAACCGCGATTGATCTCATTGAATCGAAAACCACACGCCTAGAGGGCAAGATCATCTTACTGCCACAGTAAGTGAGAGTTGGACGATATATACCTTGTTTATTTCAACAGGCAAGACGTTCAACAGCTTACAAGCGTGCTTGTTAATACACCATCGCTTAGGAAGTTTGATTAAAGAAATCGAAGATTGAAAAGATAGCGAAGAGTTGTGGTGCATTTCTCCATAACTTAAGTGGTTACGAGATGGTCATGAATCACATTTATTTGAAACATCAATTAGTTATATCATTAGAAATATGATACTGATCACCCATAAGATAACCTCGATTCTATATGGTAGCGTCATACTTAAAACCACGATGTGAACATACTTATGAAAAGACACATACTATCAAGCGCCATCCTACTCTCTCTAGCCTTTCCCACCTTTGCAGCTGATGGCGATATACACGATGTCACGATACTGGGTACTTCAGATATCCACGGTCATTTTATGGCGTGGGATTACGCGGCAGATAAACTCAACACGCGTGGTAGCTTGAGCCAAATCGCGACCAAAGTTGGTGAGATCCGCAAAGAGCAATCTAACATTATCCTTGTCGACGCTGGCGATACCATCCAAGGCAACTTCGTAGAAACCTTCAAAGACGAGCCCGTTGATCCAATGATGCTTGGCTTTAATCACATGAAATACGATGTGTGGGTTTTAGGTAACCACGAATTCGACTTTGGCCTCAAAACCCTCAACAGGGCCGTTACCCAATTTAAAGGGCAGTCTCTCGGTGGCAACATCAAGAACAAAAACGGAAACCCATTCTTGCCGGGTTACACCATCCTTGAACGCGGTGGCATTAAGATCGGTGTGATAGGAATGGATACCCCAATGACGGAGGTCTTTGCGCAAGGTACCAACCGTTTAGAAGGCGTCACTTTCACTAATCCAACCTTGGAAGTGAAGAAAATCGTCAAAGAAATTGATGATAAAGTGGATGCCATCGTATTGGTTGCCCATATGGGGATTGAGAACGAGAATGACATTGCTGACACCGGTGTCACCGACATTGCCAACGCAAACCCAGAGCTCGATGCCATCGTCGCTGGCCACATGCACACTCGCATCGATAAAGCTGTTGTGAATGGCGTTATTATTACTGAACCCGACAAATATGGCCGCGCCCTATCTCGTATTGATCTTCAATTTGAAGAGCGCGATGGCACATTCACTCTCGTCAACAAAGACAGCCTCACCTATAAAATTAAAGGTATAGATTCTGATCAGAATATGGACGAGCTATACCAGCCTTATCACAAACAACTCCGAGAAATGGCGAACAGACCTGTCGCTCAGCTTACCGGCGTTGATTTAGTCCCTGAAAATGAAATCCGCGGTATCCCTCAAGTCCACGTTCAAGACACAGGCATCAGTGCGCTATTCCAAGAAGCGAGCTTCTTCTATGCACCTAAAGCCAATGTCATCGCACTTCAAATAGACAACGACAATGCAGAGCTCGATGTTGGCCCAATCAAAGCCAAAGACATCGCGTACAACTACCAATACGCAGGTGGCGAAATCACTGTCTACCAGATGACAGGAAAAGAGTTAAGAACCTACATGGAATGGTCTGCGGGCTACTTCAACTCAGTGCAACCCGGTGATGTAACCTACAGCTTTAACCCTGAACGCAGAGCATCAAAATACTCAACCAATGACTTCTTCGCGGGCGTGACTTATACCATCGACCTCACTCAGCCTGCAGGTACACGCATCACCAACCTCGCGTTTGCAGATGGCACACCGGTTACTGATCAAACAGAAATCCGTATTGGTATGAATAGCTATCGAATGGGTCATCTAACCAAGAAAGGCGGCGTGCTAGAAGGTGAATCGTTCCCTGTACTCTTTGATACGGAAGCAGAGTATGGAGAAGAAGCAGGCACAATCCGTAATATGACCATCAAGTATCTCAAAGAAGAAAAGAACGGTCAGTATGAAGGTAAAACTCAGCAGCGATGGGCACTTTCTGGTTTAGAGAGCCGTTACAATGAACAACGAGAGATAGTGAAGTCATTGATTAATGATGAAACCATATCAATCCCGACCAGTGACGATGGCCGCTACACAAACATCGCTTCTATCAACGTAAAAGAACTGATGTTCAAATCTGACGAAGCCAAACAAACAGCCATAACCACACGCGAAAAGAAACTGGCGCAGGCGACTGAGCAAGAGAGCAAACAGATCAAACGCGAAATCACTCTGATTGAAGCGCTCAATTAATCCCTGACCTCAACTAATAGCGACTTAACGACGCTTAGAGCGTGGTTAGGTCGTTGATTACGGAAAGTTGAGTACGATCCATATTAAGTGACGTTGAAAAATAGAAGTAAAAGCAGACTCTTTGACACACTCATTACTATTGTAAGCAAGTACTTTGCAACTTGAAGGCTACACCGCCTCCCCCCCCCCTTTTTAGTAAAACCTAATAAATCAGATAGTTATCCACAGGTAGCCCCATTTCTTTATCTTGCCTTCCATAACATGCATGTTGATAATACGAAGAATCTCTCACATAAGGCGAGAGCTTCTTTATAGGTAATAATATGAATAACCCTGAATTGGTTTTCGCTATCGCTGCTTTGTTAGGTGCCTTAGCAAAATTAATCCTCGCAATAAAGTCCAAGTAACTAGATTTTCTTGGGCCTTACTAACCCTGATTGGCTTCAACCAATCGGGGGCGTTTTCTTTTAAAACGAATTGGAATTGGGACAATTTTTAACATAGATATTTATTATCTATAAACAGCCCCAAAAGCCTCTGAGGTGACTCTAAGCTCCCACAAACACCTGTATTCCTCCTCACACTGATCTATTTCTCTCTTTTCGCAGTACAAGTTATTAATTATTCGATATAAATCGCTTTCTTTTTCAAATTGTTGTCTACAGTTTTATAGAGCTTGTCGCTTCAGTAATTGCCACAAGTAACGACACCTTTTGATGGTAGGTTTTGGTTATAAGGAAAGGAAATGGAAAGCCCAATTGTCACACTCACACATGCCAGCAAAAGCTTTGTTGATGGTAAAGACACTCATAGCGTGTTGGAAAATGTCGACTTCGCTTTGGCAACAGGGGCAAGCGTGGCTTTGACAGGGGCGAGTGGCAGTGGAAAGAGTACTCTGCTTAACATCATTGCGGGGTTTGAACCTCTATCCGGTGGAGAATTGTGGCTTGATGGCGAGAACACATCAAATTGGAAAGATCCACAATGGAGCCGATTTCGTCATCAAAAATTGGGCGTTATCTTTCAACAGTTCAACTTATTGACCCCACTCAACGTAAAACAAAACATCGCCTTCCCTCTTCATTTAAATCAACAGAAATGGAGCGACTGGTGCGATTATTTAGTTGATGCATTGGGCATCAGTGAGCTACTCGAAAGACACGTATCCGCACTCTCTGGCGGTCAGCAACAACGGGTGGCAATAGCGCGTGCGCTTGCCCATAAACCCAAACTACTGCTTGCCGATGAACCCACAGGCAACCTCGACCACAAAGCAGGCATTGAGGTAATGAAGCTGCTGAGTGAAATCACTACACAAGGCAACACTGCCGTGCTTTTGGTTACGCACAGCCCAGAATGCGCCAGCTTTATGCAGACAAAATTGGTGTTAGATGATGGTTGTTTAAGGAACGCCGATCTAACCCCAAGAGCAGCAGCGTTGTGAGTAATCCAATGAAGCAAACTGGCTTCGCTCAGAACCAGCTCACCCATACCAAACTGACTCTGAATCTATTCGCGGCGCACTATCGTCAATCACCATTGCAAGCCGCAGCGATTCTGATCGGCATTGTGTTAGCGGTCACCTTGTTTGTCGCAGTGCAAGCCATCAACCTCAATGCCAAGCGCAGTTATGCAGAATCGACCGAGCAACTTAGCGCTCAAGCGCAGAACCTTATCATTCCACCAGCAGGGCAAAACTATTTGCCGGAATCGCTCTACTTCAGCTTAAGACAAAGTGGATTAAGCGCAGCGCTACCTGTTATAGAAGGGCGAGTAAGAGACGAGCAAGGTCGACGTTGGTCAGTTCAAGGCAGTGAGTTGATCGCCGCCCTCACTTCAAGATCTCGTCACGCTCGCGTCGACGAACAAAGCAACACTCAAACCAAAGAACCAAACATGTCCCTGTTCTACAATGCCTTACCTTTGCCGCAACTCTTAGCGGGTGAACCCATTGTGATGATGAGCCAGTCGCAACACCAGAACTTGGGAGGAGTAGACACACTCACTTTGGATGAAGTGCTCACTCAAGTGGTAGTGCTACCAGATGAATGGCAGCTAGGTAGCCGAATGTTGATGGATATTGGGTTCGCTCAGCAACTGCTTAACAAGCAAGGGCAACTGAGCTACATCGCTATTTTTGACACTAAGAGCGACACTAAGAGCAATCCTCAGGATAAATGGCAAAGCCTTATTGGCGAGCAAGGACGATGGATTTCCAACAACCAAAGTACGGATCTGGGTTCAATTACCGATAGCTTTCACCTCAATCTCACCGCCATGAGTCTGTTGGCGTTTTTGGTTGGCCTATTCATCGCTTACAATGGTGTGAAGTACAGTTTACTGAAGCGTAATCGGCTATTGGTGCAAATTCAACAAGCCGGCATTGCGCCAAGCATCGTGTTTTCAGCTCTGTTAGTCGAGCTGACTCTTTTAGTCACACTAGGCGCGTCGCTTGGTTTCATTCTCGGCATCCAACTCAGCCATTGGCTGCATCCAACCGTCGCGATAACACTTGAGCAACTTTATGGTGCAACACTGCTTCCCGGTACATGGCAGTGGCAATGGTTAGTGCAGGCACTGCTACTCACGCTGGCCGCAACGCTTGTCGCTTGTTGGCAACACTTTAAACAGCGGGTGCGACAACCCCTCTCTTCCCATGGCGGTTTCTATCAAGCGCCGGAAACGCCTAACGAAAATCAGCTGTTTGTTATCGGGTCAGTATTAACTATTCTCGCGTTAGCAGGTTTATGGATGAGCGAACATCATCGCTTCACCATGGCATGGCTCGGTGTGTTAGTGGTATCGATTCCTTTGTACCTGCCCAAAACGCTAAGCGTGCTAGCGAACTGGAGCGAAAAACGCACCCAATCGGGGTTAATACAATATCTGTTTGCTGAGCTACGTGAACTTATTTCCCCTCTCTCCCTTGCCATGATGGCGTTGCTTCTCGCTGTCACCGCCAATATCGGAATGAATACCTTAGTCGGCAGCTTTGAATCCACGTTAAAGCAATGGCTTGAACAGCGCTTACATGCCGATATTTACGTTAGCCCTGCCCAAGGTGAAATCGCGAATGTGGAACGTGCGTTAGAGCAGTTTGAAAATGTTGAAACCGTTTATAAGCAATATTATGTCGATGATAACTTGCAGGGCTTACCTACTTTGCTCGGCACCAAAGACAAAGACACACTTGAGCAAACCATGGTATTTCAATCCCACCTTGATGATTTCTGGACGCGCTTTTACCAAGGTGAATTCGTGGCGATCAGCGAACCTACGGCAGTGAAGCTCGGCTTGCCGCTTGGAAGCCGACTCAAGCTCGACGCGATCCAAGACAAAGCGCTCATCGTCGGGGCGATTTTCCACGATTACGGCTCACCGAATGGCGAAGTGTTACTTGCACCTAATTTGTGGATCGAAAGCGGATTTACTGACTTACCCACCAGCTTGGGAATCAAAGTCTCTGGCGACCCACAAGTGGTGTACGAACAGTTACGCCAACAACTCAATCTGCACCCAGGTCAGCTTTACAATCAAGCACAGATCAAATCGATCGCGTTGGATATATTCTCACAAACTTTTGCCATCACGCGGGCGCTTAATGGCGTCACATTAATGGTGGCGGTGATTGGGTTGTTCTGCGCCTGTTTCATGTTGCTCGATGCACGTAAAGCCACCATTGCAAGGCTGTATGCACTCGGTGTTAGTCAGAAAAAATTGATGGCAATGGTGGTCGGGCAAATCGTTGTTCTGGTCGCCTTCACTCTGGTTATCGCTTTACCACTCGGCGCTATGGTCGGTTATGTGTTGACGGACATCGTTACCCTACGCGCCTTTGGTTGGAGCTTAAATTACGTATGGAATTGGAGTGATGCACTCAGCATCGCAACCATCACCATTTTAGTGGCAGTGATTGCGACCTTGATTCCACTGTGGCGTTTGGTCAGCAAACCCGTGGTATCCAGTTTACAGAGTGAGGTGTTGTGATGAATCGAACAATGAGAGTTTTCGTTCTCACACTTGGCATCTTGCTCCTTTTAGGGTGCGATGAATCCACTCAACCATCAGCTCAAAATATGGGCTCAATACTTGGCACTGGAAAACAAACCGACGATGAAACACAAAAAGAGACTGATCAATTCACACCGGTAGTTAAAGGTATCGACATCGCCTTCCCTGCCGACCATCAAGCACATCCAGATTTTCGTCATGAATGGTGGTATTTAACCGCAAACTTAATTGATGAAGAAGACAATGTGTTAGGTGTGCAATGGACACAGTTCCGCTTTGCGGCTGCACCACATGAAAGTGGCAATAGCACCAAGGAAACTACGTGGCAAAGTCAGCAGATTTACATGGCGCACAGCGCTGTCACCACTAAAAATAAACACTATGCCGATGAAAAATGGTCACGTGACCAAGCTGAACTGGCGGGTGTAAGCGATTCGCCGTTTCGTGTTTACCTCGATGATTGGCAATGGACGTCGACGACCGATGACCTGTTCCCAGCTACATTGGTCGCTAACTCGGGTCAATTTGGATATTCGCTTAAGTTAACCAACAACGCGCCATATCAAAAGCAAGGCGAACAAGGCTACAGCACTAAAAGTAGCGATGGCAAAGTGGCTTCCTATTACTACAGCCAACCATTCATCAATGTATCGGGCGAGGTAACTATTGATGGCGTCACCCATCAAGTTTCCGGCAAAGGTTGGATAGACAGAGAATGGAGCTCGCAGTTTTTACTCGACTCGCAACAAGGTTGGGATTGGTTTGCGCTAAGGCTGAGTGATGAAACCAGCTTGGTGGTATTTCAACTTCGAAACTCAACTACAGGCAAAGCCAGCTATTCTCATGCGAGGTTGATGAATCAAGATGGCTCCGGCATCGCGATTAAGCAGCAAGACATCAGCTTAACCGCCATCAAGCAAACTAAAATCGACGGGCGTGACTACCCAACAGAGTGGCAAGTTTCGATTCCAAGCCAGCAAATAGAACTGACCGTCTCGGCACTCAATCCAAATGCCAAAATGCCGCTGTCGGTTCCTTATTGGGAAGGGCCAATTGAAATCAAAGGTTCTCATTCTGGGTCTGGCTATATGGAGTTGACTGGGTATTAGATTGTGTATTAATACAGGTGGAATCTAACAACAAATACATCGCGATAACCATCAACTAAAACACTTTCAACCAAAACCTCCACCACGGAGGTTTTTTGTTATTCCATATGTTCTATTTACCTTAACGCCTGTTGAAAAATATCTAATTTAACCAAACACTGGGCTCCCCTAAAATACCAATCAAATGGTTAGAGGAGATAGAACATGCTTAGCTCAGTGCACAATGACGAACTTAACAGATACATCGAGAAACTAGACTTAAACCTTACCAAGGATCAGGTTCGTGAACTTGGTTGGCAGCAAAGTAATGAAGAGGTAGGAAAAGAAAAAACAGTATTAGGCTCGTGGTTTTTCTTTTCTTTCTTTGGCTTATGTACGTCTGCATGTCTTGCGCTGCTAATGTATATCTCATGAAGATAAACAAAACAATGACCACGTATAACCAGCATGGAACCTTCAATTGGTTCGAGGTCGACGGAGAAACGTACATACTGTTCAAAGTGAGCAGCAACAGTACTCTATTGAACCAACACTATGAGGATGTCACCGAACAACAGAGCGAAATATATGGGCTGTTAGGGGCGATTCCATAAGCTCATACTGCACGTATTCACTTATGGTCTATCTATTCACTTGTGGTCTATCTACGCACTAACTAGCGCAAACATCCGTTCTTTTGGCAACAAGACCGAGCTACAACAAACGGTTCTTATACTGCTCTGGCGTTTGGTTCGCGTAACGTTTGAACATGGTGATAAATGGGCTTGCTTGGTTATAACCCAATGTAAGAGCAACCTCTTTAACCGATTGGCCGTTTCTCAACAAGTCCATTGAGTATAGGTAGCGCACTCGCAGTCGCCACTCGGTAAAGCTCATTCCAAGCTCGGTCTGGCAGTGGCGAGAAAGGGTTCTTTCCGTGGTGTGGACACGTTCAGCCCAATCTTTCAGCGTCACTTCATCGGTTGGGTTCTCTTCAACAGAAGCCAATATAGGCGCTAGATACTTATTATCGGTTGAAGGCAAGAAGTGGTGTTCAACCTCACGCTGCGCAAGTTGGTCAAGCAGTACCTGAACGAGCCTTTGGTCTTGCTCGGTTTCCGCAACATTGATCCCACGATCGCGAAAATCATCGATAATAGAAGACACAATCGGCGTGATCTTTATAAGGCTGGTTTTATCTGGCAGGTGTTGCGTGAGTTCTGGGGCGATATTTAGTGAACAGTAGTCCAAAGGCTTACGGTTATAACTGCAATGCATCACCCCGGCCGGTACCCAAATCGCTAGATGTGGTGGCGCTAGAAATCGAGTGCTTTCCGCTTCCATCTCTAATATACCACCACTGATCAATTGAACCTGTCCCCATGAGTGGCTATGAACTCGGGTTTCAGTGTTCGAAAGAAACGCTTCAAAATTCATAAATACGTTGGATGGTGCCTTATCAATTAATAAGGATGGATGAAGGTTTCTGGAGTGTTTTTTCAAACTTGTCTTCCTATCGCGCTTAATGTCTTTATAAAGATACTTGTAAGTATAACGACCTGTCAAACTAGCCGCATCAACTCATTCACCACGGAATTCACATGCATTACCTATTACCATTTTTTACAGTCTGTATCTGGGGCGCCAATGCAATCGTCAACAAGCTTGCTGCAAACACCATAGAACCTAGCGCGATGAGTTTTTACCGCTGGTTTTTTGCGATGTTAATTCTCACGCCTTTCTGTATTCGCCCGGTGATGAAGCAGTGGGCTGTCATTAAGCCAAACCTATCGAAATTAGCGTTCCTCGGCTTTTTGGGCATGGTGTTGAACCAATCTCTAGGTTACTACGCCGGCTTAACCACAACCGCTTCCAACATGGCATTGATCACGTCTCTAGTCCCGTTGATCAGTGTATTTCTAAGCGTTCCTTTGTTGCACAAGTCCATTTCTAGTTTAAGTATTGTTGGCGGTGTGTTGTCACTGTCAGGCTTAGCTCTGATGTTAGGCAAAGGCGACCCTTTGTTCTTCATGCATCAAGAATTGACTCAAGGCGATGGCTATATGCTGATTGCGGCCTTTGTTTATGCTTCTTACTGTGTGCTATTGAAACGCTGGAAAATGCCCATCAGTAGCTGGGTGGTGATTTACATTCAGGGTCTGTTTGCTGTCGCGATGCTTACGCCACTTTGGCTTACCAGCGAACAACTGTTACCACCGCAACAAGCGATCCCATTGATAGCTTACGCCGCGGTTGCCGCTTCGATTTTAGCGCCTTGGATGTGGGTGAAAGCAATTGACACCATTGGTGCTGACTCAAGTGCGATGTTCATGAATTTGCTTCCGGTTGTTGCGATCGTATTAGCCGCGACATGGCTTGGTGAAGAGATTAACCAGTTCCACATCATTGGTGGTGTGATGGTGATTTCAGGTGTCATCCTTGCTCAAATCAGAAGAAAACCAAGGCTTGAGGCTCCTCTCCCTCAACAAAGCTAAACGCATTACCCAACGCTCACATTAGGGTAAAAATTCAAACTCACGTTTCACACAGCAAATGAGAGTGGCTACTGTAATCCATACTATGATGAGCCCTTACAGCAAGCGAGTAAAACGGAAGATTAGTCTAAACGCTTTACTTTATATCAGCACGATGAGTCGTTACTCAACTATTCTTCAGCAGTTATACCTTTATATCATTACAATCACACACGATTAGTACGAAATACACTAAAAGGCTTCCCAAACAATAATCCGAAAGGAAATATCTACGCGAAGGATCTATACTTTTTAAAACAGTAAAAGTGAGCTGATAAGAAAACAATAATCACTACCACTTTAGTGGTATCTGAGATACAGCCACTTTAACTAAACCAAATCAACAGCGGTTGGTTGGCTAACACAAAAAAGTACCGACATGAGTACCACACGGCTTAGAAACACCTAGCATTACGCTAGGTGTTTTTTTGCAATCGACCTATCTAGTGACTTAATCAGTATTTCTATTCTCTTGCTTGATATCACTTCATCCATGTTTGCCATTCGCCTGATACGCCTTTAAGCACCAATATTCATCAACTGATCATCTGTTTGAAAAAAATAGTCTTAACCATGAGATTATCCGCTTTAACTTATGTCATCTTAAGTATATTGTTACTAGCAAGTAACAAGCATGTTACGCAGCAAAATAATAATGAAGGAAGATAGATGAGCAGTAGCAATAGCCGACAAGATGGTAAACGAGACGTTACTCTGCGTTTTTTAGCTGAACCCGGGGATGTGAACTTTGGTGGTAAAGTTCATGGTGGTGCAGCAATGAAGTGGATCGATTTAGCAGCCTACGCTTGTTCCGCAGGTTGGAGCGGTAAATACTGTATAACAGCCTATGCAGGCGGAATTCGATTCGTTGCCCCAATTCATGTAGGCAACCTTGTGGAAGTAAGTGCAAAGGTCATTTACACAGGTTCATCTTCAATGCATATCGCTATCGACGTGCAAGCAAGCGACCCTAAAGAGCTCAATAACCGCCTAACAACTCACTGTATCGTTATTATGGTCGCTGTCGATGAGAATGGTAATCCGACTAAAGTGCCAGAGTGGATACCAGAGACGCCAGAAGACATCGAATTACGAGATTCGGCTATTCGCCTAATGAACATGCGAAAACAGATTGGTGAAGAGATGGAAGCTCACGTGAAGTACCTGAAATAAGGTCCACCAGCAGCCCTCCCCCTATAAAACTTTATTACAATGCCAAGCGCCTGCTTGGCATTGATCTATTTGATACCTTCGTGCTCTACACCGCCAAATCCGCTGCACACCCAATACAGACGATAAGAGCGTGATACCCAGCCAAAGGTTGAAATGAATCGGCACTTGTTCACTGATTTATTTTGACTGTAATAAAGTCGTCATTTTGCTCTGATTAAATACCGCCAATCATAATAGATGCATTTGAATTTCTTGGAGCCACTCTTGAGCGTCATACGCCCCACTCTTAGCGAGTCTACACTGAACAATTTAAAGGCTGTTGAGTACCAATGGGTTAGAACTTTGTACGTCGAAGGCTACGACAGCAATGAAATCAACCACTATATCCAAACGTGTTTCGGTGGAGATCCGACATTTGCCGATCTATTTCGTCGCGTGGCACTCGATCAAGAAAGTATCTATGTGTTGTTGCAACACTTAGGTTGTGCTCCTTCTAGTAAAGAGTTCTAACTTCTAAGTCCAACCAAAAACCAGAAGCATAAATAAACCTACCTCCATAATCATCATGAATGTCACTTGAATATTTTGTAACTACCTCTCGCTTACCCATACATTTTCAGTGCAATTTCAGGTTTTGTTGCATACAAATCATTGAAGTATCACGCATTGGAATATTCACAACATATCAATAGTACAACAGCCACTTATACTGAGTGTCTGATTTGTGAGACTAGTTCATTTCTACAAGTAACCAAAATGAAGTGGTCGGTATTTAGGAGAGAAGTAACTCGAAACTTTGGGTTTTAAAGTAGATATGAGCGCGATAGTTAACGAGTAACGCTGACACAAAAAACAAAAAGTAGCAGGCATAAAAAAACCCAAGTAAATACCTGGGTTAGAGTTACAAAAACCACTAATCATTAATAGCGTAAGGAACCTGATTAGTAGCCAGCTATGCGTAACCTGAGGGTTATTTTTATTACTGATCGGCGGCCAAACCAAATGATGTAATAAAAATGCCAATATAGAGCGACCTAACGGTCGCTCTTTTTCTTTCTTATAGAGTACAGCTTATCCTTTTACACCACCTGCCGTCAAACCACCAACTAACCAACGTTGAGCAAGTAAGAACACGATAGTAATCGGAAGTGCTGATAGTACAGCCGCTGCCGCAAAGTCACCCCATAAGTAGTTCTGAGGGTAGAGGTATTGCTGCATACCTACCGCTAGTGTGTAAGAGTTCACATCCGATAGAAGGATTGAAGCAACTGGCACCTCACCAACAACACCAATGAAAGATAGGATAAACACAACCGCTAGGATTGGCACAGACAGCGGTAGTAGAACCAGTCTGAATGCTTGCCAAGGCGTTGCACCATCAAGGGCAGCTGCCTCTTCCAGAGAGTTATCAATCGTTTCAAAGTAACCTTTAATCGTCCATACGTGCAGTGCAATACCACCTAGGTAAGAGAAGATTAGACCACCGTGCGTATTCAAGCCTAAGAACGGAATGTATTGACCAAGTTTGTCAAACAGCGCGTAGATTGCTACAAGAGCGAGTACTGCTGGGAACATTTGGAAAATCATCATCGCTTTCAGGATAGTTTCTTTACCTTTGAAGCGCATACGAGCAAATGCGTAAGCCGATGTTGTAGACAATGCCACAATTAAAATAGAGGTAATACCGGCTACTTTTATTGAGTTCCATAACCAAGTCAGTACTGGAAACGGAGGTGGCGTTACCGAGCCATCAGCGTTCGTCACTGACATACCTAATGCTAGCTTCCAGTGTTCCAAAGATGGGTTATCTGGAATCAAGCTACCGGTTGCAAAGTTACCTTCACGGAATGAGATAGCAATAATCATTAACAGTGGGAAAATAATGAGCGCTAAGAAGCACCACAGCGCAAAATGCGTTGCCCATAGTCGGTATTTAAGGCCTTTACCTTGTACCATAGCCATTGTCGTGCTCCTTAATCTTGAGTCAGTTTAGTGAAACGAAGGTTTAGTAACGCTAGTGCACCAACCAGTAGGAAGATAAGCGTTGCGATAGCACTTGCTAGACCGAAGTCTTGACCGCCGCCGCCTTCGAATGCGATTCGATACGTGTAACTTACAAGCAAGTCTGTGTAACCCGCTGGCTCAGAAGTACCAATCATGTTCGGGCCACCGTTAGTCAATAGTTGAATCATTACAAAGTTGTTGAAGTTAAAGGCAAACGCTGCAATCAATAGCGGTGTAAGCGGTTTAATCATCAATGGGAACGTAATGCGCTTGAAGTTATCAATGAAGTTCGCACCATCAATCGCTGATGCTTCGTACAAGTCTTCAGGAATCGCTTTTAGTAGACCCATACACAGAATCATCATGTAAGGGAAACCTAGCCATGTGTTAACAATCAACACCATGGTTTTTGCAAGAATCGGGTCTGAGAACCAGTTAGGACTTAAACCAAAGATACTCTCAAGCACCATGTTGATCTCACCAAAGCTTTGGTTGAATAGACCCTTAAAGATAAGAATCGAGATAAACGCTGGTACGGCGTAAGGCAGAATCAGCAGAACACGGTAAACTGCGCGGCCTTTCAGCTCTTCCCATTGCACAACGTTCGCCAGAATCAAACCAATCGCAAGTGTGAAGGCGACAGTACAAATCGAGAATACAACCGTCCATATAAAGATGCTAATAAACGGTTCTTTAATGCCGTCATCTTTCCAAACACGTTCGAAGTTAGCTGTTCCGATTTCTACAACAAAACCTGGAGAGATGGTGTTACCCGTAAACTCACCTTTATCATCAACTGGTTGATAGAAACCCACTTCCATGTTTGGCTTCAAGGTTTCGCCAGATTCATTGTTGTATAGCGTTTCACCGTCATCCTGAATGGTGTAAAGCGGAGCAACGGCAGCAAACTTACGTAAGCCACTCATGCGGATGTCATCACCGTTTGGCAGATGGAAATCAACACCACTGATCGCTGAACGGTTTTGGATGATCGCTTTGATCTTCTCTTTTTCACCTTGCGCAGACTCGATTGCTGATAGGTCCATGTCTGTTGCTGTCATACCTTCTAGAGAAAATACGTCAGTTGCCAACAGCTGGTCGCCATCTTTCACTACGATCTGGTGACCGTCATCTGTTTTGTACAAAGCAAATGGGTAACTTTCACCGCTTTGGAATGAACGGTCTAAAAGAACGGTTTGAGTACGCTCTAAAGAAAGCTGGTTTTTTGCACTGTAGTTAGTAAACGCAAGCCCTACGGTGTATGCCAATGGGAAAAGAATGAATAAGATCATTCCGGCAATACCTGGGTAAATGTAACGGTGGGCGTAAGTTTTCTTACTGCCAAAAATGTAAAGTGCCAAAGCCGTTAAGATCACCGTAAGCAGCGCAAATGCGAGCTCACCGCGAGAATACATTAAAATTGTAGCGTAGCCGTTAATTAAACCAACACTACCAAGCAACCCCCATTTGATGAAGACGCTTTTACTGCCTGGAAGGCTTAATGGTGCCGGGATCGCATCTGAACCTTGAACTGACTGCATAGAGGAACCTGCTAACGAGATATAAAAATAGAAAAGTAAGGAGAGGTTGAACCCTCCTTAAAAGGTAATGCTTTATTATTACTTAGTCATACGAGCTTCGGCAGCGTCGAGTGCTTGATCAACAGATTGACGACCGTCAACTACGTTACCAATCGCTTCTTCCATGCTGTACCAGAACGTTGTGAACTGAGGGATGTTAGGCATGATTTCACCGTTCATCGCGTTGTCCATTGTTGCTGCAATACGTGTGTCGCTGTCTAATTGACGTTGGAAAGAGTTAAGAGCAACAGCGCCAAGTGGCTTGTCGTCGTTCAAGGTCTTCATACCTTCATCTGTTAATAGGTAGTTTTCCATGAACTCAACAGCTAGGTCGCTGTTTGGAGAAGCAGTACTGATACCACCTGCCCATACACCAACGAAAGGCTTAGACGCTTTACCGTTAAACTTAGGTAGTGTTGCTACACCGTAGTCTACGCCAGCTTTCTCAATGTTTGCCCAGCCCCAAGGACCGTTGATTGTCATTGCAACGTTACCTGCAACAAACTCAGACTCAGCTACTGAGTAATCCATGTCGGCAGAGATAACTTTGTCTTGTACCATCTTCTCGATGAAACCTAGAGACTTCTGAACACCGTCAGTCGCTACGCCCGCATCTTTAATATCGTAACCTTCAGCAGTCTGTTTGAATGCGTAACCGCCGTCAGCTGCTAGTAGAGGCCATGTGAAGTAAGCGCCGCCACGTAGAGGCCACATGATTGCTTTCTTGCCGTCTTTTTGAAGCTCAGCGTTAAGTGCTGGAATTTCTTCCCAAGACTTAGGTGGGTTAGGAACAAGCGCTTTGTTATAAATTAGAGAAACTGACTCAACAGCAACAGGGTATGCGATTGTTTTACCTTCGTATGAAACAGCGTCCCATGCGAAGTCTACGATACCTTCTTTAGTCTCTTTAGAAGGTTTGATATCAGCAAGAAGACCCGCTTCTGCAAAACCACCAAAACGGTCGTGAGCGTAGAAGATCATGTCTGGGCCATCGCCAGCTGCTGCTACTTGAGAGAATTTCTCTTCTAGTTTATCTGGGAAAGCTACTGTTACTTTAACGCCAGTATCTTCTTCGAAACGTTTACCTACTTCAGCCATTCCTTCATAAGCTTTATCGCCACCAACCCAAATAGTTAGTTGACCTTCTTCGATAGCAGCGTTTGCACCAAATGAACCCAGAGCTACTATTGTACCTAGAGCTACAGCGCTTAGAGCGTTTTTCATGTCAATATCCTTTTTATATTTATACGTAGGGCGCATTCAATTAAGACGAGCCAGTTTTCGGAGGTTATGATCTGAGAAAATCGATGACAGCTCATCATCCTAGCCACTACGCCCTAGCTATTATGGCTTAATTTCGTGATCGTCATCCGGTCAGATTAGAGAGCGAAGTCACAAAGTGTATACTCATCGTGATCCACATCACCGTTGCGTGGTGGATTTATTTGAACTGGATCGCCAATTGAGGATAACCCCATTTATCTACTCCTCCCCTCCTACTCCCCCTAGTTAATTTTCCATTAGGAGGATGTACCCTTACGCCATTTCACCGAAACTGCATTCATCCAAGAGTGGATAGTAAGAACCCTTTACCGGCAAGTGTTATGCGTTGACGCATTATTCATTTAGTTGGCTTCACTGCCCGCTGGTGTCTTATATTAGCATCGAGCTAAATCTGTGATTGAATCACGGGGGAGGTTTAGCTGGATGCGGGGGAAATGGGCATCAGTTTGGCTATGACGGGTGGGCTTGGTTAAAGAAGCCAAGTCTCACCCACTTTTTTCTTACTCACTCAAAACTTACCAATTCCTACAGTTACTGCTGACCCAAAAATTTCTTATAATGATAAGCAGTAAAACTTAAAATTTGATCGATCGAGGACAAGCTAGATGGCGAGTGTCACGTTAAAAAACGTTTATAAATCATATGGTGATGTACAGATTTCTAAGGATGTAACCTTAGACATCAACGAAGGTGAATTCGTAGTATTCGTTGGACCATCAGGTTGTGGTAAATCGACGCTATTACGTTGTATCGCAGGTCTAGAAGACATTACGTCTGGTGATTTGTACATTGGCGACCAACGCATGAATGACGTTGAACCGTCAAAGCGTGGCGTAGGTATGGTATTCCAGTCTTATGCGCTTTACCCTCACCTTAACCTATACGACAACATGTCTTTCGGTCTTAAGCTAGCAAACGCAAATAAAGCTGAGATCGACAAACGCGTTGAACATGCGGCAGAAATCCTTCAGCTTGGTCACCTTCTTGAGCGCCAACCTAAAGCGCTTTCTGGTGGTCAACGTCAACGTGTTGCGATTGGTCGTACTCTGGTTTCTCAACCAAACGTATTCCTACTTGATGAGCCTCTATCAAACCTAGATGCCGCGCTACGTGTTCAAATGCGTTCGCAAATCACCAAGCTACAGCGTCAACTGGGTTGTACCATGATCTACGTTACCCACGACCAAGTGGAAGCGATGACAATGGCGGATAAGATCGTTGTTCTGGATGGTGGTTATGTATCTCAAGTCGGTAAGCCGCTTGACCTTTACCACTACCCTCAAAACCGTTTCGTTGCTGGCTTTATTGGCTCACCGAAGATGAACTTCATGTCGGTACACATTGAACAAGCTGAAGCAGAACGCGTATTGGTACAACTTTCTAATGGCATGACTTTCTGGATCCCTGTTGATGGTACGACTGTCAATGCTGGCGATCGTATGTCTCTGGGTATTCGCCCTGAACACTTGATGTCTGCTGAATCAGGTGACGCGACGATTGAAGCTGACGTGATGATGGTAGAGAAACTAGGTAACGAAACTCAGGTTTACCTAAACCTTGAAAGTGCCGATGCTGATGTTATCTATCGCCAGCCAGACACGTTGAAAATCGAATCAGGTGACAAGTTGGCGATTGGTATTCCAGCGCACCGTTGTCACCTGTTCCACAGCGATGGCCGCGCATGTCGTCGTTTGTACAAAGAATACGGCACAGACTAATCGCTTAGCCTTTTAGGATATAACTTGCCCATATCAAATCCCTCTTACTCAGTAAGGGGGATTTTTTTATGTGCTGGATATTTTTATGTGTTGGATACGAGTTTCACTTACATTGAATAGTTCATGAGTCAGCCACTCGGTCTTTCGCTAGCGGCAATAAAAAAGGTCTAGCAAGCGCTAGACCTTTATCTGTTAGTTAGGCTATGAACCCAACCGCTAATATCACTTCTTTCAGACATGAAACCTGTCTAAATCAACTTAGTGAATTGGCGTATCATTCTGTTTGTTGAACTGGCCAAAATGCTTCTCTAACACTTCAGGAGTCAGTTTGCCTTCCGCCTCTAGTCGCTTGAACTCAGCAACAATTGCTTTTTGCTCTTCAAGTGATGGCAGTTTCACCTCAGGCTCATCGCCCATCTCTTGAGTCATCTGCTCTAGTTCTTTTTCAAAATCGCTCATGATACTTACCTAAATATTAAACCTAACGAGATTTTACTCATTTACGCCCTATGATGCTAGGGCGATTGAGTGCAAAGCCCGAAACCAGATCAAGCGAACGTCAGTTAGAAGAAAACAAGCACGTAAATAAAAAGAGCTGAATTCACGATTAAATGAATCCAGCTCTTAGTTTATGTATCTTTGTAAGCCATGCTACAGCTTAAAGGGATTAAAGCTTAAATGAACCAACCATCTTATCTAGACGAGACGATAGATCACGAAGCTCTTGGCTCGCTTCAGCAAGTTGCTCAGCCGTGCCCGTTGTCACTTCGTTGATTGCGTTAATCTCTTCAATGTTCTGGTTGATGGTGTGAACTACGGTTGATTGCTCTTCCGTTGCCGTTGCCACTTGAGTGTTACGGTCTGTGATATCAACGATACGGTCTGAAATGCCACTCAGCACGTCTACCGCTTCATCCGAAGCCGATACACCTTCAAGGGTAATCACCTTACCCGCACTCATTGCCGTTACCGCATCTTTAGCATCGCTTTGCAGTTGGTTGATCATCTTTTGAATCTCTTCCGTTGAATCTGCGGTACGGCTTGCTAGGTTACGTACTTCATCCGCTACAACCGCAAAACCACGACCTTGCTCACCAGCACGGGCGGCTTCAATTGCAGCGTTTAATGCGAGTAAGTTAGTTTGCTCTGAAATATCACGAATAACACCCAGAATAGAACCGATGTCTTGAGTTGTAGAAGCCAGTTGCTCTACTACCTGACCCGTGCTTTCAATATCTTGCGCCAAACGACTGATCGCGTCTTTTGCTTTGTTCACCACAGAGCGGCCTACTTCCGTATTGCCTGAAGCTTGAGTTGCCGTTTCTGCTGCGGTTGCCGCGTTCGATGCAATCTCGCTGATGGTCATACCCATTTGGTTAATTGCAGCCACCACTTGAAGCGTTTGGTCGCGTTGTTCTTGGCTGTTGTCGTGGGTGATGTGGGCTTTGCTAGAAACACTCTCTGCCGCCACTTGAAGCGCTTGGCTTGTCGAACACACCTCTTTCATCGACTCGTGAATCTTTTCAATGAATCCGTTGAAGCCTTTTGAAAGCTGTGCAATTTCATCGTTGCCTTTCACTTCGATACGCTGTGCAAGGTCACCGTCGCCTTCACCTAAGTCGCCGAAACGCTTAGCCAAAAGCTTGATCGGTTGAGTAATGCTGTTCGCCAGAACTACGCCCATTAGGATAAAGACTAACGCCACAACCGCAGTCATGATCAGCATCTTCTGCGCAGTCGCATCAAGCTCAGCAAACACTTCACCGGTTGGTACCACACCAATAACGAACCAGTCCATTGAAGACACATACAAGCTCGCCACGAACAGCTCTTGGCCTTGGCTTTCTGTAGTAATCAGGTTGAAGCCCGACTTGTTCAGTAGTTGGCTTGCTTGAGGACCGTAAAGTTGTTGAAGTGAAGAGTCACTGCGAGAACGCTCGCGATGAATTTGAACATCACCTTGGCTATCGGTTAAGAAGACAAAACCGGTATTTTCAATCTTGAAACCGTTCAGCAGGTTAACCATGTCATCCATCGACTTTGATAGACCAGACATAGCCAAACCAGAAGGCTGTTGGTAGTTAGCAAACATCTTCACTTCGCCATTGGCTTCTTGGAACATGCTCACCATGGTCGGCTGTCCAGATTGCGTAAAGCCAAAGAACCAACCATCTTGCTGTTGGTTTAACTGACGTAGGAAGCCATTTTGGTTCCAGTAGTAAGCAGTTTGACGGTTCGCCACTGAGGCATCGTTCAACTGATACTGGTTACGAACATTGTTCAGCTGTTTCACCAGTTTATTTTCTAGTGCGGGATCGCGATCGGTCGATTCGATAGCATCAGAAATAAATTCATTTGAAGCAATTTGCTCCGCCGCTAGTAATAGCTGAGAGACTTCTCGGTCAATTTCACCATTGATTCGCTCTAGCATTCCTGGAAGTTCAATATCGATCAATCGATGACTTAATACATCTCTTGCTTGTTGTTGTGCCATTGCGCCGACAATCACTGTCGATGCAAGAACCGCAAAGGTAATTCCAAGTACAACTTTTTGCTTGATACTCAGAGAGTTAGTTTTAAACATATTTGGACCTTTAAAAAGAATCGCTCGTTATTGGTATACCCTGAACAGGACTTTTCTAGTGCACTCCAACAAGCAATGCACAATCTGAGTGATGTATCGGCCACAACCAATAAAACTAGAGACTTTCTTCTCAAAAAACTGCAAATATGATGTAACAATTAGAAATATTCACCTTGAGCATGAGTTAACTAAGCAAATACCGCATTGTCGAGAGTCAATTTTAGTTCTCACCCCCTGAGACCCAACCGAACTCAAACCACTCCCCACCGCCGAGCTTTTGTATATAAAAACCAATTGATATAGTAATAATCACAACCTAACGATGTTTTTAGCTAACCACTTGTAAATATTTCCAATTTTGAAAAAATAAATTACGCAAATGTACTGGAACTTTTTCCTCGAAATCAGTGACCAATACTCAAAATAAAAATCAAATGGATACCCAGAGAGTCCAAAATGCACAAAACAAATTTCGAAGTCCTTCAAAACTATCTAGAGTCTCAAATCATTGGTCAAAAAGAGCTCGTTAAGCAACTGATGATCGCCCTTTTAGCAGATGGTCATATCCTCGTTGAAGGACCTCCCGGCTTAGCAAAAACTCGCGCAGTAAAATCATTGGCTGACTGTGTTGAGGGTGACTTCCACCGTATTCAATTCACTCCCGATCTGTTGCCAGCTGATTTGACGGGTACCGACATTTTTCGCCCTGAGACTGGGGAGTTCACTTTCCAATCAGGCCCGATTTTCAACTCATTGATTCTAGCGGATGAGATCAACCGTGCTCCGGCGAAAGTTCAAGCGGCAATGCTGGAAGCGATGGCAGAAAAACAAGTAACTGCCGGTCGAAAAACCTATGCGCTGCCTGAGCTATTTTTGGTAATGGCAACACAGAACCCAATTGAACAAGAAGGGACTTACCCGCTACCGGAAGCTCAGTTAGACCGATTCTTGCTTCACCTAGAGGTTGAATACCCAGATATGGAAAGCGAGCTTGAGATCTTACGACTCAACCGTGGTGAGGCTCAAGGTAACGAATCAACTCAGCCACAACAGATATCTCAGCAAACGATCTTTGAAGCGCGCCAAGAAGTGCTCAACACTCACATGGCAGACACCATTGAGCAGTACATCATCAGACTGGTTATGGCGACTCGCCAACCTAAGCAATACAGTGACCAACTTGATCAATGGTTAGACATGGGTGTCAGCCCGCGTGCAACCATTGCGTTAGACCGTTGTGCCCGCGCTCACGCTTGGCTTGCAGGACGAGATTACGTCACTCCACAAGACGTTCAAGCGATGGCATTCCCTGTGTTACGCCACCGTCTACTACGCAGCTACCACGCACAAGCTGAAGGTGTCACCGCAAACCAAGTGATCGCACACCTTATTTCATTGGTTGGCAGCGCATAGGGATACGCGCATGAATAATCAACTACCCAACCATAGTGACGGTGTCACGTTAAACCTGGACGAACTTCTGCAATACAAAGCGCAGTCTGTTCGCTGGTTGCCTCCCGCCAAGAGCCTTTGGTCACAGCTTAACGGCCAACACGAGAGCAACCGTAAAGGTCGCGGGATGAATTTCTCTGAAGTTCGTCAATATCAAGCGGGAGATGACATTCGCAGCATTGATTGGCGTGTAACAGCCAGAACGGGCAAAGCGCATACCAAACTTTTCTCTGAAGAACGAGAACAGCCTGTCATTTTATTCTTGGATCTATCAAGCAGTATGATTTTCGGCTCAACCTTGTTGCTGAAATCGGTTCAACTTGCACACTTTGCTAGCCAACTGTGCTGGCTTACTGTGGCTCAAAAAGATCGAATTGGCGCGGTGATCGATACTGGCAAAGAGGTCATTGAGATTAAGCCAAGTGCAAGCAACCATGCTCCACTGCGTATTTTGCAAAAAGTCATAGAAATCAATAATGCAGCGCTGACTCATCACGACAATCATAATGACACAACCTTAGAGCATGTACTGAAATCTCTGCACCAGCTTTGCCCTAAAGGAAGCGATATTATTATGCTCAGTGATTTTGTACGCTACCAAGAAAGTGACTACTCACTTATCAGTCAAATTCGGAGGCACAACAGAGTACGTCTGGTGCATTTCTACGATCCGCTAGAGCAAGGTGAAACCGCCTATAAAGGTTCTAAACAGGTCACCGATGGTAGCAAAACTCAATGGTTTAATTTCTCTTCTAATAAAGAAAAGCAAAAGCTTAACCATGCTTTTTCGCTTAAGAAACAGCAGCTGCAACAGATGGGGTTATCTCTCGCGATACCTTATAGCTCGCTGTCGAGTGCGCAGTCACTCATGAGCCAGATATCAGGAGCTCAGTCATGAAACAGCCCTTAGATTTAAGTCCGGTGATTGCGCCAGACGCCCCGACTTGGTGGCCTTTGGCGTGGGGTTGGTGGGCAGTCATTATCACAGCCATTTTCCTGATTGCCTTGGTGTTTTTCATTCTAAAACGTAGAAAAAACAATCAACAGGCGAAACAAGAAGCGCTATCTTACTTTAGTAATAGTCAGTCCCAAGATGGCTTGTCTCCGAGCAAAGCTCAAGACATCGTTCGTCAAGCAGCACTGAGCTATTTCCCTCGTGAAAAAATTGCAGGTTTGTCTGGTGATGATTGGTTGAAGTTCTTAGATGCGCAATTGGCGAAGCCGTTATTTGTAGCAAAACAATCCCAGTGGCAACAAGCGCTCTATCAAGATGTAGCCCTAATGAACGACGAACAGAAAAAGGCTCAACAGCAATTGGTTAATGATTGCGAAACTTGGCTTCGCAAAGCACTTCCTCCAAAGCGAGGTCGATATGAGTGATTTTCTAAGCACTATGTTTCTAAGCAGGGACTTGCTAAACATCGAGTTCGTTTGGTGGTGGATGTTCTTCATCGCGCCACTGCCGTTGCTCGTTTACTTGTTCTCACCAAAGTCAGAATCGAGCAATGCCCTAAGGCTTCCATTTCTGCCAGAAGACAGCAATACCAAAACACCGAGCAGTCGCTTACCAAAGGCGTTGTCCGTGATTATCTGGCTTCTGCTGGTTACGGCGAGCGCACGCCCTGTATGGTATGGCGAACCGGTGGAGTTTCAGCCGAAGCATCGTGATTTAATGTTAGTTGTCGACCTCTCCTATTCGATGAGCCAAGAAGACATGCAGTTCAATGGCGAATACATCGACCGCTTGTCGGCGGTGAAACGCGTATTGAGTGACTTTATTGAGCGACGAAAAGGCGACCGAGTTGGACTGGTGTTATTTGCTGATCACGCCTACTTGCAGACCCCGCTTACGCTAGATAGAGATACGCTTTCACAACAGCTCAATCAAGCGGTGTTAAAGCTGATTGGTACTCAAACAGCGATTGGTGATGGTATTGGTCTTGCCACCAAAACCTTTGTCGATAGCGATGCGCCCCAACGTGTAATGATTCTACTCAGCGACGGCAGTAATACCGCCGGGGTATTAGACCCATTAGAAGCGGCGGATATTGCAAAGAAATACGACGCAACGATTTACACCGTGGGTGTCGGTGCAGGCGAGATGATGGTCAAAGAGTTCTTCATGACGCGCAAAGTCAATACTGCTCAAGACTTGGATGAACGTACACTAATAGAAATTGCCAAACGCACCGGCGGTCAGTACTTCCGAGCGCGTGACAGCAAAGAGTTAGCGACGATTTACGACACCATTAACCAGTTAGAGCCCGTGACGAACGCCACTAAGATCTGGCGACCGCAACAAGAGTGGTTTGTATGGCCACTGTCGGCGGCAATGTTCTTCGCATTTATGCTGTTAGCCATTAGGAGAAACAATGTCTAACTTTACTTTTATCTACCCATATTGGTTCTTGGCGCTTGCCGTGCTGCCCGCTATTTGGTGGCTGAGCAAGACACAGTCCAAACAAGGATTACTCGCGTCACACATCGCCCGTTACTTGGCGCCAGAATCGAGTAAGCCATCGAAAAATCGCAGTACTTACTTCGGTATTTGGTGGCTGGTCGGCGTTATTGCGTTAGCTGGGCCAAGCTTCGAGAAAAACGAACAACCAAGCTTTGAAAAAACGCAGGCACGAGTTGTGATCATGGACATGTCGATGTCAATGTATGCCACCGATATTAAGCCGAATCGCTTAACTCAAGCGCGATACAAGGCTCTTGATCTGCTTTCATTATGGAAGGAAGGGCTAACAGGCATGGTGGCGTATGCTGGGGATGCTTACACCATTAGCCCGCTAACGTCAGACATCAACACCATCAAAAACCTAGTGCCTAACCTATCGCCAGATATCATGCCTTATCAAGGTGGTGATGCCGCATCAGCCGTTAAGCTTGCGATTGATATGATGACTCGCGCGAAGATCTACCAAGGTGATTTGGTATTGATTGCTGATGACATCGATGACCAAGAGAAGAAGCAGATCGACTCCCTACTCTCTGGCAACGATTGGACATTGTCGATTCTAGCTGTAGGGAGTGAAAACGGTGCGCCAATCTCGTTACCTACGGGGTCGATGCTGCAAAGCGACTCAGGACAAACCGTGGTGGCAAGAACCAACTTGAAGAACATGCGCGAGCTTACACGCAGCTATGGTGGCACGTTCACTGAAGTTCAATTTGATAACTCAGATGTTGAACACATCGCGAGCTACCTCGACCGCGTTGCAACAACATCGGAAGTAACCAAGACCAAGAACTCACTCAACACCAGAGTGAACAACGGTTTCTGGTTACTGCCTTTGCTATTACTTCCGGCACTTGGATTATTCAGGAAAGGGGTTATTTGGTGTGCCTTAGCTGGAGTTATCTCTTTTAGCCAACCAAATACTGCGTTTGCGAACCCGTGGAAAACCAATGATCAAGTAGGCTATCAGCTGTATCAGGACGAGGACTTCCAACAAGCTGCTGAACAGTTCACCCAACAAGAGTGGAAAGGCATTGCTCAATACAAAGCCGGTGATTTCGAAGCCGCAGAGCAGACGCTGCAAGAGCTTTCTAGTGAAGATGCTCGCTACAACCTTGCTAACGCTCAAGCCCAACAAGGTAAGTACGACCAAGCGATCCAAGAGTATCAACGTATTCTTGAAAGCAACCCTGAACATGCTTATGCGAAGAAGAACCTAGAGATTGTCGAACAGGCTCAGAAGCAACAGCAACAGCAACAGCAACAGCAACAGCAACAGCAAGGCGATTCTGACTCCAAAGACCAGAATGACCAAAATCAGCAAGGTCAGCAAGGTC
>NZ_JBFRST010000061.1:0-79663 GCF_041473705.1 Vibrio sp. 10N.222.55.B11
GTAGCGGCTTCGTTCAACAAGTTGCTTAAGAGTGATTCGCAACACGTGGCATTTTTACTATGCGTTGGTTTATGTGTTTAAGGTATTATGCGGAGGCTAAGGTATTGGTTTGCTCACACCTTAGCAAGGCGTAAAGTGTCGATATCTTGGGATAATAGTTCTAGATACCTAATTCAGAATAGCTGCGTAAACCTTAATTTAGAGGCTCTTGAACCATGGTATTACTTATAGTTTGGTTGGCTATTTGGGTTTCTTCAGTCAAGCCACTTGCTTCTGTCGCCCGACGAACATACCGCATTAGAGTACAAAGTAGTTCGAATGGTTGGAAAAGTATTTTATTTTCTATATTGGCTCACCTTACCTTTGTTCAACTATTTAGCTTTCCTGTAGATAGTTGGTTTTACTGGGTACTTCCAGTACTAAATGTTTTGTTTGTTATGCACATGCTCTTGCTCTTGGATTTGGTTCTAGATCGTTATAGTGTGGTTGATACTTCACGTTTTACCCATCGTTCAATTGCACCTTTTTTGGTGTCATGTAGTGCATTTATTGCAATGCTTTTCTACTCAGCTTATCTCAATGATGCAATACTGAGGGGAGTATGTATTGCTGCTCTCTCAATAGGTTTGACAGGGTTTCTAGTAACTTATAGAAATGTAAAATAGGGTCATACAGCTAACAGAGTATCTTAGGTTGATAAGAACCAAGCAAAACACAAAGGGCGCCAATAACGGCGCCCTTTGTGTTAGTTGGAAACGCTATAAGTGTCGTAGTCGCGAAGTAAGAAGATCGCGATACAGGCTGCGAGCATTGGCCAAGAGGCGAAGAACAGTAGGTTGTTGAACGGGTCCATGTATTTTCCAAAAGAGGAAAAGGCTGAGCCTGCATGAAGGACTAAAATGGCTCCGTAGGTGTACTTTTTCCACATGCCTACAACGAATGCGCCTAAAAATCCGAGCTGCGCGACACCCAGAGCCATCATCGCATTGTTCGAGATGTCGATGCCGTAAAAGCCAGACAGTACTTTTGTCGCGTGCTCAGGGACAAGGATCTTATCTAAGCCCCAGAATAAGAAGACGATAAAAATGCCGATTCTCAGCAGTAGTAGGCTAGTCGCCAGTTTGGTTTGAAGTGTCTTTTCCATGATATCCCTTGTGATGCATTCAATGATGCGATGGTTTAAATGTTCATCAAAGGAGACCCATAGCCTTCGCATTTTCTTTCGTTGTTTTTTAGTGCCTTATGTAACAAGGAATGTCTGGTTGGTTTGTTCCTCAACGTTATCTGACTCAAAATGCTGTTGCTTGAGTAAGCTGATAGTCAGGTTTATCGGCATCGGCTTATAAAAATAGAAGCCTTGGATATAGTCGACACCAAGCTTAGATAAGATTTTCACTTGGGATTCGTACTCGACACCTTCTACGATCACTTGCATCCCTAAGGTGCGTGATAGTTGAAGCATGGACTCTAGCAAAGGGAGACCAAAGCTGGATTCGTCGGATATGTTTTTCACAAACACGCGATCGATTTTGAGAATGCTGAACGGGAACTGTCTTACGAAATCTAACCCTGCGTAGCCTGTACCAAAATCATCAATCGCGACTCTGACGCCCCTGTTCGATAGCTTGGTTAGGTTGTCTCTAATTTTGACCATGTCGGCATCAGAACATTCACCATCTTCGGTTACTTCAAAAACCACCTGCTTGAGGATCTCAGGGTGTCTTTTAAAGATGCTGATCACTTTGTTAGAGAAGTTACTGTTAGACACTACGTTGCGGCTGATGTTGACGCTGATGTACTTTGAGTCGAACACATCTTGATTGCTTTTCAACGTCATTAATACTTTGCGCAGCACGAAGTAGGTGAGCTCCTCAATTAAGCCTAAGCTTTCAGCAAGCGGAATGAAAATAGCCGGGGAGACGTTACCTTCAATTGGGTCGTTCCATCGTAATAGTGACTCACAGCCGACGATCTCATTGGTGTTTTGGTTAACGATAGGCTGCATGTGAACATGAAGGTGTTGGTTTTTTAGCGCACTTGAAAGCGAATATTCTAAGCTGCGTTGGCTCTGCTTTTTATGCTTGATGGAAAGGAGAATAATGGTGGTGATTCCGGCCATCAAAAAGCCAAACCATAAATAACTCAACATGAAGTGAAGATAAAACTGATACCCAATGTATGAGGTGATGGTCAATGGGTAGGTGTTTGATTGTATCCGCACCTTGGCGATTGATGAGTCAATATCGGTAGGGTGGATATCTCTTTTGATCACTTCAACTTTGGCCTGTATTCCATGGCTGCTCAGGTTTGTTTCAACAAGGTCATAGATGAAGTGTGGCGGAATCATCAGGCTCACTCCGGCATCTTCTTTGTTCGAGAAAATGAGCATGATGGACTGAACTTGCGTGATGGCCGAGTTGGAATACGACAGGGTTGTTAAATTCGGGTCGTCATTGAGTCGCTGCCTGATGGTGCTGTATAGGCGAAATGAAACGTCACCATCGGTGGTTGAACAGTAAAATCGGTTCTGTTTATTGAATACCGCTGCTTCTTTTACCCAATCGGCTTCAAAAACGTTTTGTCGAAGCTGTCTAACGATCGCGTCGCAAGACTGTTCAGGTCTAACTTCAGATAAAAAACGGTCGAACCTTGATTGGATCCTTTCTAACCTAGTTTCGACTAACCTTGATGTGTCTTCGGTTAATGTTTGGTAGTGATACGGTGTAAAAGGAATGAGCATTGCCATGGAAAAAAAGAAAGAGATGGCAAAGTAAAATGAAGTCTTGGCAATGTTTTGGTACTTGATATCCATAGTTGGAGAAGCGTTACCGATTTATGTGAGCATTCGATTTAATTTATAAAGTTAACGATTACGTAGCAATATAAATAATTAATATTGTGAATGCAGGCACGAATTATTGATATAAATAATATGTTTTCTAGTTTTACCAGCAAAATCTGAGCGTTATCTCATTTATTTGAGTTGGCGAGGCGTCATTTTTGATGATTTATGCGGATAACAAATGCTTATATCCTGATAAATTTTATTGTTATTTGCTCTGGCTGAATGAGCTGAATGAGCTGAATGAGCTAAATATTGAGCCACGTTTAAATAAATAAAGTCACGACACGATTCGTTTTGGTGGTGGCAGCATAAAGGATGATTATGACAAAACTGATATCAGCACTCATAGCGGTGTGCTTCTCATTCTCTGCGTTGGCCTACGAAGGTGTTGTTGATTGCGAGAATGCGATGAATACCATCGAGATCAATCACTGTGCGGCAATTGAGTTGGAATCTGCACAAGCGGAGCTCGATAAATACCTTGCAGCCAGCTTTGAGCACAATGCTTATGATGCTCAGCTGGTGGCGTCAATTAAGAAGGCTCAGGAGAGCTGGCAGGCGTACATGACAGCACATTGTGACTCTGTTTACACCCAATGGCGTGATGGTTCTATTCGAGGGGTTATGGCGCTTTCCTGTAAGACGACGTTAACCAAGCAGCGCACGCATGAGGTGTGGGCGAATTTCTTAACCTACATGGACAGCACGCCTCCCGTTTTACCAGAGCCTTAATTAGCGCCGTAGGCAGGTTTAAAATACGTACAGGACTGTGCACCTGCTTCAACCTTTGGCGGGCGAATAAGAAAGCGATAGGGGATTGCCTTACTCTTTCGTTCTTAGTTCTTAGTTCTTAGTCTCTAGCTTGAAGCATTACAGCTTTAAGTATTACCTAGTAAGGAATCGATTTTGAATAATGTCAGTATCACGCTTATTCAGCTTGAAGTTGAATACAAAAACAAACAAAAGAATATAGATTCGGTCTCTGATCTTTTGCAAGCGGAGCCGTCAGTCGGTGATATTACTTTACTGCCTGAACTGTTCACGACTGGGTATATTTTTAACGAGGCTGAAGAAATTCATGAATTGGCTGAAGACTTCGCCGACAGCAGTACTATTGATTCATTAACGCAGCTTGCAGCGAAGCATCACACCTTGATTGTTGCTGGTATTGCCGAGAAAGATAGCGGCCAATATTACAACAGCGTCGTGGTTGTGGATGCTTCCGGTTTACGACACAAATATAGAAAAATCAGTCAAACCAAATTCGATAAGCAGTATTTCTCGAGAGGGGAGGAACGCCTCTCGTTTGAGCACAAAGGCTTAAAGTTTGGTGTCGCGATTTGCTTTGATATTTGGTTCCCGGAGATCATGAGAGGGTATCAGTCGGTCGACGTTATTCTTCACCCTGCCAACTTCGGTGGGCATCATAGTTTTGCCATTGCTCAAGCGAGAGCCTTGGAGGAAGGGTGTCACATGGTTACTTGTAATCGCGTCGGGCAAGATGTGGTTAATGCGTTTACCGCGACTTATTGTGGTGGAAGCCGAGCCTACTCACCCAAAGGGGAGTTAGTGACTAAACTTAACGACAAGCAATCGGTAGAAACCGTGAGTATTCAAGATCCCTCGATTGCGCCGCAATACAATGGCGTCGATGTGTTAGACGAAATACAGCAAATCGCATCTGTGTTGAATCGCTAAGAAGATAAGTGAAGTGCATTAGGAGCGAAAAGGGCAAGTTATTTTAACCTTGCCCTTTGTTGTTTAGATCTCTAAGAAGGCGCTTTAAATGGCTTTTACGCTGCTTCGCTCAACAAGAGTAGGTTCAAGTTCAACGACTTGCGGATAAGCATCTGGAGTTTGTAATCTGCTCAAAAGCGTATCCACTGCGGCTTTACCTAAACGATGTTTTGGCTGGTGGACAGTGCTTAACGCGGGTGTCATGTACTTCGACAGGTGGATGTCATCGTAGCCAATGATAGACAGATCATTCGGAATCGATGTGCCATCTTGCGCCGCAGCGTGAATCACGCCCATCGCCATCATATCGTTACTGACGAACAAGGCAGACGGCATTTTGCCACGAGTTTTTAATGTCTGATAAGAGTCAAAACCACCGTCACATTCAAAGTTGGATTCAACAATCCACTTAGGGTTGATCTCTAAATTGGCTTCTTCCATTGCTTGCTTGAAGCCTTGATAACGAGACGAAGCTTGATTGCGGTGCAGTGGGCCAGTGATACAACCAATTTGAGAATGACCGTTATCTATCAAGTGCTTAGTTGCCATGTAGCCACCTTGGTGCGAGTTGTCTTGGATCTTATCGCTCGCAAACAACATAGGGCCCCAATCCATGACTACAACAGGCAGTTCTGGGTAGCGCTCGAATACATCGATATGTTCGCCTTCAAGGGTAGAACACATTAGCATCAGGCCATCGACTCGCTTTTGCAGCAAGGTATCGATAGAGGATTTCATGCGTTCGCTATCGCCTTCGGTGTTACACAAGATAAGGTTGTAGCCTTTTTCGTAGCAACGACGTTCCACACCTTTTACCACTTCGCCAAAGAATGGGTTGGTGGATGTGGTCACTAGCATTCCCAAGGTTTTGGTTTGCTTCATTTTCAAGCTGCGAGCCAATGCAGAAGGCGCATAGTTGAGTTCTTTAGCCGCACTGTTAACACGCTCAGCAATCTCTTCACTGACAAAGCGTGATTTGTTGATCACGTGGCTCACGGTAGAAGTCGAAACCTTTGCGAGCCGTGCGATGTCTTTCATTGTTGCCATAAAAAATCCTTGTGGGAATAACCTTCCACGTTGGGCGATATTCTGCCTGAAAACAGGGGCTTATTCTTGTTATTTGTTGTTACCGAATTTGAAGGCTAACATCCGTTAACCACGGTTTAGCTCAGAAGTTAGGCCTTCAAATAGGTATCAAACTAAGCAGACAGTTGCTCTGCCAAAAACGCATCGGTTTCAGCACGGCTTGGAATCGACGTTTGAGCACCAAAGCGTGTCACAGAGATAGCAGCTGCAGCATGAGCAAATTTAATCGCACGCTCAAGTGGCATATCTTCAAGCAAGCCTGTCACCAACGCGCCGTTAAAGGTGTCACCTGCGGCAGTTGTATCTGTTGCTTCAACACGGAAACCTGCGATTAATTCACCTTCGCTGGCTTCATTGCCTTGACCGCGATGACTCACCCACACGCCTTTCGCGCCTAGCGTGATCATTACCGTTTCTATGCCTTTAGCATGCAGAGCCAACGCAGCCTGATGAGCAGACGCGTTGTCCGTCACGGTAATGCCTGTCAGCACTTCTGCTTCAGTTTCGTTCGGTGTAATCACGTCAACACAAGCAAGCAGTGAATCCGATAATGGACGAGCAGGAGCCGGGTTTAGAATGACTTGCGTGCCACTCTCTTTTGCTACTTTCGCAGCGTACTCAATACCTTCAATTGGCGTTTCAAGTTGAGTTAGCAGGTATTTGGCTCCGCGAATCTTCTCTAGATGTGGTTCGATTTGGTCGCAAGTCAGCTTGTCATTAGCTTCTGCAGAAAGACAGATGCTGTTTTCACCCGTTGCGGATACTTGGATCATCGCAATGCCAGTCGGCGTGTTGTCCGCAACGATCACACTGTCGATGTTGATACCATCTTTAGCAAAATCTTGACGAATGTTGACGCCAAATGGGTCGTCACCAACACAGGCGATGAAGCCAATGTCTGCGTTTAATCTTGCTGCCGCTACGGCTTGGTTTGCGCCTTTGCCGCCAGGAATGACCTGATAGTTACCGCCAATCAAGGTTTCACCCGGACGAGGGAACGAAGGAACTTGCAGTACGTGGTCAGCGTTAACGCTACCTAAAACAATCAGTTGAGTCATGATACGAGCCTTATGATATATCGTATTTGAAAATGCATGGGTCTTTCTCATGGTGTTAAGTGCGCTCTCTTTTGTGAGCGGAATGAGAAACAGCGATGCACTGTCGGGGTTTGCTTTTGTTTGAGTCAGCGAGCCAATCAAAGCAGGGAGATAGGGAACTCCCTGCTTTATATCGCGTTACCTAGTAACGATTACTTAGCGATGATTTTTAGAGGTACTGGTACGTACTCGTCTACTGTTTCGCCTTTCAGTACTTTGTCTGCCATTTCGATACCTAGAGAACCGATTAGGTCAGGTTGTTGTGCAACTGTAGCGCCTAGTAGGCCGCGGTTAACAGCAGCGATGCCGTCGTCTGTGCCATCAAAGCCAACGATCATCACTTCTTTACCTGACGCTTGAACTGCGCGAAGTGCACCTAGTGCCATTTCATCGTTTTGAGCAAATACTGCTTGTACATCTGGGTTAGCTGCAAGCAAGTTTTCCATTACGTTCAGACCTTTAGTACGGTCGAAATCAGCAGGTTGGCTTGCAAGAAGCTCAAGGTCGCTGCCGTTTACTGCATTCATGAAGCCTTCACCACGTTCACGAGCTGCAGAAGTACCAGCAATACCTTCAAGTTGGATTACTTTCGCTTTTTCGCCCACTTTTTCCATGATGAAGTGACCTGCCATTTCACCACCGATTACGTTATCAGAAGCGATGTGGCTTACTACGTCACCACGGCTTGCACCACGGTCTAGTGTTAGTACTGGGATGTTTGAACGGTTAGCCATGCGAATTGCGTTAGACACGGCGTCTGAATCTGTTGGGTTGATCAGGATTGCCTTAACACCACGAATGGTTAGATCTTCAATGTTCGAAAGCTCTTTGCTTGGATCGTTTTGAGAATCAAGAACGATAAGCTTGTAGCCTAGCTCTTCAGCTTTCGCTTCTGCGCCATCTTTCATGGTTACAAAGAATGGGTTGTTCAATGTAGACAGAACGATTGCCATTGTATCTTGCGCCTGTGCAGACACAGATACTGTTGTAGAAAGAAGAGCAGCAGAAATAAGAGTCGCTAATTTTTTCATGGTGTAAGTCCTTTGTGTAGGGGGAGCTAAGAGGTGAGTCCTAGCTCGTTGTTACATTATTTATAGATTCTAATATTTTAAGGTAAAACAGGGTGTTACTTGTATTAACCTAGAGTGTGAATAGGTTTTATTTGTTTTTGTTGTCGACCAATACTGCCAGAAGAATAACCACTGCTTTTGCAATCATCTGGTAGTAAGAAGATACGTCTAGTAGGTTTAGGGCGTTGTTTAGGAAGCCGATAATCAGAGCACCAATCAATGTGCCCATGATACGGCCACGACCGCCAGCTAAGCTTGTCCCGCCAAGAACTACGGCTGCGATAGCGTCTAGCTCATAACCCATACCTGCAGTTGGTTGAGCAGATGACAAACGCGATGCCACGATGATGCCTGCCACTGCAGCTAGCAGACCACAGATTGCGTAAACACCGATTTTTACTTTGTCTACGTCGATGCCTGATAGGCGAGTTGCTGATTCGTTGCCACCCAGTGCGTAAACGTAGCGACCAAAGCGTGTGTGGTTAAGTAGGTACCATACTGCTGCGAATACCACGACCATGATCCATACTGGAACCGGTACACCCATTGCGTAGCCAGTACCGAACCAAGCGAATGCGTCTGCTGTGTCTGTGAAGCCTGTTGAAATAGGACGACCATCTGTGTAAACCATGGTTACGCCGCGAAGTAGTGTCATGGTGACAAGCGTTGCGATGAAGGCTTGAACCTTACCCTTAGCGATAATCACACCACTAATCGCACCTAATGCTGCACCTGCTACAAGAGCGGTTGGTACTGCGATCATCACAGGGATTTCCATGCCAATCATGCTGGCTGCGAACGCACCACAAAGCGCCAGTACAGAACCAACACTCAAGTCGATACCCGCGGTTAAGATAACCAGCGTCATACCTACAGCGATAATTGCGTTAACCGAGGTTTGGCGCAGAATGTTTAGGATGTTGTCGACAGTAAAGAAGTTCGGGTTTAAGAAAGAAACGACAACAATCAGGAAGAGCAAAGCAATCAATGACTTTTGATCAATCAGCCACTCTTTGCTGATTAACGGTTTTTTCTTTGGAGCTTCAGTTGTTTTGCTCATGGTTTTAGTACTCATGCTGCGTCCTCGTTGATCTTTTTACCGACCGCACACGCCAGTAATAATTCTTGGTTTGCTTCTTTAGCATCAAATTCACCGCTTACACGGCCTTCATGCATCACCATGATGCGGTCACTCATTCCTAACACTTCTGGCATTTCAGATGAGACTAAAATGATGCTCATGCCGTCGGCTTTAAATTTATTAATGAGTTGGTAAATTTCTTTCTTCGCACCGACATCGACACCACGCGTTGGCTCGTCGAGAATCAGTACTTTTGGTTTGGTCATCAAGCCTTTAGCAATAGCTACTTTCTGTTGGTTACCACCAGAAAGGTTGCCGATGATTTGCTCGCGAGTCGGGGTCTTGATGTTGAATAACTTGATGAAGTCATCAACCGCGATTACTTCGTCTTTATGTTGGATTTGGCCACTCTTAGTCAGTAGATCCAGTGAACACAGAGACATGTTCTCTTTCACTGAAAGCCCGAGCACTAAGCCATCGCCCTTACGGTCTTCAGAGATGTAAGCAATGCCATTGGCCAAGCCGTCTTTCGGGCTTACAGGGTTGATGGTTTTGTTTTCTAGGTTGATGACGCCGCGTTCACTTGGAAGGGCACCGTAAATCACTTTCATCAGTTCAGTTCGGCCAGCACCCATTAGGCCAGATACACCCAGGATTTCACCGCGTTTTAGCGTAAAGCTCACATCGTGAACACCAGAACCCGTCAGGCCAATCACTTCAAGACAAGTTTCACCATGGCTCTGGCCGATACGTGGATATTGTTCGTCTAACTTACGACCAACCATCATTTCGATTAGGCCATCTTCGTCGGTGTCTTTTACTTCACACTGACCAATGAACTTACCGTCACGCAGCACGGTGATGTCATCACAAATCTCGAAGATCTCTTTCAAACGGTGAGAGATGTAAACAATGCCACAGCCTTCATCGCGCAATTCGTTAATCACCTTAAACAGAGATTCAGTTTCGGTATCGGTTAGCGCATCGGTTGGTTCATCCATGATGATGACTTTAGATTCAAACGATAGGGCTTTCGCAATCTCTACCATTTGCTGCTCACCAAGGCTCAACTGACCTAGAGGCGTTTTCGAGCTGTGTTTCACGTTAAGGCGTTTAAGTAGCTTGTCTGCTTCTTGGTACATCTCGTTCCACAAGATACGACCCATGGTGCCAGTGATTTCACGACCTAAGAAGATGTTCTCGGCGATGGTCAACTCAGGAATTAGATTCAGTTCTTGGTGAATTATGCTAATGCCTGCTTGTTGAGAATCACGTGGCCCTTTAAATGCAGCAGGTTTTCCTTGGTAGGCGATAGTGCCGCCGTCCAAGTGATAAATACCTGTCAGCACTTTCATGAGCGTTGATTTACCTGCACCGTTTTCACCCATTAACGCCATTACGCGTCCTGGATAAACGTTGAGGCTTGCCTTATCCAGTGCTTTAACACCAGGGAAGGCTTTCTCAATTGAGTTAAGTTCTAAAATGGCTTGAGTCATGTCGGTTCCTTTACTCGGGGCCAGTTGTATTTGATTATTCTGTCTATGTATTGTTTTTGGTTCAGTGATGACACTGAGCTGTCGTTGCGTTTTGCTTGAGCTAAAAGGTTACGCCAGCTTGGAAAATAACATTTGCGTATGGTGTGCATTCACCGGTGCGAATTACCGCGCGGCTTTCATGCGTTCGCTGTTTGAATTCTTCATGAGTGATGTAAGTAATAGAAAGCGATTTGCCACAACGTGCTTCTTCTGTCTTGATTAAATCAATCAGCGCTGCGTGGTGCTCTGGGCTTACTTTCGCAAACTCTTCTGCAATCACAACGCCTTCGATTTGAGATTCATCCAGCATGGTTTTTACCGTTTGCTGAAAGCTTGGGACACCGTGAGTCAAAGCAAGATCAATACGAGTTACGTGGTCTGGAATCGGCAGGCCCGCGTCACAAATCGTGATTTCATCTGTGTGGCCAAGAGTCGCCACTAGGTAAGAGAGTTCAGAGTTTATTAAAGTACTTTTTTTCATATCACGACCTATCGAAAAATAACGCTTGATGGGTTGAGAACAACTCAAGAAAAGCCATCGAAACGTTTCGATAGTGATAATAGTGTCTGATTTATCATTTGCACGTTTGATTGTTTTAGAGTGTGATAATGATCATCGAAACGTTTCGATTGGGCGTTTTTTGGTGATCTTAGTCACCGCCATTGATTGCATAAATCCTTTTACGTGGGTTCAATCGATAGCGCATATCCGAACTTACTAATGGTAATGATCTGGACGTTGGATGCTCTTAATCGCGCGAACACATTGCGTAGGTTATAGACTACGTTTGCAAGAACATGTGGTGACGAGAGTTGTCCGTCCCAACACACATCAACAATATGCTCTCTTGAAATCGGTCTTCCCACATTTTCCAATAACAAGCAGAGCACTGCTAATAGGCGAGGGCGCAAAGTGATTTTGTTTCCTTGCTGGTTGGTAATCGTTCGAGCGTCGATTTCAATGATTAAGCCGTTGAAGTCTATTGTGTGGTTCATCGTGTTTTCTGTTCGTCTTATTCTAAATTGTGGAGATTGAGCAAATTGGCCTGCTGTTGGAGCGGGTAATTATTTAAGTGTGCTAATGGTCGAAGTGGGCGGGTTAACTGACACGATCAGTGAGCCTATTACTTTTAAAGCCGAAGACAATACTTACCGATTAATTGCTGGTTACAAATTTAACCGCATTGTTTCGGTTGAAGCTCAATACACAGATTTTGGTGATATCGCCCTGAAAACGAAATCTGGTAATAAGGTTTTCACTTGGACACCTCAAATCTTTTCGGTAACGGCGAACCTCGGTTACACGTTTGATAATGGCATTCGTCCATTTGGCACTATCGGTCTGTCGACTATTGATCTAGACATGAAGCTTGCTGATGGCTCTCGCCCTTCAGGAGATGGTTTTGATGATTCGGGAGATGGCATCCGTATGGGTGTTGGTGTTGGATATACGCCACCTACAATGTCTTCGTTGAGCTTTCGCTTAGCGTACGAAGCCGATGCTTTTGATATCGAAGATTACGAAAACGGACACAAGACAGAAGATACTGTTGTTCTGGATTCTTTCTACTTAGACGCAATGTACACATTCTAAGTTTCATACTTTGCTAAACGGTAAATCGGTTTCTAAATGGGGCGTCGGTTAGCTCAACCCGTTTAGCTAAAGTGGAAGGCCGCAGTTTTTGACTGCGGCTTTTTTATGTTTAACTCTAGGCTTCACGAATATGAGCGGTAACAGACACGATGGCATGGTCCGTACTGAATTGGTCGTGTTCAAAGCTTGGATTGGTGAGGTGATGGTCTAACACTGTGTAGCTAGAGATCTCCATCAAACTAGACGAGTTCTGACAATCAAACTCGTTCGACATCAAAATGTAGTCCAGTACAGACCCAGATGCGCCGTAGTAATGGGTTGGCTTACGCTGTTCAAGCAAATCTTCTTCATGTAGCTGATGGTAAAGATCCCAGCTGTCTTTCAAGCGAAAGTGGGATAGCCAATG
Organism: Vibrio sp. 10N.222.55.B11; assembly: GCF_041473705.1. NCBI lineage: Bacteria > Pseudomonadati > Pseudomonadota > Gammaproteobacteria > Vibrionales > Vibrionaceae > Vibrio > Vibrio sp. 10N.222.55.B11. The sequence continues at coordinate 12,452 of NZ_JBFRST010000061.1, forward strand.
CTTGCTGTTTTCGTCTCGGTTGATTGAGTAATTCAACAGCCCTTTAAACTCATCATTAAACAGTGGCTTATTAAAGTCACCCATCAACACAACAGGTTGCTCGGTTTGGTAGCGTTGGTTGGTGATGTATTGATGCAGCATCTGAGCTTCTAGACCGCGTTGGACACTTGATAGCCAAGAGCCAAGCTGTTCTTGGTGAAAACGAGTGAGCGTGTCACTTTGTGGTTTTGCACCTTGCTGAGTGTTGTCCGCATCGACAGATTCTGCTTTTGGTTCTGTCGGACGTTGTGATTTGAAGTGCACCACATAACAGTCGGTTGAACCTAAATGGGGTAACGTAATCGTCGCGTGAACAGGTGTTCTGTTGAATGAGAATTTGTCGCCAAGGTTGAATGCTTTCAGTAACTTCGAATCTGGCGTAACAGGCTGCACGTTTTCAATCGGGTAACGGGAAGCGATCCCAACGACTGGTGAGGTGTATAGGTAATCATCTTCAACGTTGGCGCTATCGACCACTGCAAAGTATGGATAACCTAGCTCGTTCATCAATAGCTCTAAAGATTGCGGGCTAAATATCTCTTGGAAGCCAATCACATCGCAATCTAATGAGCGAATCGCTTCAGCCATCCAATGTTGCTTCTTCTGCCATTCTTCGAAGCTGTAGATGTTCTCAAAATCATAATAAGCATTCGGTGGCTCGAGATAGTTCAGAAGGTTGAACGTTGCGAATGTTATTTGGTTTGGTTTGTTCAAAGTGTCATTCCATTTAGACCTAGGCTGCAAGGATACTCCAGTAAAAGTATAGTTTGTTGATTATTTAGAGCCTAAATTTCACTTTAGAAGCCAACCAAAGGAATCTTAGCCGTTGAGGCTTGTGTCATTCAGGCTAGAGCAATCTTAGTGCTTCTGCCTTCCCCCGTGCTTTCCAACGCCACCAAGCTAATCAACTCAATCAAAGGAACCAAAGCAATCAAAGCTCACTGCATCCAATAACTTCGAGTGGTGACGAGTAATTTGTAAATAAACCGTCAGAGATAGAGTGCTGATGGTTTTATTAGTTATTACATGATGTTAGTTTTGAACCTATACTTGATTTAACGGCATGCATTCAAAGCCGATAAATCAACTTGAATATAGAATTCATGACATTTGAAGGGAGAGTCAAATGGGAACAGTTTTTCGACGCAAAGCCTCGCAACGCACTCAGTTTTTCAGGTTTAATTTGAAGTCATGTGCAATCATGTTGCCGCTTATTGCTTTACAACCCTCCGTTACTTACGCTTCTGAAACCCAATCAACTCCTGCTGTCACCGTTATTGAAACCACACAACTGGTTGGTTTTGGTGAAGCAAAATATCCAGCCGATTTCACTCACTTCGATTACGTTAATCCTGATGCGCCAAAGCAGGGCAAAGTGACCTATGGCAGCATAGGTACGTACGATAGCTTTAATCGATTCGGTTCCCGCGGCGTTGCTGCAAGTTATACCGGAGAGATTTACGATACCTTGATGTTTTCTCCGAGTGACGAGATTGATGCGTACTATCCATTGATTGCTTCAAAGGTTCGCTACGCCAGTGATTTCACTTGGATGGAAATCGACATCAACCCAAATGCTAAATTCCAAGATGGCGAGCCTATCACTGCGCATGATGTTGCCTTCACCTTTGACAAGTTCTCAACCGAGGGCGTGCCTCAATATCGTGTGTATTACAAAGAGATTAAGTCAGTAAAAGCGGTATCTGATTTGGTTGTTCGTATTGAGATGAACAAGCCAAATCGTGAGAAGCTGTTTAGCTTTGCGCAAAGTACTCGTGTATTACCAAAACATTTCTGGAAAGACAGAAAACTGTCTGAGCCGCTAAGTGAACCGCCTGTGGGCAGTGGCCCTTATAAGATCATCAGTTATAAATCGGGTCAAAGTGTGACCTACGGTTTAGATGAAAATTACTGGGCTGCGGATCTGCCTGTTAACGTTGGCCGTAATAACTTTAAGCAAGTGCAATACGATTACTACCGTGACGACACGGTAATGCTGGAAGCCTTTAAAGCCGGGGAGTTTGATCTTCGAACCGAGAACTCGGCGAAGTTCTGGGCCAACTCCTACACAGGCGCGAACTTCGATAAAGGCTACATCATTAAAGAAGAGATTAACTACGAGAAGCCTGAAACGACTCAAGGTTTCGTCTTCAATATTCAATCACCTGTGTTCTCTGATCCTAAAGTTCGTGAAGCGTTAACCTACGCGATGGACTTTGAGTGGATGAACAAGAACATGTTCTATGGTCAGTACAAGCGTACTCGTAGCTACTTCCAAAATACCGACTACGAAGCGAAAGGCTTACCAAGCGAAGCTGAAGTCGAGTTGTTGTCTCAATACAAAGATCAGATTCCACCGCGAGTTTTCACCGAAGAATTCCAACCACCCGTCACCGATGGTAGCGGTCGTATTCGTAGCCAAATGCGTACCGCTTTCAAATTGTTGAAAGAAGCGGGTTGGGTGCTGAAAGACAAAGTCATGACCAACGAAAAGACTGGCAAGCCGATGTCATTTGAGTTGTTGATTTACAGCCCAACCACGGAACGTATCGCAACGCCGGTTCAAAAAAACCTTAAGCGCATGGGTATTGAGATGAAGATCCGTACCATCGATACCACTCAATACATCAAGCGCTTGCGTGATCGTGATTTCGACATGGTTTCGTCGTCATTTTCCGCAAACCCTTATCCTAGCCCGAACTTAATGATCGTTTGGAACTCTAACTACATTGATTCTACTTACAATACTGCAGGTGTTATCGATCCAGTGGTTGACGCGTTAACAGAAGAAATTGCGCGTAACCAACAGCACCCTGAAAAGCTTCTTACACTAGGTCGTTCACTAGACCGAGTATTGCAGTGGAATTTCTACAACATCCCACAATGGCACGTTGGCGAGTATCGCGTAGCAATGTGGGACAAGTTTGAGCGTCCAGATGTATTGCCTAAATACGATTTAGGTATCGATACATGGTGGATTTCAGAAGAGAAGGCGGCTTTGCTTCCTGAAAAACGTCGCTAGGAGTTAGTTAGCATGGCCGCGTATATATTTCGACGTTTATTGTTGGTGATCCCCACGCTGTGGGCGATCATCACCATCAATTTTTTCATCATCCAGATAGCGCCTGGAGGCCCGGTAGAGCAAGCTGTTGCTCAATTAGAAGGGCATAACTCTGGCATTATGGAGCGTTTTTCTGGTGGTGGACAAGAAGTTGATTTAAGTGAAAGTGATCAAGCGTCTGCCAGTGGCTATAAAGGCTCACGCGGGCTTGATCCTGAAGTGGTTGAAGAGATCAAAAAGCAGTTTGGGTTTGATAAACCGATTCACGTTCGCTACTTCGATATGTTGAAAAACTACGCGACCTTTAACTTTGGTGAAAGCCTGTTTAAGGGTGGTAACGTGATTGATTTAATCATCGAGCGTTTACCTGTCTCCATTTCCTTAGGGTTGTGGAGTACCTTAATCATCTACGTGATCTCGATACCTTTAGGCATCATGAAGGCGATACATCACGGCTCTCGCTTTGATATTTGGTCGAGCGCGGTGGTGATTGTCGGCTACGCGGTGCCGGGCTTCTTGTTTGCGATTATTCTGATTATCTTGTTTGCAAGCGGTAACTACTTCAGTTGGTTCCCATTGCGAGGGCTTGTGTCGAGTAACTTCGACCAGCTCAACTGGTATCAGCAAATTGGCGACTACTTCTGGCACTTGGCGTTGCCCATTTTCGCCATGGTTATCGGTGGATTCGCCACGCTCAGCATGCTGACCAAAAACTCCTTCCTTGATGAAATCAATAAGCAATATGTAGTGACTGCGAGAGCGAAAGGCTTGGACGAGAGCAGTATTCTTTATAAGCACGTTTTCCGTAACGCCATGCTGATCATTATTGCGGGTTTCCCAAGCGCATTTATTAGTATTTTCTTCACGGGTTCTATGTTGATTGAAGTGATGTTTTCACTCGAAGGCATTGGCTTGCTTGGCTTTGAATCAACCATTCAACGTGACTATCCCGTGGTGTTCAGCTCTCTCTATATCATGACCTTGCTTGGCTTGGTGCTGAGCATTATCTCCGACCTGACTTATACCTGGGTTGATCCTCGAATTGATTTTGAAGCGCGTTAATGGCGAACGAATAACAAGGTATTGATAATAAATGTTTAACAACCCTTTAGCTGAAGCTCGTTGGTTACGTTTTAAAGCAAATAAGCGTGGTTTTATCTCCCTTTGGATATTTACCATCTTGTTTGGCTTGAGCCTGTTCGCTGAAATCATCGCGAACGATAAGCCATTATTGGTTTCTTATGACAATCAATGGTTTGTGCCTGTCATTAATGAATACGCAGAGACAGAATTCGGGGGGGAGTTTGAAACCGAGGCTGACTATAAAGACCCGTATGTAATCGACCTCATTGAAGAGAGTGGCTATATCGTTTGGCCTATCATTCCTTTTAGCTACGACACTATCAACTTTGATATCGCAGGCGCGGTACCATCGGAGCCTGATTCGGTTAACTGGTTAGGGACAGATGACAAAGGGCGAGATGTGTTGGCGAGAATTATTTACGGCTTTCGTATCTCGGTACTCTTTGGTTTTGTTCTGACGATTGTTTCAAGTGTAATTGGTGTCGTGGTTGGCGCAACACAAGGCTACTACGGTGGCTGGGTTGATCTATTCGGACAACGCTTCATTGAAGTCTGGTCTGGTATGCCGACCCTGTTCTTGCTGATTATTTTGTCGAGTTTTATTGAGCCGAATTTCTGGTGGTTGCTCGGGATTATGGTGCTGTTTAGTTGGATGAGTTTAGTCGGCATCGTGCGAGCGGAATTTTTACGCTGCCGAAACTTCGATTATGTGCGAGCCGCGCAAGCCATGGGTGTTGATGACAAACGTATTATGCTTCGTCACATGTTACCTAACGCGATGGTTGCATCGTTAACCATGATGCCGTTTATTCTTTCAGGCTCGGTGACCACACTGACTTCGTTAGACTTCTTGGGCTTTGGTCTTCCTGCGGGTTCGCCTTCGTTAGGCGAGTTGTTGGCGCAAGGTAAAGCTAACTTACAAGCGCCTTGGCTTGGCATTTCTGCCTTCGTCGTGCTTTCACTGATGCTTACGTTACTGGTCTTCGTTGGTGAAGCGGTGCGTGATGCTTTCGACCCGCATCAACAGAAGTAAGGATAGGTTATGACTTCAAATACAGCTCCTACTTCAGGGTCAACAGCAGAGGCTTCTAATGCATCTCCAGTTCTGACCATCGATAAATTGTCTGTCGGTTTCGGGCGTAAAGACTCGATAGAACAAGTGACGCAAGATGTCTCTTTAGAAATATACAAAGGTGAGACATTAGCGCTGGTGGGTGAGAGTGGTTCCGGAAAATCGGTCACGGCTAACTCGATTTTAAAGCTGTTACCAAAAGGCTCGTCTCATTACTTAAACGGTAAGATCAATTTCTCTGGCACCGATATTCTGAGTTGTTCTGAAAGACAGCTACGTGGGATTCGTGGTGGTCGCATCGGCATGATCTTTCAAGAGCCCATGGTGTCGCTGAATCCGCTTCATAGAGTCGGAAAACAGCTTGTTGAAACCCTCGCGATTCACCGAGGTATGAGAACCAACAAAGCGCAAGCCTTAGCGATAGAGTGGCTATCCAAGGTGGGGATTCGTTACCCAGAACAAAAGATATCAGCCTATCCGCACGAGCTATCTGGTGGAGAACGCCAACGCGTGATGATCGCAATGGCATTGATCAACGAACCAGAGCTGCTTATTGCTGATGAGCCGACAACGGCTTTGGATGTATCGGTGCAAGCGCAGATCCTCGACCTTCTAAAAGACCTGCAGCAAGAGCTGGGTATGGCAATGCTTTTCATTACTCATGACTTGAGTATCGTTCGTAAGGTTGCCGACAGAGTAGCAGTAATGAAAGATGGTCGCTTGGTCGAAAGTAACGACTGTCATACCCTGTTTAACGCGCCTGCTCACCCTTACACTCAAAAACTTATTAACTCTGATCCGAAAGGTTTGCCCGTTCCTGTGTCACCCGAAAGCAAACCGCTACTCGATGTAAATCAACTTCGTGTTTGGTTCCCGATCACGGGCGGTTTATTCAAGCGCACCATTTCTCATGTTAAAGCTGTGACCGACATGGAGTTCACTTTGAAGAAAGGGCACTCAATCGGTTTGGTTGGCGAAAGTGGTTCTGGTAAATCGACGACCGGTATGGCGATACTTAAGCTGGTAGATAGTGAAGGGTCAATCACCTACTCGAGTGAACAGCTTCAAGGTTTAGATCGAAAACAGATGCTTCCGTTTAGAAGCCGTATGCAAGTAGTCTTTCAAGACCCGTTTTCTGCGCTAAACCCGAGAATGTCGGTCGCTCAGGTGATTGGCGAAGGTTTGTTAGTGCATCAACAATTGGATGAGCACGAACTCGACCAACGCATCTGTGACGTAATGAAAGAGGTTGACCTCGATCCTGAAACGCGTCACCGTTACCCAAATGAGTTTTCTGGCGGTCAAAGGCAGCGTATTGCGATTGCTCGTGCTTTGATTTTAAAGCCAGAGTTTATCCTGCTCGATGAACCAACATCGTCATTGGACAGAACCGTTCAAGCTCAAGTATTGGATTTGCTGAAGTCACTTCAAGAAAAGTATGGCCTGACCTATTTGTTTATCAGTCATGATCTGAATGTCGTGAAATCCTTGTGTCATTACACCATCGTCATGAAAGCTGGCGAGGTAATAGAGAAGGGCGACACTGAGACTTTGTTTGGTAATCCGCAGCATGAATATACTAAGCAGTTGGTGAGTCTTTCGAATGTTGGTGGTGTTTTATAACGCAGAGGGTTTGTTTAAAACAAATGGGCTCTGGTTGAATTCAACATGGTCATTTCGTTGTTTTAAGATTACACTGCGCCCAATATTTCAGAAGTACATATTTAGGTAGAGGTCACCATGGACCAAGAACATTACGAAGACGCTGATTACGAAGGCCAAGAGCTGAGCGAAGAAGGCGAAGAGATTGAAATTGAAGCAATTGGTATTGATGTTTCATCACAGCCAATCGAGCTCTACAAAGTGTTTAAAATTGCTAACCTAGTGAGTGGTGGCGGTGAAGCTAAGCACATCATCTCTGAAGGCTACGTAGCGGTAAATGGTGAGCTAGAAACCCGTAAGCGTCGTAAAATGTACGATGGCGACTTCTTTGAATTCAACCAAGAATACTATGTAGTGGTGTGTGATCAGCCAGTACAAGAAGAATCAGAAAAGCCGAAAAAGAAAGAAACGCCTAAAAAAGAGAGCAAGGCGAAGAAAGGTCAGTCTAAAAAGGATTCTAAGAAGAAGGAATCTAAGAAAAGCAAAGCAGAAATGCTAAGCGCAAAGGCTGAACCAAAGAAAGAGAAAAAAGAGAAGAAACCGAAAAAGAAAGCGGATACGCCAAAGCCAACACGTGATGACAAAAGCGGCCGTAATTCGATTGAGTTCTTTTAAACTACAGTTCTAAACGACTGCTCTAAACTGCTTTTCTAAAACGAATCTTTTAAAACTATTCGTTTGAACATCAAGCAACGTTAGACCTAGGTTTTACGTTACGCAGATATCAAAAGGCTCACTAGTTAGTGAGCCTTTTTTGTATTTGTTTGCTAGCACAGCTAACGGCCAATAACGCTTATTCTCAGTGTCTTGTGTGAGAAGAAGTTAGCTCTGATGCACGTAACTGAGCAACGGCTTTCGCTAGTTCTAGCTGAGCTTGTGCAAAGTTAATGTCTATGTTGCCCTTGTTGATGTTCTCTAGAGCGGCATATTTCGCTTCTTCTGCGCGAGCGCGGTCAATGTCTTTACCATGCAAGGCCGTGTCGGCTAATAACGTAACCACATCCGGCTGAACTTCCAGCATCCCACCAGAGACATACAGCACTTGGCCTTCTGATTTAGGGTCTGTAACAAACACGGTTACGCCCGGTTTGATCTTACTGAGAAGCGGGGAGTGACCGGGGCGGATCCCCAGTTCACCGTCAGCGCCAGAAACGGCTAGGGCATACGCTGGACCTGAAAACAGCGTACCTTCCGCACTTACAATATTAAGTTGAAATGTATTATCTGTAATTCCGATAGCCATGGTGCACCTGCCTCTTAGAGTGATTTTGCTTTGTTAAGCACTTCGTCGATAGAGCCACAGTACAAGAACGCTTGCTCTGGGATATCGTCATATTCACCGCTCAATAGACCTTTAAAGCCTCTTAGTGTTTCGCTTAGCGGTACAAAGACACCTTTCTGACCGGTAAACACTTCGGCTACGTGGTAAGGCTGCGTTAAGAAACGTTCAATCTTACGAGCGCGAGATACGGTCTGTTTGTCTTCAGTAGACAGCTCATCCATACCAAGAATCGCGATGATGTCTTTTAGCTCTTTGTAGCGTTGCAGCGTTGTTTGTACTTTTTGTGCAATGTCGTAGTGCTCTTGGCCTACGATCAGCGGATCTAACTGACGTGACGTTGAATCTAACGGGTCAATCGCAGGGTATAGACCCAGTGCCGCGATGTTACGAGACAGTACAACGGTCGCATCTAAGTGAGCAAAGGTTGTTGCTGGCGATGGGTCAGTCAAGTCATCCGCAGGTACGTATACTGCTTGGATAGAGGTGATAGAGCCTTGTTTTGTTGACGTGATACGCTCTTGAAGTACGCCCATCTCTTCAGCCAGTGTTGGTTGGTAACCTACTGCTGAAGGCATACGACCTAGCAGAGCTGATACTTCTGTTCCCGCAAGCGTGTAACGGTAAATGTTATCAATGAACAACAGTACGTCACGACCTTCATCACGGAAGCGCTCAGCCATAGTTAGGCCTGTAAGTGCTACACGTAGACGGTTTCCCGGTGGCTCGTTCATTTGACCGTAAACCATGGCTACTTTGTCTAGTACACCTGCTTCTTTCATCTCGTAGTAGAAGTCGTTACCTTCACGAGTACGCTCACCTACACCGGTAAACACAGAAAGACCTGAGTGGGCTTTGGCGATGTTGTTGATAAGCTCCATCATGTTGACGGTTTTACCTACACCAGCACCACCGAACAGACCAATTTTACCACCCTTAGCGAATGGACAGATAAGGTCGATAACCTTAACGCCTGTTTCTAGAAGCTCAGTGCTGTTTGCTTGTTCTTCATAAGAAGGGGCTTCACGGTGAATCTCGTAGTTTTCTTTCTGACCGATTTCACCACACTCATCGATAGGTTGACCAAGCACGTTCATGATACGGCCTAGCGTTTCTTCGCCGACAGGAACCGTGATTGGAGAGCCTGTGTTTTCAACCGTTAGGCCACGACGTAAGCCATCTGACGTACCCATTGCAATACAACGAACGATATTGCTACCCAGTTGTTGTTGTACTTCCAATACTAACGAGCTTGCTTCGTCGCTAGTCACTTTCAATGCATCATAAACGCGTGGGCTGTTGCCGCCGCTGAACTCGACGTCAACCACCGCGCCGATTACTTTAACTATTTTTCCAACACTCATTCTTAAATCCTCAAATTCTGTTCTTGACCCAGTCTTTTCTAGCCCTAGACAGCTTGGGCACCTGAGACTATTTCACTCAGCTCTTGGGTAATGGCAGCCTGACGCGCCTTGTTGTAGACCAACTGCAAGTCATCAATGAGTTGGCCTGCGTTATCAGTCGCCGCTTTCATAGCGACCATTCGGGCTGCTTGCTCACAGGCAATGCTCTCAACAATGCCTTGATACACTTGCGATTCGATGTATCGATGTAACAGTTCTGAGAGTATGTCTTTGGGTGCTTGCTCATAGATGTAGTCCCAACGACGCGCTTTTTTAGGCTCACCACCTTCCTCAGAATCCGAAGGGTGGGGGAGCAACTGCAAGGTCGTTGGCGCTTGAACCATGGTGTTGACGAACTGGTTGTAAACGAGATACAAGCTATCGATTTTACCTTCGTCGTAATGCCCGAGCATCGCATTCACCGTACCTAAGATGTCTTCTAACTTAGGTGTATCGCCAAGACCTGACGTTTGTGCAATAACGTTGCCGCCGCGTTGGAAGAACGAGATAGCCTTAGATCCCACTAAGGTTGTTTCTACCTCGACTCCCTTGGTGCGCCATTGCTCCATTTCTTCTAACACTTTCTTGAACAAGTTTGAGTTCAAGCCACCACACAAGCCGCGATCGGACGAGATAATGATGTAAGCGACACGCTTAGGTTCACGCTGTTGCAGGTAAGGGTGCTGGTACTCCAGGGAACCCGATGCAACATGAGAGATAACTTTTCGCATGTTCTCGGCGTAGGGGCGAGTTAGCGTCATGTTGTCTTGAACCTTGCGCATCTTACTTGCTGCAACCATTTCCATTGCGCTAGTGATTTTCTGAGTGTTACTAACACTGGCTATCTTGGTGCGAATTTCTTTAGTACTTGCCATAATCTGCTCCTATTTGTTTTGATTTCCAGCTAACAAACCGGAGCACTTACCAAGCTTTCATCCCAACAAAACCTTCTAGGATCTCTTTAAGAGCACCGTCGATTTCGTCATTGTAATCGCCTGTCGCGTTGATTTTTTCGAACAACGCAGGGTTCTGACCTTTGGCATAAGCAATCAGCTCTTCTTCAAAACGGGCAATGTTGTTTAGCTCAACACCGGCCAAGTAGCCTTTCTCTGCTGCGTAGATAACCGTTGCTTGCTCAGCGACTGACATTGGAGAGTATTGTTTTTGCTTCATTAATTCGGTAACACGCTCACCATGGTCTAGCTGTTTGCGCGTCATCTCATCTAAGTCAGAAGAGAATTGAGCAAAGGCCGCTAGCTCGCGATATTGAGCTAATGAAGTACGGATACCACCAGACAGTTTCTTGATGATCTTGCATTGCGCAGCGCCACCCACACGAGATACCGAGATACCTGGGTCTACTGCAGGACGTAAGCCTGAGTTAAACAGTTGGGTTTGAAGGAAAACCTGACCATCAGTGATTGAGATTACGTTGGTTGGTACAAACGCTGATACATCACCCGCCTGAGTTTCAATAATAGGAAGCGCCGTTAATGAGCCTGTTTGGCCTTTCACTTCACCGTTAGTGAACTTCTCTACATACTCTGCATTCACTCGTGCTGCACGTTCTAGTAGGCGTGAGTGAAGGTAGAATACGTCGCCAGGGAAGGCTTCACGACCCGGTGGGCGTTTCAATAGCAATGAGATTTGACGGTAAGCAACGGCTTGTTTTGATAGGTCATCATAGATGATCAGCGCATCTTCACCGCGGTCACGGAAGTATTCACCCATGGTGCAACCCGCATAAGGGGCTAGGTATTGAAGCGCTGCAGACTCTGATGCTGATGCCACGACTACGATGGTGTTTTTTAGCGCATCGTGGTCTTCGAGTTTACGAACCACATTAGCGATAGTGGAGGCTTTTTGGCCAATCGCTACATACACACATTTGATGCCAGAATCTTTCTGATTGATGATCGCATCGATAGCTAACGCTGTTTTACCCGTCTGACGGTCACCGATGATAAGTTCACGTTGACCACGACCGATTGGCACCATGGTATCAACCGCTTTATAGCCAGTTTGAATTGGCTGATCAACAGACTTACGTTCGATTACACCGGGTGCAATCACTTCTACAGGGTCGAGTCGGTCACAACTTACTGGGCCTTTGCCATCGATTGGCTCGCCTAATGTGTTCACAACACGGCCAAGAAGACCGTTACCGACGGGGACTTCCAAGATACGACCTGTACCTTTCACTTTCATACCTTCAGATAGGTCAGTGTAGGGGCCCATAACCACCGCACCTACTGAGTGCGTATCGAGGTTAAGTGCGAGTGCGTATTTGCCACCTGGTAGCTCAATCATCTCGCCTTGCATAACATCAGCAAGGCCATTGATTGTGATGATGCCATCACGAACCGATACGATAGTGCCTTCATTGCGAGCCTCGGTGCTCACATTAAATTTCGAGATGCGTTCTTTGATTAGATCGCTGATTTCATTTGAATTTAATTGCATAATTGTTACCTATCTCGCGTGAAGTTGATGAGCCAATCGGTCAATTGATGTGTTTAAAGAACCATCGATAACGGTTTCACCCGCCTTGATGACCATTCCACCTACTAACGTGTCATCAATAACCTGCTTCATTTCAACCTGACGCTCTAATTTCTTCTCAAGTGCAGCTGTTAGTGACGTAACTTGATCTTGTGTCAGCATTTCTGAACTGGTGACAGTGACAGGCACTACACGTTCATGTTCGTCCTTTAGCTCGCAGTACAATTCAAACAGGTCTCTTACAACAGAAAGGCGGCCGTTCTCGGCCAAGACTCGAATAAGATTAATGACGTGGTCATCAACGAGTCCTTGGCAAATATGAATGATGAGGTTTGCCAGCTCTTCTGTTTGGTGTGTAGAAGCACCTTCTGCTGAAGAAATCTGACTAGCGATCGTTTCTTCTTCCGCGACAGCCACAAGAATGGACAGCATTGAGTGCCACTCTTGTAACTGGTTTTCACCTAAAGCAAATTCAAACGATGCTTTGGCGTAGGGATGAGCAATATTGGTGTAATCTGACATATTGCCTCTCCTTAGAGTTCGCTAATCATTTGGTCAACTAGCGCTCGGTTCGTTGCGGAATCTAGGTTTTTGCTAATCAGTTTCTGTGCACTTTGAATTACTGCGTCTGCCATATCTGCCTGAAGTTCACGGCGTATCTTTTGGCGTTCGCCTTCTAGCTCAGCTCTACCTTGTTCTAAGATGCGTGCCTTTTCTTGCTCGGCTTCTTGTTGCGCTAAGCTGATGATTTCATTGCGGCGTTTTCGGCCCTGTTCAACCAGTTCAGTCACATCTTTTCTTGCATCTTCGATGAGTTGCGCGCCATTTGATTTTGCTAGTTCTAGCTCTTTCGCAGCGTTCTCTGAGTGGCGTAAACCATCAGCGATTTCTTTTTGGCGCTCGTCTAACATCGCGGTGAGAGGGGGCCATACATATTTCATGCAGAGCCAAACAAAAATCACGAATGAGATTGCTTGTCCAAACATGCTTGCATTTAAGTTCATACCTTCCTCACTAAATCTTGATTATTTACAAATCGATCTTTCAAAGCGGTTTGATTAAGCCACGGCGAAGATGATGTATAGACCGATACCAACACCGATCATCGGTACTGCATCCACAAGACCCATCATGATGAAGAATTGAGTACGAAGCATTGGAGTAAGGTCTGGTTGACGCGCAACACCTTCAAGGTATTTACCTGCTAAGTTACCAATACCAGATGCTGCACCTGCTGCACCTAAACCGATCAGTAATGCACCTGCTACATATAAAACTGCGCTTACGATATCCATTTGTATCTCCGATAAATAATTTGTTAGTTAAATTTTTTAGTTATTAATTAGTGGTGTTCTTCTGTTGCCATACCTAAATAAACAACGGTCAGTACCATAAATATAAATGCTTGCAAGAATACGATTAATATGTGGAATAGTGCCCAAGGAACACTCAGTGCCCATTGCATCCACCATGGCATTAATGCGATCAGAATAAATATCATCTCACCTGCATACATGTTTCCAAATAATCGTAAGCCTAGTGATATAGGTTTTGAAATTAATGTTATTAATTCAAGAACTAAGTTAACAGGGTATAAAAGAGGGTTATCAAATGGCTGCGTAGTAAGCTCTTTGATAAAGCCTTTCAATCCTTTATTTTTAAATGTATAAGTCAACAGTAAGATAAATACACCGAGTGCCATCGACATTGGAATATTTACGTCCGCCGTTGGTAGATCTCTAAAGTGTTCTAGACCCATTGCACGACTTAATGCTGGTATGAAATCTATTGGTAATAAATCGACCGCGTTCATTAACAACACCCAAACAAAAGTGGTTAATGCCAGTGGCCCTATTAATTTATCCTCCGCTTGAAAAATCTCTTTTACTAGGTTGTTTACAAAATCAAATATCAGTTCGATAAAACATTGAAATCGACCTGGAACACCGCTGGTGCCCTTAGTCACTACGTATCGAAAAGCTCCAATAAACAGTAAACCCGTAATCCAAGATACCAACATCGAGTCGATGTTGAACGCCCAGAAACCATCACCTGTAGTTAAGAAGGTTAAGTGATGCTCTATGTATTCGTGAGCGGTAGTTACTTGATCCATACTACACGTACTCCGATCTTGTAGAGGCAGTAATAAATGGTGTTAAGAAGTACCCAACCATAGTGAGAATATATGCGTACAATATTACTGGGTTATCCAATTTGAAAAACTGGAACGCCAAGATAAACATTAAGAACGTATAAGTTATTTTAACGACACGACTCATTTGCATTAAGTCACGTAAACTATAATTAGGATTCTTGCGCACCTTTAGGCTTGCATATATAAAACCAAACAGCGGAGGTAGCATCGCAATTCCGATACCCAAAGCCGACGATTCCATATCTACTTTATTACCAAAAAACACTTCATATAAAACTACACCGACGGCCAATACTACTTGGCAGAGAACAACTCTTTTAGCAGCAACAAGAATGTCACCACTTATCCCATTAAGCCTCATAATAAAACCTTATATTTAACAGTGTAAGCTCATATAAAACACAGTTTGAATATGTCTTGCTACTCGCATTTACTTGTTAATAAAACTTTGCTTGTTAACAAAGAGATAATCTTGCTGGTTTTATATCTCCTGACGAAATAGAACGATATAAACTAGTTCGCTCTCGTTTCGACAAAATATAAACTACGCCTAAAATTATGTGATCAAAACGACAAATATTGATATCAATAATTCCATTTTTGAAATGAATGTTTTTCATTTATGAAAGTAATAGTTCTATCACTTTATTCATGAATATTTAAGATGCTTTATCCTTGTGAAAAAGAGGGTCTTTTTAGAAGGGAGTAGCGAGCTAAATTTTCAACTTATGATCTTATCAATTACGACTATTCAAACACTTAGGTTCATTTACAAGCTGAGTTGTGAAGTGTGATTTTGGTAGGGGTTAAGCTTGTTTGAGGCAATGATGGAAGATCTGGTTTTTCTGGTAAGTTAAACGTACGTCGCTCCTTATCAATAAGCGAATATTTTTTATATTGTCGTCAGCTTGTCACTATTTGCGTGCGCGAGAGTGAAAATTCAGCGCCTAAATGTTGATGATATAGGAGTGAAATGGGGGACTGGGTGTGCGAGAAGCATGGTGCGGAGAAGAAACACCGAGTTTTGAGGAAGTAAATGGCAGCAGAGCGCTGCCTAATTTACTTAATCTAGGCTCTCTTATGACTCTTCATAACTGAGGTATTGAATACATAAGTCATGGAAAGCCTGTGCTTGTGGCGAGATCGTACGATCAGACAGTCTGAAAATGCCGATTTGTCGTTGCAAGGGTGGGTCAATTAGCGGAATCCACACCAAGCGGGTTTCATTGGTTGGGAAAGCCAGCTTAGGTAGCGTGGTCACGCCTATCCCGAGCTCTAACACCGAAAAAAGCGAGGTAATGTTCTCGACAGAGTACAGGGCTTGTTCGCTGAGCATGCGCGCAGGTGTTGGGTCCAGTAGGGTGCAAGTCCCGTTACGAATGAAGGGATGTTTTAACAGAGTTTGCCATTCGATCCCTTCAGGTTGAGCGGCGATAGGGTTGTCCTTTAAGCAGACCACACCGATAGGATCGGAAAGAAGTGGGGTGAAGTCGATACTCTCTTCTTCTAAATGGGAGGTGTTGCCTAGGGCGACATCTACTTCTCCAGAGAGTAATCGTGCTTCTACACCTGCCGCATTATCATCAATCAAACTCACTTCTACATTCGGGTATTGCTCACAAAAGGCCCCTAACACACTAGGGATCAATTTGGCTGCCACCGAAGGCACGCTCGCTATTCGAACTCTTCCTTGTTGCCCAGCCGCCGCTGCACGTAAGTCGTTGTCTAATGCTTTGTAAACATTCAAGAATTGAATGATTTTTGGTAGGCATATTTCTCCAAAAGGTGTCAGTGTAGATTTGTTGCCTGTTTCAAACAGTGGCTGACCAAGTATTTTCTCAAGCTCTTTTATTGAAGTAGACAGTGCCGCTTGAGAGCGATTTGCTCGGTGAGAGGCGGCACGAAATCCACCTTCTTCGACCACTAAAACAAAATGTTTTAACTGTTGTAGCTTAATACTCATGACTCCGATCCTTCTCTAGCCCTTGCTATACCTTACTTTTTGAAAGGTGATAGATTTTATTTATCAAATGCACAAAATTTACCGTTAGATTTATCAGGCGTCAAGGTGCAGTATTTAACCATCTTGAAACATAGTTGTTACAAAGTTGGATGGAATCGTGAACGCACAAACTAAAAAACACCCAGTAAAAACCGCTCTTTTTGCTTCAAAAGCACCACTAGAGTGGGCAATCGTTAATAACGGCACTCTATACACTGCTCAGATTCCAATCGATGAAACGGGCGCAGTAGTAGAAGGCGGTATTGAAGCGCAAACGCGTCAAACTTTTAACAACCTTGTTCATACCTTGGAGTGTGCAGGCGAATCGATGGATTCTGTGCTGCAGGTTCTGATTTACGTGACTGACCGTGAATACCTGAAAACGGTAAACAGCGTATACGGGGAATACTTCAACGCACCTTATCCAAATCGTGCAGCAGTCGTTGTTGCAGGGCTAGCTAGAGAAGAGATGTTGGTTGAGTTCGTGGTTTATGCATCGGCGTCTCAACCTGAATAAATGGACTGTGAACTGAGGCAATTTGCCAATCAAAGCTGTTTGTCTACGCAGATCTTTACTGATACAAGCGAATAGTTTTACGTCTAGATACAAAATTAATACTTATTCTCTATATAAATTAACAATTTATTAATTAATCCGATGGTTGCCAGACTCAACCGCAACCTAACGTTACAAGGATAGAATGATGACTCACTTACAGAATGTTCAAGCAGAAAACGCACTTTACATTGGCGGCGAATGGCAAGCGGGTGTAAGCACCGTAGCGAACATTAACCCATCAGATATTTCTGAAAACATCGGTAACTTTGCACAAGCAAGTGCTGAGCAAGTTCAACAAGCGATTTCAGCGGCGAAACACGCTCAACCAGAGTGGGAAAAAACGCCGATTGAACGCAAACAAGCGGTGCTTCAAGCGATTGGTGATGAGCTGATTGCCCGTTGTGATGAGCTGGGCACTTTGCTATCTCGTGAAGAAGGTAAGCCGTTTGCTGAAGGTCGCGGTGAGATTTACCGTGCAGGTCAGTTCTTCCAATACTTTGCGGCTGAAGTGCTTCGCCAAATTGGTGACAACGCAGATTCTGTACGCCCGGGTGTTTCTGTTGAAGTGACTCGCGAAGCGGTAGGCGTTATCGGCATTATCTCTCCTTGGAACTTCCCGACAGCAACAGCAGCTTGGAAAATTGCTCCAGCATTGGCTTTCGGTAACAGTGTTATCTGGAAACCAGCAAACCTAACACCAGCAAGTGCGGTTGCGCTTACTGAGATCATCCATCGCCAAGGTATCCCTGCAGGTACGTTTAACCTTGTATTGGGTAGCGGTTCAACGGTAGGTGATGCACTGATCAACTCTAAAGAAGTGAACGGTGTGAGCTTTACCGGTTCTGTTGACACGGGTCGTAAAGTGGCAGCGGCTACCGCACCAAACTTCGTTCGTTGCCAACTGGAAATGGGCAGTAAGAACGCGCTGGTTATCGCTGATGATGCAGATATCCAAACCGCAGTTGAAGCAACTATTGCCGGCTCTTTCTCTGGTGCAGGTCAAAAATGTACAGCGTCTTCTCGTCTTGTTGTTATGGATAGCATCCACGACCAGTACGTTGAAGCACTGATTAAACGTATGAGCGAGCTGAAAGTGGGTCACGCATTAGAGGAAGGCGTTTTCATGGGCCCAGTTGTTGACGGAAACCAGCTTGAAGCAAACCTAGGTTGGGTTGAGAAAGCGCGTCAAAGTGGCGGTGAGCTAGCATTCGGCGGCGAACGCTTGAGCATGCAACACGAAGGTTTCTATATGTCTCCAACGTTGTTCTTGAACACTAAGAACGATTGGGAAGTGAACCAAGAAGAAGTGTTCGCACCAATGGCAAGTGTGATTCGTGTCGCTGACCTAGAAGAAGCGATTGCGACAACCAACGACACTCGCTTCGGTCTAACAGGCGGCATCATTACTCAGAGCCTACGTACTAGCGCAATGTTCAAGCAACAAGCGCAGACCGGTTGTGTGATGGTCAACCTACCAACAGCAGGCACGGATTACCACGTACCGTTTGGTGGTCGTAAAGAGTCTAGCTTCGGTCCTCGTGAGCAAGGTCAATACGCGAAAGAGTTCTACACAGTGGTTAAGACGGCTTACCAGCGTCCTTACTAATCTGCTTTCTATATAAGAATTGGCCTGATTCACAGAGTCAGGCCAACATTCAAACCAAAACAGAAAACAAACTTAGATAAGTGATTTAACCCATTTTTGAAAACATGCTACTTGAGCGTGTTTTCAAAACCGAGCTAGAACACTGAGCTTTCAATAGGAGTGGTTATGTACCAGCAACGGATTGTTATAGATGGATTGCAATACTGCAATTGGAACAGAGAATATTTCCAAACACTAAAGGCGAGCGGCATTACAGCAGTTCACGCTACCGCGGTTTACCACGAGACAGCTCGTGAAACCTTATCTCGCTTTGCAGAATGGAACTTAAGATTCGAGCAGAATGCAGACCTTATCATGCCGATTCACTCAATGGCTGATGTTGAGACTGCAAAAGCAACTGGCAAAGTCGGCATTTTCTTAGGCGCTCAGAACTGTTCTCCAATCGATGATGAGATCGGTCTTATCGAAGTGATGCGTAAGCAGGGTCTTTTGATCATGCAACTGACGTACAACAACCAAAGTTTATTGGCGACAGGTTGTTACGAGAAGAACGATACCGGTATTACTCGCTTTGGTAAGCAAGCCATCGAAGAGATGAACCGAGTGGGCATGATCATCGATATGTCTCACAGTGCCGAGCGCTCAACACTTGAAGCGATTGATTTGTCTTCTCGTTCTATTTGTATCAGCCACGCGAATCCGACGTTTGCTCATGATGCACTTCGTAACAAATCAAACGATGTGATTAAAGCGCTCACTGCACGCGGTGGCTTAATCGGATTCAGCTTATACCCATTCCACCTACCAAACGGCAGCCAATGTACCTTGGAAGACTTCTGTCAGATGGTTGCGACCACTGCTGACATGGTTGGCGTCGAACACCTCGGTATTGGTAGTGACCTATGCTTAAACCAACCTCAAGCCGTTCTTGAATGGATGAGAAATGGTCGTTGGTCTAAAGCGATGGACTACGGCGAAGGCTCTGCGAATAACTCAGGTTGGCCTGATGCGTTGCCTTGGTTCTGTGGTAGTTCGGGTATGGAAAATATTTATAACGGATTGATGCGTCATGGTTTTAGCGAGTCTGAAGCTGGACAAGTCTTAGGAGAAAACTGGTTTAACTTTTTGAAAGATGGCCTAGAGCCTCAAAGCCAAGGCTAAGTCGTTTTTCTCAGTAGTCAGCATCTAATGAGCAGTCTTCTAAATACGTTCATTTAGCGAGTACTGCTTTAACAAAATTCACTATTCAAAAGGAACAACGGTCTATTTCGCAACGCGGTAACCCAAACATGGATTAGCCTGCTCAACACAAAAATAATAGGGCAGGTGTTAAATACACCCTTGTAGTCATCATTTTTATGACAGCTGCAAAGAAACCTCTGGAGTCAGAGTATGTCTGATTTAACCAATAGCGTGAAATCTTCAAGCTTAAATGCGGGTCAAGCACACACAGCAAGTAATGCAACAAGCAACACCAACCAGTCTGAATCTACCTCAGACAAATTAGGGTTATCCAACCCGGCACTTTGGTACAGCGGCGGTTTTATCGCTCTGTTCGTGACACTGGCCCTATTTGATGGCGAATTGCTATCAACTCTGGTTAACACGGGCTTTGCGTGGTCGGTCAAAGTATTCGGTCCTTACTGGCAAATGCTACTTCTTCTGACTTTTCTTATTGGTCTTGGCCTGGCGGCAGGGCGAACAGGCAAGGTTATCTTAGGCGGCATCGCGAAACCTGAAATGGATGGTTTCCGTTGGATGGCGATCATCTTCTGTACGCTACTTGCGGGTGGCGGCGTATTTTGGGCTGCAGCGGAGCCGATTGCTCACTACGTTAGCCCACCACCATTGTACGGTGCACAAGAAAACGCACAGCAAGGCGCGGTGAATGCGTTATCACAATCTTTCATGCACTGGGGTTTCCTTGCATGGGCAATCGTCGGCAGCTTAACGTCTATCGTGGTTATGCACCTTCACTACGACAAAGGCTTGCCACTTAAACCGCGTATTTTGCTTTACCCAGTATTAGGCGAACGTGCACTGAAAGGTCACACCGGCGCTTTAATTGATGCATGTTGTATTGTCGCTGTAGCGGCGGGCACCATCGGTCCTATCGGCTTCTTGGGCTTGCAAGTGAGCTATGCACTGAATGCACTGTTTGATATCCCTGATGGCTTCACGACGCAGCTTATCATCATCCTGTTCGCTATCGTTCTATACACATTGTCGGCATTAAGTGGTCTTAACCGCGGAATGCAAATGCTAAGCCGTTACAACGTAATTTTAGCAATGTCATTGATGGTCTACATTCTGATCTTCGGCCCAACAAACTTCATTTTCAATGGCTACATCCAAGGTGTAGGCAGCATGATAGACAACTTCATCCCAATGGCAACATACCGTGGTGACGAAGGTTGGTTGAGCTGGTGGACAGTATTCTTCTGGGGTTGGTTCTTAGGTTACGGCCCAATGATGGCAATCTTCATCGCACGTATTTCACGCGGTCGTAGTATTCGCCAATTGGTATCAACCATCAGTCTTATTGCACCGTTCGTAACATGTTTCTGGTTCACCATTGTTGGCGGTTCTGGCCTTGCGTTTGAAATTGCAGACCCAGGCAGCGTAAGTAAAGCGTTCGAAGGCTTTAATTTACCTGGCGCGCTACTGGCAGTAACTCAGCAACTACCAATGCCAATGCTTATCTCTATTCTGTTCTTGATCTTGACGACGATCTTCATCGTAACGACAGGTGACTCAATGACTTACACCATCAGTGTGGTGATCAGTGGTGAGACAGAACCGAATGCAATTATTCGTACCTTCTGGGGTGTGATGATGGGGGTAACAGCGTTAATTCTGATTTCCCTAGGCTCTGGCGGTATTTCAGCGCTGCAATCCTTCATTGTTATCACCGCGGTACCGGTGTCCTTAATCTTGTTGCCATCACTTTGGAATGCGCCTCAAATCGCAATCAAGATGGCAAAAGAGCAAGGTTTTTAGAGAGCAGGGTTATTAAACAAAAGGGCTCTGTAAAACAAGAACGAATCAGCCTTTGAAAGAAGGCTGATGCAAGATTCCGAAAGGAACAGAAAAACCGTACTGGTGAAGATACATCGGGCGGCACGTATCTAGGTCAATCGATCTAGTCAGGACAAATAATAAGGGGTGAGCTCGCTTGCCTCGATAATATCAATAACGATTAAAAACGTGAAAGCTAACCAACATACTGTCGCTATATATGCTTCAAAAGACAGCAACGATCGGTTCTGAATGGCTAGCAAAATCCTATAACTATAAGGTGGTGAGCAAAATGGATGCACATCGTTCTACCTACACTGAATCAGCACTACGTGACGCAACGGTCGTCATGGCACCGGAAAGACTGGGTGCTATGCACCAAACACGCATCAGCTTCGTAAGAACTCTGATTCGTAAAATGGCGCAACAGCAATGGAAAGTGACTAAGCATGAGTGGCAACTAGACGCTCGAGGTTTTGGTCATGTTATCTATAAGCTAGAGACGCCAAATCATGTTTATCATTTGGTTGTTTTCTGCGATGAGATTGCAGACGACGAACGAAATGACCGTGTAATTGCTGAAAAGTGGGACGTAACGTTTGCTCTGGTTCTTGGTGATGTTGATGTCACCCTACTTGAGAGACTTCGTGCGAATGTACCGCTACAAGAAGCAGGCCGTAACCCTAACAATGTGCTTGTTTTAGCGCGTGCCAACAAAAGTGTACGAGTGTTTGAACATATTGTTAGTCACTTGGCTAAAGGTGTTCAACCAACGCCAAAAGAGCTAGCGGAAGTTGGCTACATCCTACGAACCACAGCGGTTTATGGTAATGGTAAGTTTGGTATTGCTGACTTTAAAATCTTGGAAAAGAATCCAGATTTTAATCAATCGTTCAGTGCTCAAATGTGTGCTGTTTATATGCTGCGTGAGTTCAGCCTAGATTGGGTTCATTACCTAGCGGAGCAACAAGGCGGTGAACAAGCGATTACCTTGCATAGAGGATTACAGCGTTACCTTGGTGTTGGTAATGCGACTGGTTTAGGCATGGCGCCATACCTTATTAACCACCCAAGTATTGTCGATCAATGGATGACAACCCGTGAACATGCATTGGCGGACGTGTTGGCTAGTCAGACCGATACGGCGTTTATCGAGCCACTACGTAGATACGTTAAAAAAGCGATTTGTCATTTAGAACAAGTTGTTACCATCAATGAAAACCAGCAAGAGTTGAACAAAACCGCTGTTGATGAGTTAAAACACGCAGAACAGTCACTAGAAGCTTCTGTAAACCATTGCGATACATGGGCGCAGTTAGTTGAACAATCTAAGCACATGAGTATGGAAGCCCAAGAAATCCTTATCTCATGCTTGATGGAATTGTACCCAGAATTAGTGGACGCCCATCAAGAGCATATGAATTGTAGCGAAACACTCTCGCTTCCTAGTGGCAAAAAGATCCAAGACCTATTGGTTGTGTTAGAAGAAAAGTACCGTTGGGCAATCACCACCGACTTTACGAAAGCAGATAACAACTACTGGTTCTGGTATCGCTCTCAGGACAAAGAAGAGCCAAGGCTCGGTGTTCGAGGAGAAGAAATTGGTGAAGAGCGTGAGCTGCCATTAGATATTGGTCGTCAAGCTTACCGTCTGTACCACTCCTTATTACAGTTCACACCAGAGCTTTCTCTAGCAGAGTTCTTGGTAAAACAACCGCAACATCGTGCGATAGCACGTCGTGTATGGACGCTTGGCAACAAAGCGATGGGCGACATTCAAATGAACGTGCTTCATAAAGAGTCGCTGCCGATGCATCTGTTACGTTGCAAGCTAGCTATGTTTGGTGCTACTAAGTTTGATCCTCGCTCAGATCGTTGGGTTCGCGTGACCTTCTTCCAAGGCGCACCGCTGCTTGACGAAATTCATCAAGACGAGTGGGTGTTCCCAGTCTTACCAAGTGAAGCGGAGCTTGCTGGCTCTCATAACGTTCCTACACATATCAATGCTCAACATGGAGGTAAATCGCTATGATCGTTTCTCACAATGAATTGGTCGCGGCCGTTAATAAAGCCTTTCTGGGTATGCGTCGTACATGTGGTGAAGCCGATGTGATAGCGAACATGGTGGCAGATTTACAAATGGTTGGCTTGGATGGTGTTCGTCATTTTAACAATGCGAGCAACTTTATGGGGCTAGAAGACGATTGCCCTGTAGACATCCAAGTGACAAGCGACAACACAGTTGAAGTGGACCTGCACAAGGCGAGCTTAGCGTGTCATCTTCCTGTGGTGATGGATTACGCCATTGAAAAAATGGTCGGTAAAAAGACGCTGAAAATCGAGCTAAACAACTGCCATAACCGTTGGTTAGCGTACAGTGAGCTTGTAAAACTGGCAGCGAAAGGCATCGCATGTACCGCACGTTGGGATAATGGCTCAAATCCTAAGAGCACCTTGTATGTGCTTAACCGTGGTTGCGTTGCACCAGAACTGTTTTTATCAGATTTGCCTCTGGCATCGGACGATCATATCCACAATATGACCATCGAGCTTTCCGTCCAGGATTTCGATATCGAACGTTTGTCAGATGGCTACCAAACACACATTGAATCGGAAGCGCTTTTTAAAACTCAAGAGAAGGCGTGGAACGAGGGCATTGAAGTTGACGATGGAGAGTGGGGCGCGTTGAAAGAAACGGCGACGGCTATCCTTGTTGAAAACAGCCAACGTTCAATTCAAGGTGCAGGTGAGCTCGAGGCTTCTTAGCTTTGTTTTATAGAGCTATAAGTTACAGAAGCTCAGTTTATAGATCTTTGGCTTATAGAAACTAAACCTATAAAGCCTGAGCTTGTTCAACCTAAAAACCTCATTTACAACAGATAAAACCAAAGAGCTTAACGTATCCTCACCTCGTTAAGCTCTTTTTATTTGTGTCCCACTTTTGTTCTTCTTCTCAATAGATCACATCTTAAACTCTCTGTTTTGACACAAGTTGTTACGCGTATAAAGCTAATTTGGCGATTTAATGAAGTACCTTCACATTCAGGTTCAACAAACGGTTTCATTTACAAGCTAGTATGCGTATCTTGCTAACTACGGTGCCAAAGGGTGCCATTTTTATTCGTACCAATGACTTTAGAATCAGATAAAAAGGAATGAAGCGTGCAAGCTAACTTTATTGATGGAACCACCCTGTACCGTCAGCACTCTTTCGAGTTGCCACTTGATTATCAAGCCAAAGATGGACAACAGATCCAAGTCTTCGCACGTGAGCTGGTTGATCTCGCTAAAGATGAGCAAGAGCTGCCGTGGTTGATCTACTTTCAAGGCGGCCCAGGTTTTCCTTCTCCACGGGTGAGTGGTCAATCGGGTTGGCTAAAGCGTGCATTACAAAACTACCGTGTTCTGCTTCTAGACCAACGTGGTACTGGCAACAGCACGGTTATCAGCCATGAAACTTTGGCGCATTTGTCTCCAGAACAACAAGTCGAATACTTAACGCATTTCAGAGCGGATAACATCGTTCGTGACGCTGAAGCGATTCGTGAACAGTTTGGTATTAAGCAATGGTCGACGATTGGTCAAAGCTTTGGTGGCTTCTGTACACTGAGCTATTTGTCACTGTTCCCACAGAGCTTGCAGCGTTGTTATGTGACGGGCGGCATTCCTTCTATTGAACGAGAAGCTGACGATGTTTATCGTGCGACTTACAAGCGTGTAGAAGACAAAAACAGAGCTTTCTTTGCTCAGTTCCCACAAGCACAAGCTATGTGTCGCGAGATCTCTGATTACCTGCTCAACAACGATGTGAGACTGCCAAACGGTCAGGTGTTCACAGTTGAACAGTTCCAGCTAATAGGTATTAATCTTGGTGGCGGCGAAGCAAACCTTCCAATGTATTTCACACTGGAGAGTGCGTTTGTTGAAGTGAACGGTAACAGACAGCTGAGCTACAGCTTCCTAAATCAAATGCAGCAAGAGCAGGGTTACTTAACTAACCCAATTTACGCAATCTTGCATGAATCGATTTACTGTCAAGGTACAGCGTCTAACTGGTCTGCACATCGTGTTCGTGAGCAGTACCCACACTTCAACTACCAATCGGGCAGTGAGTTCTGGTTTACTGGTGAAATGGTGTACCCATGGATGTTCGACCAACTTGAAACGCTGAAGCCACTGCGTGAAGCCGCGAACATGTTGGCTGAAAAGTCGGACTGGGGCACTTTGTACAACGCAGAGCAGTTGAGCAAGAATACAGTGCCAATGGCGTGTGCCGTTTACGCCGATGACATGTACGTTGAGTTGGATTACAGCCGTGAAACATTGGCGAACATTCCTAACTCGAAAGCGTGGATCACCAATGAATATGAACACAATGGCTTGCGAGTAGACGGCGAAAGGATTGTCGATAAATTGATGACGATGGTTGAAGCGTTAGAAAATCTGCCAAAGTAATCAAGCTATTTGCACTAGAAACAAGATGCGTTAGAAGCTTTCTACTTTAGAAACTATCT
Organism: Vibrio sp. 10N.222.55.B11; assembly: GCF_041473705.1. Classification (NCBI taxonomy): domain Bacteria; kingdom Pseudomonadati; phylum Pseudomonadota; class Gammaproteobacteria; order Vibrionales; family Vibrionaceae; genus Vibrio; species Vibrio sp. 10N.222.55.B11. The sequence continues at coordinate 38,407 of NZ_JBFRST010000061.1, forward strand.
ACGTTAGAAATACGATACGCCAGAAACAAGAAAACGCTGCATCCGTGCAGCGTTTTTTTTATGTCATCGAACTATTCGATTTAAGGAACTAGGAGGGGTAGCCCTTGAAGCCATTAAGGTTGGATGACGATATCTTGATTTTCAGTGGTCGATAAGCTTGCGCGGTTCTGTTCGATAAGTTGAGCCGCATAAGAGGGAGTCACAGCTTGAATTTCGCCTTTTGAACGAATCGTTAATGCTTCCCACGCATGATCACGGTATTTGCCTGTCTGTGTATATTCAATAAGTACTCTCATGATTCTTCCATCCGATGTGTGGTTAACGTGCTACTAACATTAGCGCCATTATTGTGGTTACACACCTGTTAAAAATGGAACATAAGATTAACCAAATGAGAATGCGTGTAACTTGAAAAACAGACCCAACTGCACTTATCTTCTTAACCGCGTTTATCGCAACTAACAGCATTTATCGTAACCAACCTTACTTATCGTAAATAGCGTCCATAAAAAAACGCTGCACAATGGCAGCGTTAAAGTTGAGATAGGTTGAAGATTGCTTAGCTGTTTTCTAAGCCAACAATCTTGCGTGCAGACATCACTGCACTATCCAAATCGGTCAATCTACCAGCACTTGCTGGACCAAGAACTGATGAATACAAAGCCAACTGCTTCTCAAATGATAAATCTAATTGGTTATATAGATTTTGGCGGATTTGAGCGTGTTGCTGAGGCTTTGCGCTCGACAGGCCTTCCAACGTATCGTAGATGAGTGTAGTTGTATCCATAACTGTCCTTAGTACATCTTTAGAAAATTTTGCATATTATGCACTTGGTGTCATCTTTGTTCTGCGAGATTGATCGCATTATGTGCAGCTCTGCTTAATTGTGTAATCAGTTAGTTACAATTGTGTTGTACGGCAAAGTATCGAAAACTTGGGTTTGGGCAAAAGAAAAGGAGACACAGTGGTCTCCTTTTGGCTTGTTAGCAAAGATAAAAGTTACGTGCTGTTCGCTGTTTATTGAGCCAATCGGCTACGCACAGCTACAGCGCCTATCGTATGTTAATGTTCTTATCTCGATTTTCGTACATTTCAGGCGTGGTGTGTAATCCACCCGCATAACCCGCTGCTTCAAGTGTTTCTCTTACCTCTCGAACATGTTCAGCCGTGACTGGTTCATTTCGGTCGCCAAGGTTTAAACGCACAAACGTGATTAACTCAGCTAAGCGTTGATCCGACAATACATCCTCGAAACTTGCCATCGGCATGAAGTTTCGATCTTTGTCGAGATAGGTAGGTTGCAAGCCGCGAACGGTTACCGCAATGGTGTTGAATGGGTCGCTGTGCATGATAATGCCATTATTCAACAGAGTAGGGGCGATTGGGTCGCGACCTTTACCATCGTCACCATGACACGCCCCACAAGTTTGACGATACGTGGTGTAGATTTCACTGGCATACGCAGCTTCATCAAACCCTTTAGGCTGTAACTGAACGGCATCACTGGCAATGGTGTTGTTGATGTCCCCACTGAGTAGGTAATAGGACATCGACTCGATATCTTCACGCGTCATCAAGCTTAGGCTGTTTTTCACTACATCAGCCATACCCGCAAAAGCGGTGCCTTTGTCTGAATGTCCGGTGTGTAAAAAGTCGGTGAGTGTTGCTTCATCCCAACCATCGACGTAGAGCTCATTAGCTGTGATATCAGGCGCGTTCCAACCGTCGATCAAGTTACCTTGGAAAATACGTTCTGGTATCAGTGCTTGAGCAATATTTCGAGGTGTATGGCACTCCGAACAGTGACCAAGTCCTGCGACCCAATATTTGCCTTGTTGCCACTTATCGACATTCTCAATTTCTCCTTTGAGTTCCTCTGGCACTTCATAATCAATAGGGTCGGTATCCATGAATACGATGTTCCAGCCAAGCAAACCTAAGCGAATATTGGATGGAAACATCATGCTGTTGTCATCATTGCGTCGCGGCACGGCGGTGATTGACTGCATGTATTCCCATAAATCCACCATGTCTTGGTCGGTGAGGTATTGATAGGAGGTGTAAGGCATTGCAGGGTACAGGTAACCATTCTTGCCTTTACCTGCGACTAACGCCGCTCGGAAATCATCGAAGTCATAAGTCCCAATACCTTCGGTAGTGTGTGGCGTTATGTTGGTTGAATACACGGTGCCGAAGGGGGTGACAAAGGGTAGGCCGCCAGCAAAGGGTTCGCCACCTTCTGCACTATGACAAGCCACACAGTCACCGGCATAAGCGAGATATTCTCCGCGCTCAACAGATGATGCTTTCAAACTCGCGAGCCGTTGTTGCTCTACGTCACCAGCGTGTCGGATATAAGCCCCAAGCGCGAGTATCTCGTTCTCACTGAGCTGCTCATCAAACGCAGGCATTAGGTTGTTCAAACCGTAATTGATGGTGTGCTGAATCTCTTCAATACTCCCTCCGTGAAGCCAGATATCATCGGAAAGATCAGGTACGCCAATCGCTGGGTTAGCGACAGCACCATCGGCATGACAAGACGAACAGTATTGGACGAACAAGGTTTTACCGAGCTCGACTTTAATCTTCGGCACATCGGTATGACGTTGGTTGAGGGAGGCTAGATAGTAGGAGACTTTTGCCACCTCGTCTGGGCGCATGATTTCACTCCAACCCGGCATCGCTCCATTTCGCCCTTTGGCAATCGAATGGATCACAGCTTCATCACTGCCGCCGTATAACCATTCTTGGTCGATAAGATTAGGGAAGTGTTTCTGACCTTGTGCATTATCTCGGTGACAAGCGGCACAGTGAGTTTGGAATAGAATCCTACCGCTGTTCACGATCTCTGGGACAGCAGCTAATCCCTCTAACGTGGTTTCGCTGGTTTGTGCAAATTGCTCATTGAGAGTGGTGGATGGTGAACTGAGCTTATCGTCGCTTTGTTCCCAATCGACTAACCCTTCCCATTCTCCAAGCCCGGGGTAGAGCACCAAATAACCCGCAGACAAAAGAAATGCCACTGCATAACTGATAAATAACAGCTTAGGTGGAGGCGCATCTTTCTCTTCAATACCATCAAAGGTGCCAATGGTGTGGTCGTGATCGGCCTTGTGATTGCTACGCCAGTATTTAACGACAACAGACACCATCAGAACAAAGAATATTAAGGTTAAGAGTACCGCCCATAGATTCCAGAATGTGCTCATTGTGATACCTCCTGTGACGTATCTTTACCCAGGCTTTGTAAATAGCGAATCAGAGCTTCACCTTTGGTTTTGCCTCTTACTTGCAAACGGGCATCACCAATTTCTTGATCGGTATAAGGCACACCTAAGGTACGTAACACTTCCATTTTGGCGCTAATATCATCGCCAGTCAGAGTCTGCTCAAATAGCCACGGGTAAGAGGGCATGATCGAGGTCGGTACGACTTTTCGAGGGTCAATTAAGTGAATAGCATGCCATTGGTCAGAATACTTTCTACCTAAGTTAGTGAGGTCAGGACCAGTACGTTTAGAGCCCCACAAGTTAGGAAACTCATAGATATCGTCTGCTTCTTGGTTCGGGCGACCATTACGCTTCACTTCTGGCTCTAGAGGGCGAACCATTTGTGTGTGACAAACATGGCAGCCTTCACTGATGTATATGTCTCGGCCTGCTAACTCAATCGGTGTGAGAGGCATCGCTAAGCTGCCTTTGGCAATATCATCGCCACGGACAATGCTTGGCACTACCCAGACCAATAAAGAGAAGGAGGCCACGACAACAGTGGTCAAAATTAAAATGACGATTGAATGTGTAAAGTCTTTACTCATCATTTAAGCTCCTTCATTAACAGTGTGTTTAGCATCATTTGTTACGGGCATACGAACCGTTTTGTACAAGTTGAAAGCCATTAAGAACAATCCAAGTACAAACAGCGCGCCACCAAAGAAACGCATGAATAGCCAAGGTGCTTTAAAGTCCATAGCTTCTACAAAACTGTAAATCAGTTCGCCATTTTCATTTTGAGCGAGCCACATATATCCCTCGCCGATGCCTGCGATCCAAAGTGCTATTGCATAGATGGCGACGCCAGCATGAGCAAGCCAAAAGTGCCATTTAATCAGTCGTCGTGACCATAGATCGGTTTGGCCCCATAAGCGTGGAATGAAGTAGTAAAAAACCGCTATCCCTGACATCCCAACCCATCCGAGAGCCGCGGAATGTACGTGCCCGATGATCCATTCGGTGTTGTGTGCCACCATGTTGAACCAGCGAATAGCGAGTAGCGGACCTTCGAATGTTGCCAAGCAGTAGTAAAGAATCGCTGAGAAAAAGAATAAAAGAATGTAGTCGGACTTCAGCTTTTCTTTATTTTGTAGGAGGGTCATTGCGCTATTGAACGCGCCTGCCCAAGAAGGGAGCCACAGGATCAAAGACATAACGATGCCGATATTCTGAATCCAGATGGGAACAGAAGAATAAACCAAATGGTGCGTTCCGGCCCACGTGTAAAAGCCGACCAAGCCCCAGAAATGGATCACAGACAAACGGTACGAGTAGATAGGTCGATCCGCCGCTTTGGGTATGAAATAGTAGTTCATACCAATCACACCAGCGGTCAGCAAGAAACCGACGGCATTATGTCCCCACCACCATTGAACAATCGCATCTTGAGCGCCTGCAAACACAGAGTAGGACTTCATCGCCAACACAGGCATCGCGAGGTTGTTCACGATGAAAATCATTGCAACGACGATAATGAATGCAGCAAAGAACCAGTTAGCCACAAAGATATGGCTGACCTTTCGTTTAGCAAGGGTGCCAAAGAACAACACCGCGTACAGCACCCAAACCAACACAATCATCAAGTCGATTGGCCATTCAAGCTCCGCATACTCTTTTGAGGTAGTGTGGCCTGTGGGTAAGGAAATGACCGCAAGTAACAGGATGAATTGCCAGCCCCAAAATACCATCCATGAAAGGCTTTTGTTGAACAAGTCACAATGGCCTGTTCGCTGGGCAATGTACAAAGACGTCCCCATCAAGATATTCACGACGAAGCCGTAAATTACTCCAGAGGTATGTAGCGGACGCAGTCGACCAAATTGGAAATACTGAGAATCAAAGTTTAAGACTGGCCAATATAATTGCGCGGCGAGAATCACGCCGATGATCATACCTACAATCGCCCACACTAAGGATGCAATGATGAAGTACTTCACGACCTTAATGCTGTATTGCGTTGTCACTTGTTCCATAACAAGGCTCCTTGCCTAGAGGTTTTGAATCGCTGACTTAATTTGAATCGCTGAGCGAGCCTGCTTCGTTGCCGAGCACAGAATAGAAATAGGAAATGTCACGGATGTCTTGGTCTGAGAGCGTGTCGGCTTGTTGTTGCATGAGAATCGCTAAGCCACTGGTTCTTTCTCGAGTCTGGTAATCTTTCAATGAAGAGATGAGATAACCCACTTTTTGACCGCGAAGGTTCGGGTAGGGATCTTGTGTTGAGATGCCATCAGCGCCATGACAGGTCATACACACTTTAGCTTTTTGTTTACCTAATTCGAATTGTTCTTGATTAACTTCAGCAGAAACAGGAAACATGACCAGCGTCATTACTAGGGTAGAAAGTGTCGCCATGGGGTTAAATTTTTTTATATTCAAACTCATTCGAGATTCCCTTGATTATGAAATGAGTAAGCTTTCTAAGATCAATACACGAGATCAACTGGTGAAGTAGAAACGACTGGAACTCGTTATTAAGTCTCTTAAAGCTGCTTACGTTCGATTAAAGGTTATGCAGCAACCAGCATTCTCGCTACTGACTTACTCATATTTATTGTTAATTTTGTTGTTTCATACGTATTCATAGGGCTTATTGGTTTACTTACGCAGAGTAAAATACGAGTTTTTGTTACTAGACGGTTGAGAAGGAATACGTCAAGCGGGTAGGGAGTGCTGAATGAGAGCGGTGATGGAAGAGACAGAGAAACGGCGAAGTTATTGAAAAACAGCGAGGTGTAGGGGCATTAGGGATAAAGCGATACCAATCAATCTGAGTGGTATCGGTACAAGTTAAATGGTCAATTTATACTAGACTCAAATTAGTGACCTTTTTAAATGGAGTTTAGAATGAGAACTGTATTCTTGTTGATGCTTTGGCTTTGCTCGTTTTCGATTTTTGCAGCCTCAGAGTTAACGGTTTTCGACCACTCCGGGCAAAAGCATGGTTTTAGTAGAGAGCAACTCCTGTCACTTCCTCAGACAGAAATTACTACCACCTTGCCTTGGGTCGAGGGTCTGACCGTTTATAGTGGTGTGACGTTACAAACGGTGCTTGAAAATATGGATCTACCGATATCATCACAAGTCACTTTCGTAGCATTGAATGACTATAAAATTGCGGTGCCCAAAGAAGATTTTGATACCTATGAACCCATCATTGCGATTAAAAAGAATGGGGAGTTTATGTCTGTGAGAGAGAAAGGCCCGTTTTGGTTGATTTACCCAATCTCTGCGAACCCTGAAACCAATACCCCTGATTTCCATGCCAAGATGATTTGGCAGATTCGTGATATTCACCTGTAGAGGCTAATTATGAAGAAGCTGTTGTCTATGGCCGCAATCAAAGTCGTTGTTTTGTCTTTGGCCGTGGTTGTTCTATCCGTCAATATCTACAGCGTTACTCGAATTAATGACATCAACAAGAGCTTTTCTAATCGCCAAAATGAGGCAACATGGTTTGTTTTCCAATTGGTAAAGGAATACGCGAATTTCTTGATGGTGAGCCGTTCGGATAATCTCAATTACGACGATTTGTGGTTAGCCTATGATATTACGTGGAGCCGCTTTGATATTCTGATCAACAGTACCGAATCTTCTAACTTCATTAAATCTGCCAACTTCAAACCTTATTTCACCGGAGAGTTTGAGAAATTTAAGTCGCTAGAATCCTCAATTAAGTTGGTGAATCAAGGCGCTTTGCCTAAGGAATCACTGCAGAAGAAAATTGATATTTGTTACAACACGCTGGTCGAATTTATTAACGAAAAGTTTCGACTTCAAAGCCCGGTTATTGAAGAAAACACCACAATGGTCGACAAGTTGGTGATGATGCATCAGATAAGCAGCGTATTTCTGGTGTTGCTACTGCTTGTGACAGGAGCGATTTTTTACGTCGACTTTGCAATCAAACGAAAACTTCATTCTACCGACTTCATTACTGGCTTTCGCAATCGAGTCTCGCTCATGCAGTTTGTTAAGAACAGCTATCCAACAAACGGTAATTTCGACCTTTACTTTGTAAGAATCAGAAACCTTAGTGAGATAAACCAAAAGTATGGACTTGAATATGGAGACTTGGTGGTGAGTTCAGCTGCTAAGTCCCTGACGGCAAAGGTACCGGAAAGTACTATCTCGTTTCGTAGTAGTGGCAGTCAGTTTCTATTCTTCATTCCTGAGCAATTGTACACAAGTGATGAGATACAGGAAAAATTCAATGGCGTGCTTAAGGATTATATCTCTGCGGGGAATTTAGAATTGATGATTGACGCTGTAGTCAGGCATAAGAAGAACATCAGCTCTAAAGATATGATGGAGCTACTAACGACAATGCAGAGTTAATCCCCGCATCAGCGATAAGTTAGATCATTAGGTTTTGTTGACTGTACGCTCACCATTCTCCCGCTTCACTATCATGGCTTTTGCCATTCTTTATTTGCCTCCTCATTCAATGTGCAGCCAATAGAGAGCTCCTGCTCTGATGAAGATAGTTCTACTACTAGTTATAGCTATAGTGGCTTTCCGCGCTTGAATAGGAAGAGAGGCTTTGAGGTTTAGGTTTAGGTTTAAGGTTACTGCTTTTGAGTGAGTGCAACGATTCGCTCGTTAGATCTCGAACTGCTAACAGACTGCGGGTTTAAAATTGCTTGCGGGTTATGGTTTCGAACAAACTCGATGAATTCCAGATAAGTGAGTGGCTGACTGAAGAAGTAGCCTTGTATTAGGTCACAGTTGGCTTTTCTGAGGTAATGATACTGTTCTATCGACTCAACACCTTCTCCGACGACTAGCGTGTCACAAGAGTGGCCTAAGTTAACCATAGATTCGACCATCTTGCGGTCGGCCTTGTCGTCTACCATGTTATCGATAAAGCTCTTATCAATTTTGAGCTCATCCACAGGGTAGTGGAGAAGTTGGTTAAACGCTGTGTAGCCCGTACCAAAATCGTCAAGGGAAACCTTTAAACCTAAGCTTCTGAGGCTCTCGATTGTCTGGACTGTAAGCTTGGTACTTTTCACATAACTGGTTTCGGTTATTTCTATAATAATATTGCCAGGTGGCACTTTATAACGTTCGAGTACTTTACGGATGTTGTCGGCAAAATTACGGTTGTAGAGCTCCATCGCCGAGATATTAATCGACAGAGTGCCATTGTACTTATGAAGTTCTGAAAGCTCTTTATAGCTTTTGATAGCGGTGCTAATGACCCACATATCGAGCCTGGCAATAAGGTTACTCTTTTCTGCAACTGGGATAAATTCTTCAGGGCCTGCATCGATATCAAATAAGGCACGGCAACGAATCAGGCACTCTGCGCCATCTATCTGAAGTGTCTTGGCGTTAAAAATAGGCATAAAGCGAAGTTCAAAGTTGTCACTTTCGCAGCATTCTAAGAGTCTTTTCTCTACAACGTCATGGCGTTCCAAGGTATGTAACAACTCTTCGCCATAAACAATACGACTTTCGCCATCACTATGAGACTTCGCATTAGCTAACATTTCATCGATGCATCGGTGCCAAATCTCATCGAACTTTGGCGTGTCGAGCGGTAAAACACCTGTTGCGAGTGATAATCGAAACCCATAGTAGTCAAGGAAGGTGGTGCCGGTCAGCGTATTGTTGATGTTCTCAATTTCTTCGTTTATCACTTGGTTCTTACCCATCTCCAAGATCGCGATAAACTGATTCCCTCCCAGTCTGGCTAAAGAGTAATCACTGCAACTAAAGCCCAAAGAGGCTTGTTGGTTTTGTAGTGTCTCTTTCAGTGCTTTAGCTAAGCTTATCAGTACATTATCACCAACTTTTGCCCCGTAGAGATCGTTAATTTTACGAAAATCGATGATGTCCCAACAAACCACATAGCAGTGTGGGCTCATCGAGCTTTTTAGTCGTACATCAAGGTGTCTGATGAAAGAGCGTCGGTTAGCTAGCTTGGTGAGTTGGTCGAATTCGGCTTCGAACTTCAACTCTGTTAATGAGTCTATGTACGCGTTCTTTAAACCATCAACTTCACTTTGCCCTGATGAGCGTTTGAAGTATCTAAGTTTGAGCCCGCCGATCGATATCTCTTGCAGTAAGTCTTTAAGCGGGCGCACGAGTTGGTAACGTACCACTAAATGTACGATCAACATGATCGTAAAGAGAGTACCAAAGCCACCTAACAAGGTTTGTTTAGCGATGATGGCTTTCTCATGGTTGAACTTTTGTTCTCGAATATTTACTTGCGCGATGAGATGTCGGCTGGTCATCTGCACATTGATATTATCTTGGGTTTGCTCAATTGATTTGATAACGAATTGGGTATTTTCAATGTTGGCAGCGTCTGAGGATGGCTCGATTAAGAACTGAATATTGTCATCGTCATTGTATTTGATTAGCAGGCTAGAGAGTTGCATCAGAGGCCCGTCAGCAATCAAGATGTAGCGATTTAAACTGTTACTTGCACGTTTGTCTTGAGGAAGGAGGTAAGGGTCAATTGCTGCAACATACGAGTATCTGAGCTCTCCACTGATCGAGATATAAGAGAAGCCTTCGTAGGAGAGTTCATTTTTGCTGATTAACGAGGTGTATATATCGAAGACTCTTTCGTAAATCTTGTCAGGGATCTTTAGCCCCTCGAAAGGATCGGCTCTGAGAGTCGAAAGCGTTAATTTGAACTTAGGGTCCACGATATAAACATTGCGTTGCCCAAATTGATTGACGTGATTCTGGCTTAATACTCGGAGTACTCGTTTTTCCAATAGCGATAGAGTCGTGTAGTCGCCAGGATTTTGAATGTAGCGGAGGAACTGCAACGAAGAACCGATATCTTTAACTAGTAAGGACAAGCCGAGCTGCTCGTATTCCGCCGCGACTAAAGCGGTGTTCACATCAGATTGCACCTTGTCCAAATACATGTGCTTAGCATGATTTGATGCGAAGTTGTACATCACGATTCCTGCTATCAGGAGCACAAATGTCAGCGTTGGTAAAAGTACAAAATAGAGCTTCTTCAATACTGGCATGAGTTATCTCAAACTGTCGACAATACGATTGCGAATTTGAATGCTACTCGGTTCTAACGGCTGATAAAGGTAGCTGCGATCTAATACTTCTTTATTCGGGAAAAGCTCGGGATCGTTTTGATACTCCTGAGAAGTGAGTGCTTTTGCTTTTGAACTTGGCGTTGCAAACCATGAATCCATTGCGTTTTGAGCGGCGATTTCGGGTTGCGATAAGAAGGAGAGAATCGTGGTTGCCTGTGGAGATCGCTCTCCGTTGTTAATTGCAGCCATACACTCTAACCATAAGGTTGTTCCTTCTAGAGGCACTGTGTAGGCCCAAGATGCCTCAGGTTCGGCATCATTAAGCACATAGCTGTCACCTGAGTATCCGTAGGCGAGGTCGATGTTGGCTAAGTGTTCGGGATGACGAATATAATCGACAACGTATTCATTACTTTCAAGGTGAGGCTTCTGTGCTTGTAGCGTTTTGTAAGCGACTCGAAGTTCTTGTTCGTTGTTGGTAAACGGCTCAAATTGATTCATCAGAAGCGCAGCACTCACCAAATCCGTAGGCTCATAATACATGCTGATTCGGCCGCTGGTTTTGGTTTCAGGGTCTAGAAGAGCGCCCCAAGACTTGGGAGTCTCAACTTTTCCGCTTCGGTATAAGATGCCGGATGTCCCCCAAGCGTAGGGGATTCCATATTCGCCACACCCACCCACCCATCTTGAGTCAAAGTTGCTTGAAAGGGATTGCTGCAAGTCGCTCAGGTTGTGGAATAAGTTCTGTTTAGCCAGCGCTTTCAGTTTAATACTTTCAATGACAACCAATTCAAACGCACCTCGTCGTTCACTCAATAGCACTTCATCACGAATGGACTCGTCAGAAAAATATTGCTGCTTTAGTGAGATGCCGTAGGTATCACTCAACTGGGTAACGACGCTGTCAGATAAAAATTCATCCCAATTGTAGAGATAAATATCATGCTGCTGGCCAAATACAGGGCTAGCCAAAAAGGATGTTGACGCAAGTATTGATACGCAAAACGCTTTCACTGACGGATTCCCTTTCGTACGTGATAACTAAATCGTAGCCCAAAATTTGCGACATGATTCAAATTTAGGCACTTAATTTAACTTCAACTTCATGCATTTCATGCAAATAGCAACTTGCTACTCCTACTTGATACCGAACCTTTATCGTGTGAGGCAAGGATGACTCCTTCGTATCGTATTCAACACAAGTACGTATTCCAGTTTATTGTCCGTGAATGGATTATTTAAATTAATATTCATCATAATATCCATTCTTACAAGTTATTATGCAAATATTAAGCATTAAATAATGATGCGGTGATTACCTTTTTCGGGTTTTCGCTCGTATTAATCGTCGTTATTCCTTTGTTTTGCCATCGCGATTTACTCTTATGTTCAATGTTCTTTTATCCCTAAAAACACTTCTATAACGTTTTGTTTATCATTTGTTTCGTTTCTCAATAAGTATCGATAAAGTTGTTGCTAAAGACTTGTAGCACAAGGTGATTGTGCTTATTGTGGGCAGCAATATCTAGGTTATGTCCCAACGAGCCATGATTGCCGGTTTGGGAAATGTTGTGCATTTAGGAGCCATTGTGGATTTAGAGATATATCAAGTAGATTCGTTTACAACTCAAGCGTTTAAAGGGAACCCTGCCGGGGTCTGTATCTCCAAAGAGCCGTTGGATGAGTCGTTAATGTTTTCAATCGCTGAAGAGATGGCGGTATCTGAAACGGCTTTTCTCGCGCTTAACACTATGACGCTTAAATGGTTCACTCCCGAAGTCGAAGTGAAGCTGTGTGGACATGGCACACTGGCAACGGTTCATGTGATGAAAGAACAAGGACTGCTTGAGACAGGTGATAAGGTCGTGTTTAACACCTTATCTGGGGAATTATCTGCCGCCGTTTGTGAATCGTCTATCGAGCTTGATTTTCCTAGTACACAGCTATCATTGCGTTCTGAACCCAACCTCACGCTGCTTGAACACCTAGGTTTAGATCCGCATCAAGTAGTTTCATTCAGAGAATTTGACTCTAAGCAGTTAATCGAAGTTTCCAACGAACAAGTGTTATTGGAGCTTTCACCAAACTTTGATGCGTTAAAAGGTATTCAAGGGCGAGGTGTAGTGGTGACAGCATTGGCAGCAAATACGGAACTTGATTTTGTTTCTCGCTACTTTGCACCTTGGGTTGGGGTTAATGAAGATCCTGTGACTGGCTCGGCACATTGCGCATTGACGCAACACTGGGCAGAAAAGCTCAACAAAAGCAGTTTCAGTGCTTATCAGGCGTCTCGTCGTGGTGGCTATATGTCGACTGAATTATTGGCTAATGGGCGAATAAAGTTAATCGGCTCTGCGACCACTGTGATTAGTGGTGTGTTGAAGCTTTAGATTTTTATAGAAGCTTTAGAGCGCTGTTTGCTCTGTTTTGTTGTAACCGCCTAGTATGTTTTATTCGATTATTCACCGTGAAAGAAGCGGCTAGGGCGGAATGTTATTATTGAAGGAATCACCGTGTCTGCCTTTTATCTTTCCCAAGTATTAGTCGCGATAGCCATTTGTTTTGATCTTCTGTCATTCCAATTCAAGGAAAGGAAGAAAATCGTCACTTGTCTGTTCTTTGCTGGCGTTCTTATTTCGAGTCACTTTATCCTTCTTGAACAATGGACAGCGGCGAGCTTAATGACGATTGCCACGATTCGCTATTTGACGAGCGTATTTTCTACCTCGTCTAAGTTTAAATATTTGTTTTCTTCGATGTCGGTGGTCGCAACCGCAGTGACTTACTCAGGGCTGACCAGCATATTGAGTTGCTTTGCCTCCGTATTTCAGACCTTTGCAGCCTTCAATAAAGATGACCGTCGATTAAGAGAATTGATGATCATCGGAACCAGCTTTTGGTTGGTTCACAATTATTTAGTTGGTTCGCCAACAGCGGTTGTTATGGAGGCGCTGTTTATCTGCAGTAACTTGGTGGGTTATTACCGTTTTTACTTCAAAAAGAGTGCCGCTGCTTAGGTTTACAGTACAGCTAAGGCCCAAGTTGTTAATCAATTCAATGCTAGCTAGGAGAGCTTGATGCCAAACATTTACAATGATGTTCCTTCATCAATACCCAATGAAATATTCAATGACCTGATTGCCAACGACAACATTCGAATCGAGAGAATACTCTCATATGGTCACAGTTCACCAGACGAGGGTTGGTATGATCAAGATGAGAATGAATGGGTAATGGTGATCGATGGGCAAGGGGTGATTGAGTTTGAAGATGGTCGCATTGTTACCTTGTCTAAAGGGGATTATCTCAATATTTCCGCAGGTGAAAAACACAAGGTGCTGAGGACGGATAAAGATGCGGTGACGATCTGGCTCGCTGTGTTTTATCGTTGATATCTTGCTCTAAAGCTGAGGCTGTTAGGTTATAAAGCTTGCTGATTCAGCTGTTTATTTTCACCTCAGAAAGGACTTAAGACAAAAAGGAGTATGTTGTGATTAGAATTCGAAACTATCAAGCGAATGATGACAAAGCACTGTGGGAGATCTTCTTTCATACGGTACGTAACGTGAATGTTCGAGATTATTCTCAACAGCAAGTCGAAGCTTGGGCACCCAGTAGCTTTGACTTTGCGTTATGGCAAAAGCGTATGAATGGGTTACAACCCTTTGTGGCTGAACTCGATGGTTGCGTAGTTGGCTATACTGACCTGCAACCAAGTGGCTTGATTGATCACTTTTTCTGTCACCACGAATATCAAGGGAAGGGGGTAGGGAAAGCGTTGATGGAACATGTTTTCACTGTGGGTCGAGTTCGTGGTATATCGAGATATTTCTCTGAAGTAAGTATTACCGCAAGGCCTTTCTATGAGCATCTTGGTTTTAAGGTGGTGAATGAACAGGAAGTCGAAATGCGTGGTGTAAAGCTGACCAATTACGTGATGGAAAAGGTAGTTGAAGATAGAACAGTCAGTTGAATAGGCGGGCTAGTGTTCGTAGGGATACAGAAACCGAGTTTGAAATATTAATGAACCTTTTTAAGGATAACTTTTCCTGATCTATTGATATTGTCGATGAGTTCAAATTGTGTGCAAGATAATTTGTCTAATCTAAACATTGAATGAATACAAGGAGTGTTGTTCATGAGTCATGTGAGTAGATCTAAACTATATACATTGGTGTCGATGTTGTCCTTCGCTGTTGGCGTTCTTGCCTTAGATGCTGGGGTGTCGGGGTTATTTCCTCTCTTTGTTGTCGTCATCTCATTTTTTTCATTCGTCATTAACTCGTTTCTTTGTTTGTTCGGAGGTAAACGCGAAGATGGCTTTGATGCCTATCAAAAAGCAAATCAGACTCGGTCTGAAGCACTGGTCAAAGGCTTAGAAGACTCGAGCAAATAAACCTATGCCTTCAGGCGAACGGTAATCTCATTTTTGATACAGTTTTCACCTGTTTTTGGTTCTCTTCTTCAAGAAAAATCATCACTTTAGAGATAATATCCACTTCAACTAATTTCAGTGAAGGAAGAAAAGTGGGTATTGAAGCTTTAGCGTTTGTGATGGACGCATTAATCACCGCATGTTGTATGTATATCGCCTCTAAAATGTCATTCGTGGTCGCAGATTTTAAATCCCTTCTTACTATTGCTGTAATTGTTGCTCTGGTGTCATTGATTCCGACAGTGGGCTGGGTGTTAGGGTTGATTCTGTTTGTGTTCTTACTCGGGAAAGCGACGCACTCTAGTATTGGTGACTGCATCTGGGTAGTGGTCTTCACGAAGGTGGTATCGATGGCGGCCTTTCTGATATTCGGGCGCTTGTTTATGTAATCCGGGTTCTTGCTTATATCAAGGCAGGCTTGGCTAGTTTGATACCGATCTTAACTTGGTATTTAAACGTCAAAAGGGTGTGAACCTGTCACACCCTCTAAGAACCTTTGATTTGTGTTCATCTTTATTATTTAGGCAGTAATACAGCATCAATCACATGGATAACACCATTGCTTGCTTCAACATCTGCCATCACGACCTGCGCTTTGTTGATCATCACGTTGCCGTGATCAATTCCTACCATTACCGCTTCGCCTTGCACTGTTACGGCACTATCAAGTTTCATCACTTCAGACGCCATTATTTTCCCTGGCACCACATGATAGGTCAGTACTGCGATCAGCTTGTCTTTGTTTTCTGGCTTCAACAGCATATCAACCGTTCCTTCTGGTAGCGCAGCGAACGCTTCATCCGTTGGCGCAAACACAGTGAAGGGACCGTCACCTTTCAATGTTTCAACTAAGCCTGCCGCTTTTACCGCTGCTACCAAGGTGTTGAAAGAGCCGTTTTCAGCCGCCACGTCAACGATGTCTTTCTTCATTCCGTGGTGATCAGCGTGAGCAAAAGCCGTAAAAAGAAGCGTCGCAACTAGCACTGACATGGTTTTGATTAATTTATTAAACATATTGTCTTCCTTTGAGTTTTGTCCGTTATTTTCGAGAGGTATTACGAAAGCCCAATCGTGATAGATCAATTTGTTGTGTCTTTGAGTGAATGGTTAGCGATATCGACAGCGCCAAGCGAATAAATTTATATTGTTAAATGCTTGTTATAATTCCATTTTGATGCTTATAGTTATTTGATGCTTATAGTTATTTGGTGATTATTCAAGTAATGGATGTGAACATGAGGTTTGTTTTACCAGTAGTCTTTTCTGCATTGGCTTCAATGCCTGCATACAGTGGCCTTGCTCCAAGTGAAGGCTTCAGCGGTAACTTCAGTGTATTGGCCGGTTTCTACTCTGACAGTAGTAATTTGAGTACTGAACAAGATTCGAATCAAGCCACCAACACCCAGGAAGGGGAGAGTGAAAACCAAGGGCTACTCGGCTTTTTGGGTACTGTTCAATATACTTTTGGCGAATCGCTGACTCACCAAGTGTATGCGGGTACGACACGAGAGGATATTGCAACAGGTACCATTGCGTTTGAGATCGGTTATCGATATCAACTTTCTGGTGGCACCATATTGGATTTTTCTGTTCTTCCTACGCTTATCTCGGGTAAGGCTTGGACGGATCCGTATGCTGTTGGCGTTAATCGAAATGAAACGGATGTGAAAGGTAATGTAGGACGACTGCAGCTCACTAATATCGGTGGAACTGGTTTTCGAACGGATCTCGCATTTGGGCAATCAGATGTTGATGAAGAGCTATCTGGTAGCCAAGGCTTATCTCCGGAAGATACTGTGCTGCTGGATAGGGAAAGAACCTATGTGTACGCCAAAGCAGGATACCGCTTTATCTTACCAAACCACGCAGGTCTATTTGTTCCTTCAATGGTGTATTTCCACTCAGACGCAGAAGGAGGAGCACTCAGCTTCGATAGTTATGGTATTGAATTAAACTACGCGAAGAGAATCGGTCGTCATGGTTTTGTTGTCACCCTAGATGCAAGTGATCGTGAATATGATGAGTCGAATCCAATTTACGGGCAAGTACGTGAAGAGAATGAATTCGGTGCATTCTTAGCTTATGAGTTTGGTGGTTTGATGGGCTATAAAGATTGGGCGTTCATTACTTTACTGGGTTTAAGAAGCATAGATTCTAATATCGATTTCTATAACTCCGAGCAAGTATTAGCGAGTGTGGGTGTGGATTATAAATTCTGATATTCACACTATTTTAAAAATACTCATCAAAGCAGAAGTTTAAGTTCAGTCTTACTATTTGTTTAATTATTTCGGGCACTTACACCTTTAAAGGTTGTAGGTTCCCGTTGCTATCCGTAATATGAAAATTAGCTTATGGATAGAAATAATAGGATAAGGAAGCGCTTTGGAAATACAAATTAGACATTTAGAAGCAACGGATAGCCAAGATATTTTCGATATTTATCGCCGCCCTTCAGTTTCAGAAAACACCTCACAAAAGCCTTATCTTAGTTCTGAACAAGTGGAGCGACTGTTTGGTCATTCAGACCATTTCACTCTGGTTGCGGAAGTCTCCGGCAAAGTAGTGGGTCACATTACTTTATTCATGACCACCAAGGTAAGAGACAGGCACTGCGCTGGTCTTGGTATTGCTATTCACCCAGATATGCATGGTAAAGGGGTCGGTAAGGCGTTAATGCAAGAAGCGATCAATCAGGCGGATAACTGGCTTAATCTCGTGCGTCTTGAGTTAGAGGTTCATGCCGATAACCACGCCGCTATTGCTTTGTATGAACGTGTAGGCTTTCAGTTAGAAGGCACAAAAAGACTCAGTACGTTCAAAGCGGGTAAGTACATCGATATGTTGCTGATGTCGAGAATACGACCAGATTACCGTTGAGATCGAACCAAACAGGTTCCGGCTTTAGAAATCGGTTAATGAGCAATTGATTAGTGAAATTCCCATTAAACTCTGTATAGTAGCAACCGTTTGCTTCGTATAACCCCAATGATATGGTTTGGGGGTCTCTACCAGCTCCCGCAAAGTGCTGATTACGAAGGGTTTAGATCACAATTGTGTTCTTACTCTTTGTAATGGCGTTCAAGAAAACCTCCTGTCTATTATTCAGAGTAAGTGCACACCTAAAATCCATAGTAGGTGAAATATGAACGCATTTATTCAAGGGCTCCCAAAAGTAGAGTTGCATTTACACATTGAAGGTTCGCTCGAACCTGAGTTACTTTTCCAGCTTGCTCAACGCAATGGCATTGAGCTGCCTTATTCATCCCCAGAGCAACTAAGACGCGCATACGAATTTGATGATTTACAGTCATTTCTGGATATCTATTATCAAGGTGCTGATGCACTGCGCACAGAACAGGATTTCTACGACTTAACATGGGCTTATCTAGAACGCTGTAAAGCCGACAATGTTATCCATACTGAGATTTTCTTTGATCCTCAGACACATACCGATCGTGGCATTGCATTCGACACCGCTATTAACGGCATTCATCGTGCGCTTGAACAGGGTCATAAAGAGTTGGGCATTACCTCTCAAATCATCGCATGTTTTCTGCGCCATTTATCTGAAGAGAGCGCCATTCAAACGTTCGCAGAGGTATTGAAGCATCAAGATAAGATCGTCGGGGTTGGACTGGACTCTTCTGAATTAGGACACCCACCAGAGAAGTTCAAGCGTGTATTCCAACAAGCAAAACAAGCGGGCTTCTTGACGGTGGCGCATGCAGGAGAAGAAGGGCCGGCTCAAAACATTGTCGATGCGATTGAAATGCTCAGCGTGAGTCGAGTGGATCATGGTGTCCAGTGCATGACAGACGAAGCTCTAATCGAAGAGCTGATTGAAACCAAAATGCCACTGACGGTGTGCCCACTGTCGAATATTAAATTGCGTGTATTCGATGTGATGGAAGACCACAACATTGTCGAGCTGCTCAGAAAGGGCGTGGCTGTAACGATTAACTCGGATGACCCTGCTTATTTTGGTGGTTACATGTCGGATAACTTTAATGCGGTGAGCCAAGCTCATGAGATGACGCATCAGGAGTTAGCGCAGTTTAGTTTGAATGCGATAGACGCGAGCTTTATTGAAGCGCCATTGAAGCAGCAATATCGAGAGCTTGTTCAAGGTTACTTAGCTAAAGCTGATTTTGACCAGAATTTCTAGCCGCTGTGCCCATTTACTAGCAGCTGAGTATAAAGCGCTAGGATGGCCAACTAAAGTGGATGGTAAAGTGTTATCGACTGAGTCTGCTTAATCTCTATAAGCCTAAATCATCTAGATGAAGACAAAAAAGAAGCTGGCAGTTTGCCAGCTTCTTTCATTTTTAAATTAAGCTCATTGAGCTACTTGTTCACGTAGTCTTTGAATTTCTGCTTGGTTTCAGCATCCGCTTTTTCGTACCAGAAATAGAGCATCTCTTCAGCTGTATTTGCTGCATTTCCGTCAATCTTTGCTGGAAGCGTTACCGGTTGTGCGACAGCAGCTGCTACGCCCGCGCTAGCACCTACTGTAAGTGCAGCGATGCCGCCTTTCTGGTTGTACTCCTTCGCTTCTTGTGGGTACTTACGACCAATCTGCATGCCATCTTTGATAAGTTTGTCTTGCTTAACACTGATTGCATTTTGGTTTTTATCAACCAGTTTCCAATCTAAGTTTTGAAGGCCTTTTTTCGCTTCGTTGGTGTTACGGAACTTAGGCATGTCAAACGTCAATGCTGTGTCTGTCGCATCAAAAGTAGCAATAATGGTATCGCTATCGACAAACTCTCGGTCGTTACCTTGGCTGAAAGCCAGTTGATATTTGAAAACGATTTGGTTTACGCCATCTGGAACGGTGATCGTTTTGCTCGAAGAGAAGAAACCACCGTCAAGATCGGGTTTAGCTTCATTTACAGCTAAGACTTCGACTAAAGCATCTGCGCTAGAAGGAACTTCAATTGTTACATCAGCTAACACTTGTGGTGCTGCGATAATTGTCGAAAGCAGCGCAATGGATTGTAATGTTTTCATAGTCATACAGTTATTTAGGTGAGTAGTTCTACACTCGCATGCATAAAGAAGTATTTCAAGTTGCCTTGTCTCGATTTGGAAAAATTCACCGAAACTTAACCAAAGCCTAGTTTTTGAACGTGTCGATTGTATGGTTTCTGTGCGAGTGAGGGCGTGATCTTGAACTTTCCTCTGTCACGTCATCATCGACGTCCAGTGAGGCTTGAGGAGAAGGTAAAGAGATATAAATAGGAATAATTGCCGCCACCCAAATGGTATAGATGGTAATGACTCGGTTGAAGGCGACAAACCAGGTTTCGCTGCCGCTACCAGATAAGTAGTAACCCAATAAGGTAAGTAAGGTGCAGCCAATAGCCCACATCACGGCTGATAGTGGATCTTTCGTTGTGGCTGCGAGCAAGACTATCGTTATGTAGGGCACGGCCATGGCAATGCCCAAAGGAACATGACAGTCGACCACAAAAATGATGGTGGCACCGAGTGCTAAGAATAAATGTGGGCCAGTGCTAGGTAAATTTACATTCCATATCATATGACACCTTCTTTTACCCCGTTTTTCGTTGCTGATGGAGTTTGTGTATTAATCGTGTTGCTTGATGGCTGTTGACCATCAAGCGATTGATGAGTTGCTGAAGTAATTCAGCCTCGGGCATGATGTGCTTCCCCGTTACCTTCTCAGCTTCGGTTGCGAGCTCGAATACTTCACTCATTTCATACCTTGATGCAATCGCTTTAACCGCCTTTAATGTTCTGGATAGATCATCTTGCTTGGCATCCGAAAATAGCTCTATCAACTCATCGATTTCGTTTTCTAGCTCATCAACGAGAGAAGTTAAGCATTTGAGTTTCTCGTCTGTTTTAAGCTCATCGTTAGTTAAAAATTGGCTACGCGACAGTTCTTCTTCTGTGAGTGGCAGTTTGTTCTTAGGATGACGCGTTAATATGGTTACGTTGCTTTCTGCCTTGTTTGGAAGATTGTGTGCGTTAGCGGAGTTATGGCGGTTGACTTCAAACTGGTGATGAAATTCATTGATGGTGTTTTGTAAGCTGTTTTTCTGCAATGGCTTGGTGAGAACGAAATCTGCACCTGAAACGATAAATTCATCGTGAGCTTCTTTGAATACGTCCGCTGTACAGGCAAAAATAACGGTAGTGAGCTTGAGTTCGTCGCGGATTTTTTGAATCGCTTCGATACCACTCATGTTGGGCATGTGGTTGTCCATTATGATGAGGTCGTATTGATTTGATGCCAGTTTATCGAGTGCTTGCAAGCCGTCGTAGGCGTTCTCAACCGTTAAGTTTATCGACTCACAGAACTTCCTAATCACCATTGCGTTGATCTTGTTATCTTCGACTAACAATACTGAGAAGTCATCGAGAGTCTCATTGGTTTTGGTTGGCGTTTGGTCGATGACTTGTTCTTCAAGCTCATGCATTTCTAACGGCAAAGAGATCTTAAATTGAGTGCCCAAACCAAGCTGGCTGGAAACCTTAATTGTTCCGCCCATCAGTTCGACTAACTGCTGAACAATGGAAAGCCCTAACCCTGTGCCACCAAACTTACGGGTTGTTGAAAGCTCAGCTTGTTCAAAGGCGGTAAATATATCGTCGATTTTGTCTTCTGCAATGCCAATACCTGTGTCAGTCACTAATATATTCACGCTTGGTGGGGTAGTCGGTGCAATCAAGAATTCCACTTCAACCTTTCCTGACTCAGTAAACTTGACTGCGTTGCCTGCTAAGTTAAATAAGATCTGACGTGTACGTGCAGAGTCACCAATCAACTGAATATTGGTAGGAATGTTATCTTTAATGATAAAAGCGAGGCCTTTGTCTTCTGCAAGAGGTGTCAATGTTTTATCAAGGTGTGTCACGACGTCGGTGACAGAGAACGGGCTGTATTCCAACTCCATCTTGCCTTGCTCCACCTTAGAAAAATCAAGAATGTCATTCAATATGGTGACGAGATGCTGACCAGAGTCAATGATGATTTGGGCGTGTTTACGAGTATTCTCGCTGTGTGAATCCTCCTTGATTATCTGAGCGATGCCTAATACGCCATTCATTGGGGTGCGTAACTCGTGGCTCATGGTCGCGAGAAAGAGAGATTTTGCTTCGCTGGCTTTTTCTGCTTTGTCTGCGGCTTCTTGATAGGAGAGTTTGTTTCTTTTGAGTTCGAAGACTCGAAAAATAAACATGGTGAATGAGAACGCTAAAGTCAGCAACGCCAAAACGATAATAAGCTTAACGATGATACTTTTAAGTTGGTCTTGCAGATCGGTAAACTCATGCTCAATATGTTCAATATACTCCATGCTGTGTGCTGAAAGTACTTGAGATAACAGCTAACTTTGTTGTTGGTTGAGTTCGGTAAACGTTTTATAAAGGTTCGCCAGCTCGGAGTTAACACCTGAATGGTTAATTTCGATTCCCCCAACCAACACACTCGCAAGAAGCGCGCTTTTAATGTCGATATTTGCGTTGTTTATCTCAGCATCAGTTGAGTTGCTCTCTGTGAGTTGTAGAGTCAAAGATTGCAAAATAAACTGACGAGCCACACTAAGTCCTACTAGGTTGTCTAGCGTATCTAAGTTCGACATTGAAGCATCGTAAAAGCGATCCAATAATTGCGCTGTCGGTAAGTGTTTAAAGAACGTAGAGTGAATATTCTCGCTTTGATAACTTTCTCTGAGTAGTTGCAACTCTCTTTCTAAAGCCACCAAATCTGCAGACATTTGATAAGGGTTGGAAATACCCGCAAGCGCTGCATTGGTGATATGATCACGCATTTCTAATACTTCATGGCCTAACTGCCGAATAGGCACTCCATATTCGGTGACCTTTTCATGCTCGGAGTAGGTCAGCATAATAAAGCTAATTAAGCCGATGAAAAGCGATACAAACAGTAGAAATATGAGTCTGATCTTATTCATTTTCAAACTCCATTAACATTTGAGGGCGGTTACCGGTGAGGGATTCGAGGAAGACCTTGATATCGTTGATGGTCTGTTTTTCAAACGTTTTACCGAGTTGGCTTTCACCCATGATTTTGATCGCTTCTTCGAGTGTGGTTGTTTGCCCGTCATGAAAATAGGGTGCTGTGATCGCCACGTTTCTTCAGCTCGCAACACGAAATAAATCCTTATCTTGTGGTTTAGCGGTAAACATAAAACGACCTTGGTCTTCACTTCGCTCGGCTCCTGTTTTCGATAACCCAAAGTAACCAAATCGCATCACCATGCCTCCACCAATGTTGGTACCTTGGTGGCAACGAATACAGCCTTCTTCTTGAAAAGTTTCCCAACCTCGTTTGGCGGTTTCAGACAGTGCTGCGTTGTCACCTTGTAAATACAGGTCGAAAGGGGCATTTGGTGTGGTCAAACCCTGCATAAATTCAATAAGAACAGCCTTAATTGAAGCTTCGTCAATGGGCGTTGATTGTTCTTGGAATAAGTCGATGTAAGTTTCCGATTGAGATACATAATCCGTAATGTGTTGCCAGTTTGAATCCATTTCGTCAACGTTGTGCACTGGGCCATCAATTTGATCGCCGAGGTTGTTTACTCGACCATCCCAGAAGAACCGATAGTTAAAGACTGCGTTAAAAACGGTGAGTGAATTTCTCATCCCTGCGCCGTTTACGCCAATCGAAACTGGAATTACCTCTGCGCCGTTGGTTTGCAGGCTATGACAACTTTCACAGCTCACACTGCGGTTAGAAGAAAGGTTCGGGTCTTTAAATAGCACCCAACCAATTTTGGCCAGTTCATGATTTATCTCGGGAGAGTTTGGAATCGGGGATATGGGTTGGCTTGAAGCGACGGTTTTATGTGCGTGCTTTTCTTCGGAATGTGCGGAGTGCCCTGAAGAGTGAGAGTCATCATGATCGCTTTCATGGGCGTGATCTTCTTGGTGTTCGAACGAGGTGTGCATTTTTGAAGAGGCCGCGTCATAAACTAGCATAGCGACTGAAACGACAATGACAGTGATGCTTATTCCTGCTAAATATGGCGTTTTCATAACATTAGTCCATCTAGTTTTGACAATTATGGCAATTCAGAATCCTTCTGATATCACCTTCATTTCACTTTCCAATGATAGGTGTTATTTATAAACCTAGTTGCGCATACTTGATGTTGCAAGACAAGTGGTAGGAAATTAAATCGCTTAGGTAGTTGTCTAGCGGGGATTGATCGGGAGATCTTAGTCAGAATTGAATGAAGCTCTTTCAATTGAATTTAAGCCGAATGGCGTTAAACGAAAAAAGCCGTGGTAACTCAAGTGAGTTATCACGGCTTTCGTACTAGATTATGTATTTACTATCAATCTTAGTGCAATACACATCTATACAGTTTGAACAATCTACACCGCCTATCTAAGCTTATTTAGCTTGCGCTGCTGCCGCTTCTAATTGCTTAAGTTTACCTTGAAGCATGTATGCATTCTGGTTGAAGTTACCAGGGTTCAGTACTTGGCTATTCTGCATAGGGTAATCTGGTAGCGTCGTCATAAACTCTTGAACCTGATTTCCTACTGGAACGAATAACCACATGTTGTCTGCCATCCAGCGTAGGTACATACCAGACTCGTGCGGTGCTTTCTCGAATGGGTCAGCACGTAGGTGAACAACTTGAGGCCAGTTTGGTTGGAAACGAACTGCATCCACAATGTTACCATCCATCACAGCAAACGAAATCTTGAAGTCATTCCAACGTACTGCGTTTAGCTCTGCGTTAGCAGAGAAGTAAAGCATGCTGTCACGAGGGCCTTTCTCTTCTTTACCTTGGAAGTAAGGCAGGAAGTTGTAACCATCTAGGTGTACGCGCCAGTTTTTACCGTTGTAAGTTGCACCTTTGTCAGATGCTAGCTTCTCAACCACTTTATCATCACCAGCGGCTGCTAGTAGAGTAGGAATCCAGTCTTGGTGGCCCATGATATCGTTGATTTTAGTTCCAGGTTTGATAGTCCCAGGCCAGCGAACTAGCTGAGGCACACGCATACCACCTTCGTAAGTTGTACCTTTTTCACCGTGGAAGTAAGTAGCACCGCCATCAGGCCAAGAAACTGTCTCTGCACCGTTATCGGTCGAGTAGATGACGATAGTGTTGTCTGCGATCTTAAGCTCATCAAGCTTGTCTAGAAGGATACCCACTTGGTCATCGTGCTCTAACATACCATCAGCATAAATACTGATACCTGACTTACCTTGGTATTTCTCTTGTAGGCGAGTCCACACGTGCATACGAGTGGTGTTGTGCCAGATGAAGAATGGTTTGTCAGCTTTTACCGCTTTTTCCATGAATGCTAGAGATTCTTCTAGGAACTCTTCATCCGCATGCTCCATACGCTTACGCGTCATTGGGCCAGTATCTTCAATCTTACCGTCAGCAGTAGACTTGATTACACCACGAGGGCCGTAGTTCTTACGGAACTCTGGGTCTTTAGGGTAGTAATATGTTTCAGGCTCTTCTTCTGCATTTAAGTGGTATAGGTTACCGAAGAACTGGTCAAAGCCGTGGTTCGTTGGAAGGTGTTTGTCTTGGTCACCCATATGATTCTTACCAAACTGAGCGGTCATGTAGCCCTGTTCTTTTAGAAGGTCTGCAATCGTTGGAGCCCAATCAGGGATACCGTGGTCCGAACCTGGCATACCGATAGTCAATAGACCAGTACGGAAAGGTTCTTGACCGGTTAGGAATGCAGCACGACCAGCAGTACACGATTGTTGACCGTAGTGGTCAGTAAATAGTGCGCCTTCATTCGCAATACGGTCAATGTTTGGCGTTTCGTAACCCATCATACCGTTGTTGTATGCACTGATGTTGAATACACCAATGTCATCACCCCAGATAGCAAGAATATTCGGTTTTTCCGCGGCGGTTACTGCAGTGGAAGCTGCGAGTAAGCCAAGGCCTAATGCAAGTTTATTGATTTGGGTAGCCATAAGGACTCCAATTGTTATTTGAGATTAATGCGTTACAGGCCACGCATCGTTGACGAAACATTAATCTCGATTAGGCTCTTTGTCCTTTTATAGTCTTTATAACCAAATGTTATGGAGGTGGTTTAAGGTATTGTTAATTAATGGTTTATTTTGTTTTATGGTTTCTGAATTAATAAGTTGAGTGTGAGGGAAGTCAAATAATAGATTCGAAAAGTATGGGCATTTCTTTCTTATTTATCTTCAAAAAAATAAAAATATTAATAGCTTAGGTTGTATCGCCAATGATTAAAATTTGAACTATATGTTAAGTGCAGGATGCAAATAACCAATACAATAGAGGTTTCTATGACAGCGAGATATGGCGTAAAACGTCGATTAGCGATTTTTACCGCTGCTTTAATTGGCATGGTGGGGAGTAGTATCGCAGCAGAAAAGCCGAATATACTTGTAATTTGGGGTGATGATATAGGTCAATCCAATGTGAGTGCATACACCTTCGGTCTCATGGGTTACAAAACCCCGAATATTGATAGCATCGCGAAAGAAGGGATGATGTTTACGGACTATTACGCAGAGCAATCTTGTACTGCGGGTCGCTCTACCTTTATCACGGGACAAAGTGTATTACGAACGGGTTTGAGTAAAGTAGGTTTGCCGGGCGCAGACATTGGCTTACAAGCAGAAGACGCGACAATCGCAGAAATGCTGAAACCTATGGGTTACATGACAGGTCAATTTGGTAAAAACCACCTTGGCGATAAAGATGAATTCCTTCCAACAGCACACGGGTTTGACGAATTTTTTGGCAACCTTTACCACCTAAATGCTGAAGAAGAACCAGAGAATGAAGATTACCCAACCGATCCTGAGTTTCGTAAGAAATTTGGCCCTCGTGGTGTCATTAAGTCATTCGCTGATGGCAAGATTGAAGATACCGGTCCACTGACGCGTAAGCGTATGGAAACGGTTGATGAAGAAACACTAGACGCGGCACTTGATTTCATGGATCGCGCAGTGAAAGCGGACAAGCCATTCTTCGTTTGGTGGAACGCAACACGTATGCACTTTAGAACGCACGTGAAAGCCGATAGTAAAGGTGTGACCGGTGTCGGTAATTACGCTGATGGTATGGTTGAGCACGATCGACACGTTGGGCAACTATTGAAGCAAGTGGATGAATTGGGAATCAAAGACAACACGATTGTTTTCTACTCAACGGATAACGGCCCTCACATGAACTCTTGGCCTGATGCGGGTACAACCCCGTTCCGTGGTGAGAAAAACACCAACTGGGAAGGCGCATACCGTGTACCAGCAATGGTTCGTTGGCCTGGTAAGATTGAACCAGGAACCGTATCTAACGAAATCATGCACCATATGGACTGGATGCCAACCTTCGTTGCCGCCGCTGGTGATGACCAAATCAAAGAGAAGCTACTCAAAGGTCATACTGCCGGTGATAAAACGTTTAAGGTTCACTTAGATGGTTACAACTTCCTTCCTTACCTAACGGGTGAAGAAGAGAAAGGCCGTCGTTCGGAGATCTTCTACTTTACCGATGATGGTGATTTAGCGGCGCTTCGTTACAACCAATGGAAAGCGGTGTTCATGGAGCAGCGTGCAACGGGTACCATGCAAATTTGGGCTGAACCGTTCGTGACGTTACGTCTTCCTAAGCTGTTTAACCTGCGTATGGACCCATACGAAAACGCAGACATTACATCGAACACATATTACGACTGGTTGTTAGACCATGCTTATATGTTCGTTCCAGCACAAGCGTATGTGGGCAAGTTCCTAGAAACCTTTGCTGAATATCCGCCACGTCAAAAAGCTGCGAGCTTTAGCTTGGATCAGGTAATGGAAAAACTGCAGGAATCTCATAACAAGTAAGTGATTGTTTGAGTGAAACTGAACAGATTGAAGAGCTCTTAGGAGCTCTTTTTTTATGCGCATATCGATGAGTAAATCCCGGTCGTGAATACGAATCACAACAATCGAGCTCATTGCCACTAAATAATTGTAAATTCGTTGTTTTTACGTCTACCTTATTAAGCATAAGGATGTATAAAAACAAGGAATGTTATGTCTGCATGGTTGTGCTCACTGGTAAACGGATTGAAACACCAGCGAGTCGCAGTATTATCCGCAATCTTGTCTTCACTGATGTTGTCGCTGTTCAGTCTGAACGCCTATGCCAACGAGCAAGATCCTAATATCAACTCTGATATTTCAAAGGCCAACTCTGTAGCGTCACCCGTTAGCTCTGACGCTTTACCTATCGGTTCTAAAGCCAGCTATGTCGGTTCGGAAGCATGTGTTGATTGTCATAGTGAAGAAGTCGCAGCGTGGGAGGGCTCTCATCATGATATGGCGATGAAGCACGCTACAGACGAATCTGTATTAGGCGATTTCAACGATCAAACATTCACTCATGACGGTAAACCCAACCGATTTTTCCGCAAGGGCGAAGAGTTCTGGGTCAATATTGAAGGGCAAGACGGCCACTTTAAAGATTACAAAATCAGCTATACCTTTGCCTTTGAACCACTACAACAATACATGGTTGAATTTGAAGACGGCCGTGTACAGTTGATTCCTTTCGCTTGGGATTCTCGCACTGAGGGCGAAGGCGGTCAACGCTGGTTTCACCTCTATCCTGATACCACCAACACCGATGAATTCTACTGGACCAATAGCGGTCAAAACTGGAACTTCATGTGTGCTGATTGCCATTCAACGAACCTAGAGAAAAACTACGACAGCGCGAGTAATACCTACAACACTACTTGGTCTGAGATTAATGTCGGTTGTGAAGCGTGTCATGGCCCTGCGAGTGAGCACGTTGAAAAGGCTCAGCTAGCAAAAGCTAACGGTGGAAAGGATGCTCCAGTCTCGGCGCATTATGGTTTTGACCGCGACTTGTCGAAGTCGGTCAAAGAGTGGATCTATCAAGAGGGTAATTCAACCCTGCAACCAAAAGACATCATCCATACCAATCAAGTTCAAACCTGTGCTCAATGCCACAGCCGTCGTACTCAGTTAAATGAAACGGGTGATCACGTTAACGGGTCTTTCTTTGATAAGTATCGCTTGAGCTTGATTACCCCAGAGCTTTACCACAACGATGGTCAAATCTACGATGAAGATTACGTTTACGGATCTTTCCTTCAATCCGTGATGGCTGAAAAAGGCGTCACATGTACTAACTGCCACGATCCTCATACCGCTGAACTAAAAATTGCGGAAGAAGCCGTGTGTAGCCAATGTCATATTGCATCAGAATACACGCCTGAAAAGCACACATTCCACGAAGCGAATACTGAAGCTTCACAATGCACGACTTGTCACATGCCAGAGACGACTTACATGGAGGTCGACCCAAGGCGTGACCACAGTTGGCATATCCCACGTCCTGATATTAGCCAACACATTAAAACGCCGAACGTGTGCACTAGCTGTCATGCAGATCAAACCGACCAGTGGGCAGATAAGCAAATCGGTGAGTGGTTCCCAGATTCTAAGTATCGTAATCAGCAGCACTTTGCCGTTGCCTTTTATGCTGACTCGATAGGGCACAGAGGTGCAGAGGATGCGTTGGCATACTCGGCTCAGGACTCTAGCTTAAGCAATATCATTCGTGCATCGAGCTTAGAACGTTTGGGCGGTAATACGGGTAAGAATACGCTTATTTCGCTGGCAAGAGCGGTGAAACATGATGATGAAATGATCCGTTTGGGTGTGGTACAAGGCTCGTCTGGTTTCCCATTCACTGACCGTTGGCAAATTCTAGAGCCGCTACTGAAAGACCCTGTATTGTCGATTCGTTCAGAAACCGCAGGCGCATTAGTGCGTTATTGGGGAGAAATGAACCCTCTGCAGAAAGACCAAATCAAGCCTGCATTAGAAGAGTACATTGAAATACAGCAATTTAATGCCGACAGAGGATTTGGACGTACTAACCTAGGCAACGTTTACCGAGATTTAGGCCAGCACGACAAAGCGATTGAGTTTTATCTAGGCGCTATCGAGATTGAGCCTTATTTCGAAAACAGCTACGCCAATTTAGCGGATTTGTATCGAGCGCAAGGTAACGAGGCAAAAGCGTTGTCGACCTTGAAGCAAGGTATTGAAGCTCAGCCTAAATCGAGTGTTTTGCCATACAGCACAGGATTGTCTCTGCTTCGTGTGAAAGATTACGAACAAGCAACGGACTACCTTAAACAAGCCGCTGAAACTGCGCAAACCGACCCTCAATATTGGTATGTGTACGGATTGGCTTTGGAAAAATCGGATGTGCTTGCGGCAAGTCAATCACTGCATAAGGCTTACCAATTTAGCCGCAACCCACAGCACCTGTATGCCCAGTGTGAAGTGTTGGCGCGAAACAGTCATATACCGGGCGTACCAAAGGCGTTTGAGCAATGTATTTCATCATTGAGCAAAGTGGCACCGCCGGAAGCCATTAACCAATTGAAAGCTAGGTTTAAATAAAGCGATGAGGTGAGCTTGGCTATCGAGCTTGCTGCTTATTCCGCTTGTAACCAATTATCGCGTTTATAACTAATAGTTATGGGGCTTGTGAGTAGGATGTACGCAGCCAGATTGAATTAAGGGAAGACCTATGAACCATGCGCAACAAGCAATAAACCAACTGATTGAACAAACAGAGAAAAGTGTTATCGGTCAGAGCCACGTCGTTCGGGCTCTGGTGATAGGGTTATTGACTAATGGCCATGTGCTTTTAGAGGGACTTCCCGGTACAGCGAAAACTCGTTCAGTGAAATCGCTGGCGAACCTACTGAACACCAGTTTTGGTCGAATTCAGTTTACGCCTGACCTGCTGCCATCAGATGTAACCGGTACAGAAGTGTATCAAGAGCTTGATGGGAAGCCTCAGTTGCACTTTCAACCGGGTCCTATTTTCAACAGTATTGTTTTAGCCGATGAAGTGAACCGTGCTCCTGCAAAGGTGCAAGCGGCTCTGCTTGAAGCCATGGCGGAAGGAACGATTACGGTGGGTGGTCAAACTCACATCCTGCCAGATTTGTTCATGGTGCTAGCCACACAAAACCCAGTTGAGCAAGAAGGTACGTATCCACTGCCTGAAGCACAAATGGACCGTTTCATTATGAAAGTGACAGTCGACTATCCAGAAGATGAAGCTGAACGCGACATCATTCGACTTGTGCGCAGTGAGGAACTCGGTAGCGAGACCAGTTCAGAATTAGTCACGCCACAACATATTGAACCTGAGTTGGTACTTGAAGCTCGGCGCCAACTTCCAGACATTGCCGTTTCTGATTTAGTTGAAAACTACATTGTGGCCTTGGTGATGGCAACTCGTAAGCCAGAGCGTTACCCAGAATCAAACTTGTCTAAATGGATTGAGATTGGTTCAAGTCCGCGTGCTTCCATCGCGTTGGATAAATGTGCTCGCGCTTATGCATGGTCGCAAGGACGTGACCATGTCACGTTGGACGATGTGCGTGCCATGTTACCAACCGTATTAGGTCACCGATTCTCGTTGTCTTACGACGCATTGGCCGATGGTGTTGACCATCAAAGAGTGGTTGAAGAACTGCTCGATAATGTTGAGATTGGATAACTAGGGGGCGTCATGGCGAAGCCAACACAAGCTCCCAAATCGCAAGGCCTTGATCCACGACTGTATTGTGATTATTCAAGGTTAGTGCGAATTCAGGCTCAAGCTGAGTCGTTTTCACTGTTACCTCATTTAAAAGCGGGCAGCGTACTTTCGGGCAGACATAACTCTTTGTTCCGTGGTCGTGGTTTGAACTTCGAAGAATTACGTCATTACCAATTGGGTGATGATATCCGTAATCTCGATTGGAAAGTTACGATGCGAACGGGTAAGCCTCATGTTCGTAGCTATACCGAAGAGAAAGACCGTAATGTGATGATCTGTGTCGATCAGCGCAGTTCGATGTTCTTTGCGTCTCAAAACACCATGAAATCTGTTGTGGCTGCCGAAGTGGCGGCATTGTGTGGATGGCGAGTGCTGAAAGATGGTGATCGTGTCGGCTTCGTTTTGGCCTCGCACCAAAAACTGTTTCATACCAAAGCTCAACGTTC
This sequence comes from Vibrio sp. 10N.222.55.B11, assembly GCF_041473705.1. Classification (NCBI taxonomy): domain Bacteria; kingdom Pseudomonadati; phylum Pseudomonadota; class Gammaproteobacteria; order Vibrionales; family Vibrionaceae; genus Vibrio; species Vibrio sp. 10N.222.55.B11. The sequence continues at coordinate 70,190 of NZ_JBFRST010000061.1, forward strand.
TCAATCTGATTTGTTGGCTCAGCTAAAACATCTTACCAAAGCCAATCAAAGCTTAGGCGTCAATGTAAGTGATGGCGATAATGTTGGTTTTAGCCAGTGGATTGAACTGATCAAACGAATGAGACTCAAGCAATCAACCTTGATATTCATTAGTGACTGGCGAGACTGCCGAGAACAACATCTCGATCGACTAAAGCAGTTACAGCAACACAACGATATCTTGGCCATTATGGTCACCGATTCATTAGAACAGTCATTGCCTCAAGATCTTGCAAGCGCAAACTGGGTAGTGGGTGATGGTCGCTTTCAACTTAATCTGGATAGCCAATCTAAGGTTAACCTCGCAAGTAAAAGCCTTGCCCAAAAAGCGGCACTTCAGAAACTGTCCCTTGCTAAATTGATGGCGATGAAAAACCTCCCTTATATAGAATTAGACACGTCGGGCAATCACATATCACAGCTGCAGAAACTAGTGGGAGGGCGCTAAATGGCTGTTGAACATACGCCTCCAAGTACTTATATCCTTCGCGACCTACATGATGTCGCCATTCCTGACAGTGTGAGCTGGGCTCCTCAAACGATCGGCTGGAAGATCCTTGGCGTTATTCTGTTATTGGTCGCTATCTATCTGGCTTATCGCTTGGCGTTAAGGTGGTGGAATAACCGTTATCGCAAAGAAGCGCTTCAAGAACTCATGGTACTGGATGCAAGAGACAAGAACTCAACCGAACGAACCTTTAAAGTCCTCAAAGTGGTGCTTCGTTACCTAGACAGCAGTAATGCCAAGTTGTTTGGCCAAGCTTATGTGAACCGTTTGAACGCTTATCTGCCTGTTAGCGCCAACACGAGTGAAAACAGCAATGCGTTCTTTGCCGATGAAGTTTCGGAATTATGGATGCAAAGCCTAATTGACCCTAATGTGCGTTTGAGCTTTGAACAGCGTTTAGAGGTAATTCAAACCGCGATGATGTGGCTAAAACTTCACAAGCCGAATGTACAGGTAACGGTTGAGGGGCAAGACAATGTTTGATGTTTTATCTGCCAGTTTTGAATTTGCGCATCCGCTGTGGTTTTTTGCGCTGCCTTTACCGTTGTTGGTCTACTTTGCGGTGCCAGCTTATCGAACTAAGCAAATGGCGATTAAGGTGCCATTTTTTCGAGAATTGGTAGAAGCGATTGGGGAAGCACCGTCAGAAGGTGCAAGCCAGTTAACTCCAAGCTGGTGGCAACGAACCACGCTCATTATTACTTGGGTATTGGTCGTGTGTGCGTTAGCGAAACCAACCATTCTTGGTGAGCCACAGGTTCGCGAACAATTGGGTCGTGATGTGATGGTGGTGGTCGATTTGTCTGGCTCAATGGCGGAGCAAGATTTCACTTCTAAACAAGGCGATAAAATCTCTCGTTTAGATGCGACCAAAGAGGTGCTGGTTGATTTTGCGAAAACCAGAAAAGGTGACCGACTCGGTTTGATCTTGTTTGGTGATGCAGCGTTTGTACAAACGCCATTTACCGCGGACCAAGATGTATGGCTTGAACTGCTTAATCAAACCGATGTCGCGATGGCAGGGCAAAGTACGCACTTGGGCGATGCAATTGGCTTGGCGATCAAGGTGTTTGAACAAAGTGAAAAGCAAAGTGCTGCCGTTCAAGATTCAAACGTCGACACCAACGAAAAAGAGAAAGTCGTGATCGTATTAACAGACGGTAATGATACAGGAAGTTTTGTTGAGCCTATCGATGCCGCAAAAGTCGCCAAGGCTAAAGGCGTTCGAATTCACGTTATTGCGATGGGCGCTCCGCAAACCGTTGGAGAGGTTGCTCTGGATATGGAAACCATCAAGCGTGTCGCTCAAGAGTCAGGTGGCGAAGCCTTTGAAGCACTTAACCGCGACGAACTGACCAAAGCCTATGCTCAGATTGGTGAGCTTGAACCTCAGTTATATGACAGTACCACTTATCGCCCTAAACAGGGGCTGCACCACTATTTGATGGCGATTGTTGTAGTGATGTATTTGACCGCATTCAGCTTAGCAACGATACGCCGAAGATCGCTGCTCGCTTCTTCTGTTAAGAATTTGAAAGGAGAGAGTGATGCCTGATTCTCTCACGATACAACAGTTTTTTACCCAGTTTCATTTTATCCGACCATTGTGGTTGTTGGCCTTTATTCCAATGTTTTTCCTGTTATGGGTTCGTTGGAGAGAAGAGACCAAACCAACGTGGAAAGACATTATACCTGCACATTTACGTGATGCATTGACGATTGGCGAAACAGGCTGGCGCAAGCAACTGCCGTTGAAGCTATTGGTGGTAATTGTGACTATCGCCATCATTATCTGTTCTGGCCCAACATGGCAACGTGAAGCATCGCCTTTTGGTGAAGACAAAGCGTCGATGTTGGTTGTGCTTGATAATAGTGAATCTATGCTTGGCAAAGATTTGCCTCCAAGTCGCTTGGAACGATCTAAGCAGAAAATTAGAGACTTATTGGCAGCTCGCAAAGGCGGTAATACGGGCTTAGTGGTTTATGCAGGCAGCGCACACGTGGCGATGCCCGTCACGCAAGACAGCAAGGTGTTTGAACCGTTTCTAGCGGCTATCACACCCGATATCATGCCTGTTTCAGGTAAGTCAGCAGAGGAAGCACTGCCACTGATTAATCAGCAACTGTCTGGTGAGTTAGGCTCTTCTGTACTGTTGGTATCAGATGGTGTAGACCCAAGCACCATTAGGGCGTACGAGAGTTTCTTTAACGACAATCCGTATCAGTTGCTCATTCTCGCCGCAGGAAACAGTAATGTGGTGAGCGATAACCCTGTCGACCTAGATTCACTGCGTAACTTAGCGAGTAAGACGGGTGGACGAGTGATTGAAGTGACCGTTGATGATTCGGATATCCAACAACTGAACAGAGCGGTTGAAAGAAACATGCAGCTCAACGGCGAATCTTCAATGCCTTGGAAAGACATGGGCTATGGACTGCTTATTCCAATGGCTTTCATTATGTTGCTATGGTTCAGAAAAGGGTGGTTGGTGCAGTGGTGTGTCGTTGGTTTGATGATCACAAGCAGCATGTATTCACCAGACACTTTGGCGAAAACAGTCAACTTAACCGCTGAGAAACCAGTTGCGGTGGAGTCAGTTACTACTTGGGACAAAACAGCTCAATGGTGGTGGGACTTATGGTTAACGCCCGATCAGCAAGGTCAACGCCTGCTGAATCAGAAAGAATATCTTCAAGCTGCCAAACATTTTACTGACCCAATGCGAAAGGGCGCGGCTTATTACTATGCTCGTGATTTTAAGCTCGCTCACAGTGCGTTTTTGCAAACCAAAACTGACCTTGGTTTGTACAATGCAGCGAGTGCGTTAGCTAGGCAGCGTGAATACCTTGCCGCACGAGACCTCTTGAAATCATTAAGTGAGAAAGAGGATCTGTCACCAGAACTAAGAACGGATGTGGAGAACAATCTTGCTGTGCTTAGTGGAATTGTCGAAGAGGTAAACCGAACCAGTGAAAGCCAGTCTGGAACCACAGATGGCCCTGAAGAATCTTTAGAACTCGAAGACGATCAGCCGCGAACGGGTGATGGCGCTGAAGAAGAAACGGTAGCGGAATTGATGCTTAAGGAAACACTTAACGCCAATGAAATCTTGGGCAGCCAAGAGCTTGCCGACAAGTGGTTAAAGCGAGTAGAAGCCGATCCTAAGTTCTTCTTGAAATCCAAATTCCAAATTCAGTTAAGAGATCCTGCGCCTTCTATCGAACAGACACCAAAACAGGAACAGGCATCAAAACAGGAGCAAACGCAATGAGTCGATATGATTTAGCTCTTGAATCGATTCAAGTAAAGGTAGGGCGCTCAGAGTCCTTTAAACTAACCAAGACCTTGCTTGTGTCGATGGTTCTATTGATTAGCACTGTTTTCCCTACTTTTGTTTCTGCTGCAGATATCTTCGATCTCCAAAAAAGTGGTGACGTTGAGCTTATCGCTTGGGTAGGGGAAAAGCCAAAGTCAGGCGATAAGATAACGCCGGGCAAAGTCAGCGTAAATGAGCAGGTCATTCTGAACATTGAGGTGGCGACACCGCGCTGGTTAACGGGCGGCACTCGAATCGGCAGTATCGAAATCCCTAACGTTATCGCTAAGCAGCGTAACCAACTCGCGACGAACTACACAGAAAGAGTCGGTGGTACTACATGGTCACGTCAGCGTTGGGAAGTGACGCTTTATCCGATGACTTCCGGTGAGTTTGTTATTCCAACCGTACCGGTTCGTATCCAAGTTTCTGCTCCTGATGGTTCAAACGTGGGCGGTACGCTTTACACGCAGCCGATTAAGTTTGAAGCTTCGTTGCCTTCAGGTTTACTCGATAATGAAACGCCTTGGTTTTCTGCGACAGAAGTAGATATAGAGCAACAATGGCAACGCTCAAGTGAAGAGCTAAAAGTTGGCGATGCTATTACTCGAACTATCACGATTAAGGCAAAAGACAGCTTTTCTGTGTTGCTGCCAGATGTGCTAACCAATAAGTCCACTAAGCAGTTCCAAGCTTACCCACAGCCCAACCGTTTGGATGACACTCAAGAACGTGGTGATTATCGCTCAAGCCGAGTTGAACAGACTGTATATGTGATTCAGCAGGGTGGTGAGTTTACGCTGCCAGAGTTTTCATTTCAGTGGTGGGACAGCAAAAATCAACGCCTTGAAAACGTGGTGATAAAAGGCGAAGTGTTTGAAGCCAAACACACAGTCCAATCTTTCATCAAAGCCTACATGTCGGTGTTTATTAGTGTTGGTTTGGTGTTGTTAGTCTGCATTGCGTTGATTGTTTCGGTTAAGCGTTACTACGCAAACCGCCCAACACCGAGTTGGCTGGTACTACGTCGTTTAGTTAAGCAAGGTAATTGGGCTGCATTAAGAACCTTTATCTACCGTCAATTGCGAAACCAAACCTCTCAGTTAGAACTGAATAAAGTGCAACTGGATAAAGCGCAACATGGTAAATCAAATGGACAAAAGCGTTGGCTAGAGGATAGCGAAGCCCTTCAACAAGGATGTGAAGATAAAAACGTATTCACTCGTTTATGGAAAGGGTTACGTAACTTGCCCAACGAGAAATCAAGCCAGAGTCAATCTCGTTCAATTGCCGTTCGCTTGAAAATCCCTAAAGCCTTGCCAAACTTAAAAGATAGAACTAAGTAGCAAACTTTAGTTATTCGCATCGAACATAATCGGCAGGTTCTCTACTATGGGGAACCTGCTTCTTTAATATGGAACTGTATGAAAAGTACCGAACTAAATCTAATTCCTATATTTGTTGCTATTTATGAAGAGCAGAACTTATCTAGAGCTGCTAATCGCATGGATATAAGCCAACCAGCAGTGAGTAAAGCACTTGCAAGGTTGAGAGATATCTATGATGAGCCACTGTTTCATCGCACCACATCAGGCGTAGAGCCAACCACATTCGCTATTGATATCTATCCTGCAATGGCCGCTGCACTTAAAAACTTTACTTCTACCTTATCCGCATCAAGAGACTTCGATCCTAAAACCTCAGGCCGCGTGTTTTCCATTGCCTGCGTCTCGGCGGCGAGCTACGAAATGATGCCAAAAGTCATGCGGTTAATCAGCCAAGTCGCACCAGGTATCGCGTTAGAGGTTCATCCTCTGTTTACCGAAGACTATGAGTCTGATTTAAGGCTGCAAAGACACGACGTGATTGTTGATATGACGCCTAAAGGAAGAACCATGCTTAAGCACGAGGTGATTTCTACAGAAGAGCTGGTGGTGGTGTGTAGTAGTGATCATCCTACGGTTGGCGATACCATCGATATGGAACAGTTCTTAGCACTCGAGCATGTGGTGGTCTCTAGGTGGCATGCGCGCAAAAGCTTATTAAGCTCTGAGCACTATAGTGACCTTGAGAAACGTAGAATCGTGTATCGCGCAGCGGGCGTTGTAGAGATGCTTCCTGTTATCGAAGGCTCTGAGTACATCGGAGTAATGCCTATTTCATCAGTGCATTGTTTTGCTGAAAAGTACGCGGTAAAAACACTGCCATTGCCCTTCGAGTTGGAAGACCTCGATATGTGTATGATTTGGCATCCAAGCCGTACTAATGAACCAAGCCATAAGTGGTTACGAGCTAAGATCAAAGCGGCAGCAAAAGAGTTATCAAGTTAGCCTATACAAGGACATAGCCATGGACAGCATTCGCGTGATTTTAAACGGAAAGAAAGCCAATATCCCGGAATTAAGGCAAGCCATCTTTGCGGCGAGGGACAATGATATTGACCTGCAAGTTAGAGTGACTTGGGAATCGTCGGACATGTTTCGTTTGGTAAGCGAGGCAATATGCGATGGTGTTAAGCGTCTGATTGTTGTCGGTGGCGATGGAACGGTGAATGAAGCCGTTAACGCGCTCAACCAGTTCCGTGCCAGTGAAAGACCACAACTGGCGCTTATCCCAATGGGCACTGCGAATGATTTTGCTACCGCAACGGGAATACCTAACGATATTTCGGGTGCTTTTGAACTAGCGCTGGAAGGCAAGGCGTTTGCGGTGGATAGCGCGCGTGCGAATGACCACTATTTTATGAATGTCGCTGCGGCGGGTTTTGGTGCTGAAGTCACAGCTGAAACGCCAGTCGAGCTTAAAGATTTTCTCGGTGGCGGTGCGTATACACTAACAGGTGTGGTGAAAGCACTTGGCTTTAAGCCCTACAGTGGCACGTTGCCCATAGACAAAGGCAGCTTTACCGGCGAGATCCTTGTTGGTGCTTTTTGTAATGGTCGCTTAGCGGGTGGAGGACAAGAGTTAGCACCCAATGCATTGATTGATGATCGCTGTTTACCCAGTCGGGTATCGAGCTATCACGCGCCACCATGGCAAGGTGGGTTATCCAAGTCAGTGAGAAGTTCGCCCCGCTGTATGTGGCCTTGAAGGAGAACCTACTTCAACAAGTGGTGGTTCAGGCGGATGAAACGCCGCTCAATGTGCTCAAAGAAGAGAAGCAGTGTTATATGTGGCTTTTGCTCAGGCGCTGACTCGCCCGAAGCGGCACTGCCGAATGTGAAAAAATCGCCTTGTACGACTATCAAAACAGTCGCGCGAGGGTGTGCCCCGTGGACTTTTTAGGTGACTACAACGGTTATCTACAAACCGATGGCTACACGGCTTATCATGGTCTGCATCACGTCACTAATGTGGGGTGCTTAACGCAAGTTCATGGACGCGAAGAAGCTTCAAGGGGAAGGTAAATTGGGCAAGGCTGATAAAGTGCTGGCTAACCCCCAAAAGCTCTACGGGATAGAATCACGCTTAAAAGGTGCGCCTGCCGAAGAACGCAAAGCAGAGCGTTAAGCGTATGCCAAGCCGATACTGGATGAGCTTTACCAATGGATGACAACCCAGAAGGTGATAGGCTCTCATAGACAGGATCTTAAGAGCTAACTTGTTTATTTAGATAGAAAAAAGGCTTCATTTATGATCAGATAATCGTCGCCAAACAAACTACCTACATCAATAGTGAAGCCGATGACGATTATCTCCTTACAGAAGCAATTTAAGCAATTCTTTAATGCTGACACCCTCCAAAAAATGGCGAAAAGTACAGGCCTGATGAAACGGTGTCGGGCGATATTACCCGAGCAGCTAGTCATTAGCTTAGTGGCCGCGTTAAGCAAAGGAAACTGCACTTCCATTGCGGATTTACTGCGACAATTCAATGGGATGTGCTTGAGCCCTGAAGGTGCCGTGGCATACAAGCCTTACCATAACCAGTTGAGGAAAAATGAGTTTCCTAATTTCATGCGGCAACTTGTTATGCGAGCAATAGCTCAATTTGCTCGCCAGCAGAATGTCGGTCTACCAAATAAGCTCGACACCTTTGATGATGTACTGCTTCAAGATGGCAGCTCTTTCCACATCCATCGTGACCTGGCGGATGTTTATCCGAGTCGATTTAAACGTAACCCTGCAGCGGTTGAATGTCATATGACAATGTCGTTGAAAAGCTTTTCTCCAGTCGCGATGAACATCAGCGCTGATACGGCATCAGAAAGAGATTTTTTACCTGAGCCCAAAACGATGAACAACAAATTGCTGTTAGCTGACGCAGGGTATCCTGATTTCCACTTCTTTCGAGAGCTTGAACAGCATGGCGGATTCTATATTGTCCGAGGTGCTAAGTCTCTGAACCCTATGATTATTGAGGCAAGGAACGGCAAGGGGCGACTGCTGCCTAAGCTAGAAGGGAAGAAGCTGAAAGACATTACTCGAGGTACCAACCGTTCGCAGGTCCTTGACCTAAAAGTCCGTCGAGGTAAACAAGAGTTTAGAGTCGTGCGACGATGGTTTGCTGAAGAAAAACGATTCTGCATTTGGATAACTAACTTACCTTCAGACACCTTTACTGCCGATGACATCATGGCGATCTACCGCTGTCGATGGCAGGTGGAACTGCTTTTTAAAGAGTTAAAGTCTCACACCAACTGGCAACGATTTGTCACCGCACAAAAGGCCATCGTTGATGGGCTCATCTGAGCCAGTTTACTTGCGCTGATCATTAGGCGTAGTATTGCGCTTCAGATAATGCCATCGGTCTCATTGTTTAAAGCGGCAAAAAATGTGGATGTCTGGCTGTTACCAATATTTGAATGTATCAGTCACGGCGCATGGTCAGAAATCAGCAATAAAATCGAGTGGGCTACCAGTTATATATCAAGGAACGCTCAAAAGTCCGCGCAGAGGAAGTCTAAAGAAAACATTACGTTAGACGGAATTTACGCTGAGCTTAGTGCTTAAGGTTCTGTCTATGAACAAGGCAATGGTTAAAAAGATAGGATTCATTGAATGAGAGGTTATCAGTTTATCGTTGAGGTAAATCAGTCATTGTTGAAGCTGCAACCTCAAAAATAGATCCGCTCACACAGCTATTTGAAGGCGTAAAACTCCAAATCCATGAGGTGATTGATTTAACTCTGAGGCTTTTAGAAAAGCTCGGTAATGAGTAAAGGAAACTAATATTTAGGAAATGGAAGCCTAAATAAGATTGATGATGAGCGTTAGAATCACAACTAGAATGGAACCGACATAAGCAATTTCAATAATGTTTGAATCAATCCAGTTGCAGTATGCTTGAATTGCTAAACTCAGTTTGTTTTTCATAATGGCCTTTGGAAAATTAACCGAAATCTACTGTAAATAATAGCTTATTATGAGTGAGCTTTGGTGACGGTTTCAAAGGTTCCTTAGCGCTAACAGTGTGATTGCGGCGCTCACGTATTAACAATATCGTCCCGTGGGTTCATGGGGCGGATACAGTCGATAAGGTTTAAGAGCAGAAAATTGGGCTAAAAAAGAGCCGCTTATTTGTGGTTCATCGCGGCTTTCCAAGAAGTAGTCGGTATCTCGATACCCATACCCCATTCGCTTGATTAGTTTTATCTTGTTGTTTATCCC
>NZ_JBFRST010000062.1:0-177481 GCF_041473705.1 Vibrio sp. 10N.222.55.B11
TTAAATTGTTAAAGAGCTTTACTTGTTGAGCCTTCCTTTTAGTAAGGAGCCTCTCGAAGTGGACGGCCATTCTAGCGGATTAGATTCCAGTGTCAAACACTTTTTCCAGCTAATTTTTCAAAGCATCTTAAATGCTTATCACCGTCTTGTTACTCAGTTCAAACCGCTTGGTTATCCTTGGCAACGGAGGCGCATTATAGAGAGAATAATCCTTTGTACAAGGCTAAAAACGAAAAAAAGCCGCCACCGGCGACCGTTCGAACACTATTCACACAAAGCGTTTAAAATAGGTACGATTAAGCCTTAATTTCGGCCAATCGTACCTACCGTTCTTACTTCAACTATTGGTGAGCAATAATGCGGTCGTTGTTTACTAATAGCTGCACTTTCTTATCTGGATTAATTTTTCCTGCCAGTATCGCTTTCGCTAACGGGTTCTCGACACTTTGTTGAATCGCTCTTTTCAAAGGTCGTGCACCATATACTGGATCAAAACCAACTTGAGAAATTAACTTGAGTGCTTTATCCGAAACTTCAAGCTCATAACCATTGTCTTCCATTCTCTTCTTAAGGTGCTCAAGCTGAATAGCGGCTATCGACTGAATGTGCTCTTGACCCAATGGATGGAACACCACGCTTTCATCAACTCGGTTCAAAAACTCAGGACGGAAATGTTTACCTACCACTTCCATCACTTCATTCTTTATTCCTTGGTAGTCGAGCGTATTGAAGTTCTCTTGAATTCTCGAAGAGCCAAGGTTGGATGTCATGATCACTACCGTGTTTCTAAAATCGACTGTACGACCTTGTCCATCAGTTAAGCGTCCATCATCAAGCACCTGCAATAAGATATTGAAAACATCAGGATGCGCTTTCTCTACTTCATCTAGCAAAATCACTGAATAAGGCTTGCGACGCACTGCTTCTGTTAAGTAACCACCTTCTTCATATCCAACGTAACCCGGAGGAGCACCAACCAAACGAGCAACAGAGTGTTTCTCCATAAACTCAGACATGTCGATACGCACCATTGCATCGTCACTATCAAACATGAAGTTCGCGAGTGTTTTACACAACTCCGTTTTACCAACGCCAGTTGGACCAAGGAATAAGAAAGATCCAATCGGCTTGTTTGGATCAGATAAACCTGCACGGCTACGACGAATCGCATTCGATACCACTTCGACTGCTTCCGCTTGGCCAATAACTCGCTTATGTAGAACACCTTCCATGTTAAGAAGCTTCTCTTTCTCGGCTTCTAGCATTTTAGAAACAGGTATGCCTGTTTGCTTCGATAGCACGTCTGCAATTTCTGCATCAGTGACCTTATTACGCAGCAGCGTCATTTCTTGCATTTCAGCTTGAGTCGCAAGATCTAACTGCTTCTCTAATTCTGGGATTCGACCGTATTGCAATTCAGACATTCGGTTAAGATCACCAGCACGTCTCGCAAAATCCATATCCATACGAGCTTGTTCTAGCTCTGACTTGATGTGTTGCGTGCCAGAAAGCGCGGCTTTCTCTGCATTCCACACTTCTTCAAGCTCTGCGAAATCTCGTTCTTTGTCAGAAAGCTCTTCTTGTAATGTTCGAAGGCGTTTTTCACTGGCTTCATCATTTTCATTGGTAAGAGCTTGCTGCTCGATCTTCAATTGAATGATTTTACGCTCGAGCTTATCTAGCGACTCAGGTTTTGAGTCGATCTGCATACGGATACTCGAAGCCGCTTCATCAATCAGATCAATCGCTTTATCCGGCAGTTGACGATCAGAAACGTATCGATGAGATAGTGTTGCTGCAGCCACGATTGCTGGGTCGGTAATTTCTACATGATGATGAAGTTCATAGCGCTCTTTCAAACCACGAAGAATCGCCACCGTGTCTTCAACCGTTGGTTCATCGACAAGCACTTTTTGGAAGCGGCGCTCTAACGCTGGATCTTTCTCTATGTATTGACGGTATTCATCAAGAGTCGTTGCGCCAACACAGTGGAGTTCACCACGAGCCAACGCTGGTTTTAGCATGTTACCGGCATCCATAGAGCCTTCACCTTTACCAGCGCCGACCATAGTATGAATTTCATCGATGAAGAGAATGATATTGCCCTCTTCTTTAGACAATTCATTGAGGACTGACTTCAAACGCTCTTCAAACTCACCACGATATTTAGCGCCAGCTACCAAAGCACCCATGTCTAATGAAAGTACGCGTCGGCCTCTTAAACCTTCTGGCACTTCATTGTTAATAATGCGCTGAGCCAAACCTTCAACGATAGCTGTCTTACCAACACCAGGTTCACCGATAATGACTGGGTTGTTCTTAGTACGACGCTGAAGTACTTGGATAGTACGGCGGATTTCGTCATCTCGGCCAATTACCGGATCCAGCTTGCCTTGCTCCGCTCTTTCAGTCAGATCGATGGTGAACTTCTCTAACGCTTGGCGTCGGTCTTCGGCATTTGGGTCATCAACTTTTTGACCGCCACGAACCTGCTCGATAGCTTGAGATAATTTTTGCTCAGTAAGACCTAGCTCTTTAAGCAGGTTACCTAAAGGGCCTTTATCTTCAATTGCGGCAAGTAGGAAGACTTCCGAAGAAATGTATGTGTCTTGACGCTTTTGTGCGACCTTGTCACATAGGTTGAACAAAGTACCCATTGCATTCGACAGTTGAACATCACCACCGATACCACTTACTTTCGGTACACGGTCTAATATTTCGCTTAGCTTTGAACGCAATTGAACCACATCAATATTCAGCATGGTGAGCAATGGACGAATTGCACTACCATCTTGATTAAGCAAAGACACCATTAGGTGCACAGGCTCTATATATTGGTGATCACGACCTAATGCGAGCGACTGAGCATCAGATATCGCAATTTGGAATTTACTAGTGAATCGATCGAGACGCATGCCAACCTTCCTACTCTTAGATATGTTTATCTTATGGTTAGAAGATGGATACGGTAACGCGGATTTTCAAGGGATAGGAATGAAGAATAGAGTTTATATAAAAATATAGTTGTGCTGGATGACTGGTTGCACTAGCTAAAGGTTACTCTAACCAAATAAAAGTAGCTTGGCGTCCAGTAATACCATCACGACGATAAGAATAGAACGCATCGGCATCAGCGAAGGTACATAGATTAGAGTCTGTCACAGAAGTTACACCAACTTTGTTCAGTCGTTGCGTTGCAAGCTGAGACATATTCGCTAGCCATTTGCCCGGTTCAGCTTTGGCTTCAAATGCAAGCTTAGCTTGAGAGTCAAAACTAACGAAAGCTTCCAACACATCATCGCCTACTTCAAAAGCTTGTTTGCCTATTGCAGGACCAAGCCAAGCAATGATCTTATTCTCTGAACCTAAGTTTGAAAACTTTGCGACGGCATTTTCAAGAATTCCACCAGCAAGACCACGCCAACCAGCATGAACAGCTGCAACTTGAGTGCCTTTGGTATCAGTAAGGATTACAGGTAAGCAATCGGCTGTCATCGCAGAACAAACAACACCTTTAGCTGTGGTAAACGTACCGTCAGCATCAAGAATATCTGCCGTAGGGTGTAAAACCGTAACGACATCTGTTGAGTGAGTTTGATGTAGCCATACCGGAGCGGCAGGCATATTAGCGTGTTGCTTGAGCCAGGCTCTGTTGTTTTCAACAAGCGAAGCATCATCCCCAACATGCGTACCTAGGTTTAATCCTTGATACGCACCAGTAGAAAAACCATCAAAACGTGTCGAAGCAAATGCTTTCACGTTTTTTGGTGCATTCCAGTTAGGGATGATCATCGACATGATTATATGTCGTCTTCCAAGTTTTCGCGCGCATCAACACGTAACGCTTCAGCCATCACGACCATGTCATTTGGCACAGGAGCGTGGAACTCAACTTCTTCACCTGTAATTGGGTGAACAAATTTAAGCATAACGGCGTGCAGTGCTTGGCGATCAAAAGAACGAATCATTGTTGTTAGTTCTTCAGATGCACCTTTTGGAATACGAGCACGACCACCGTATGCAACGTCACCTAGCAGCGGATGCTGAAGGTATGACATGTGAACACGAATTTGGTGAGTACGACCCGTTTCTAGGCGTAGACGAATACGAGTATGCTCGCGGAAGTGCTCAGCAACACGGTAGTGAGTTACCGCTGGCTTTCCTAATTCATTTACATCCATCAAGGTACGCTTAGTTGCATGACGGCTAATGCCTTTCTCTACCACACCACCAGCGGTCATTTTGCCAATTGCAATTGCTTCATATTCACGAGTAATACGACGCTTAGCAAGAGCACGCACAAGACGAGTTTGAGCTGGAACCGTTTTAGCCACAACCATAAGACCTGTTGTGTCTTTATCAAGACGGTGCACAATACCTGCACGAGGCACTTCTGCAATCTGTGGGTAATGGAAAAGCAATGCGTTTAGTATGGTTCCATCCGGTGTGCCTGCGCCTGGGTGTACAACCAGATCGCGAGGCTTATTGATAACCAATAAGTCATCATCTTCGTAGACAATGTTTAGAGGAATATCTTGTGCTTCCCAGCGCTCTTCATCTGCAAGTTCAGCTTGCAAGATGATCTCTTCACCGCCCAAAACCTTAACGCGCGGCTTTGTAATAACTTCGCCATCCACTTGGATTTTGCCGTCAAGAAGCCACTCTTTAATGCGAGAGCGAGAAAAATCGGTAAATAGTTCAGCGACAGCTTGGTCTAAACGTTGACCTAACTGGCTGCTTTTTACTGTGTCTGTTAATGTGATCTGCTGAGCCATATCGAACTTTTTTAAAAACCGTGAGACTAATACCCATTAGTATGGATAAAATAGAATAATTGCATCATTGTATCTGTTACTGGTTAGAAAGTAACGGAAGCTTACGAAATATTTAATTCAAGGAATCGACGCCTGACATGAAACACCTTACTTTATCGGGTCTATTAGCCGTATCACTCTTGGTTGGTTGTTCAAGTAGTGAAGAGATAGTGCCAGATGTACCACCATCGGTTCTCTACTCTGACGCTCAAGAATCACTGCAGAGCGGTAGCTGGCTTTCAGCAATAGAAAAGCTAGAAGCCCTAGACTCACGTTACCCATTCGGCGCCTATTCTGAGCAAGTACAGCTCGATCTGATTTACGCTTACTACAAAAATGATGACTTGGCACTTGGCCTCGCTACCATTTCACGTTTCCTACGTTTGAACCCAACGCATGAGAAACAAGACTGGGTTCTTTACATGCGCGGCTTAACGCACATGGCGCAAGACCGAAACTTCATGCACGATATTTTTAATATCGACCGTAGTGACCGAGATCCTGAACCAGTGAAACTTGCGTTTGCTGACTTCAAGCGACTACTCGAACGTTTCCCTAGTAGCCCTTATGCTGAAGATGCACAAAAACGCATGTTCGCACTTAAGAACCGCCTAGCAGAGTATGACTTAGCAACCGCTGATTTCTACCTACGCCGCGAAGCTTGGATTGCTGCGATCAACAGAACGCAAGAGCTGCAAAAAACTTACCCAGACACCATTGCTGCGCGTAAGTCTTTAGATATCCAGCTAAAAGCTTATCAACAACTCGGCCTAGATGACGCTGTGTTAAGAACAGAAAAGTTGATTGAGTTAAACCCACTACCTTAATCAAACCTCTTACATCTCAATCCTAAAAGCGCGCTAATTTACTAGCGCGTTTTTTTTTCATCTACATATCGCAAACTTGATGGATCGCATAATACACGGTATCTTCAAAAGATAACTTTTAACAAAACATCAACATGGAGTGTGGATGTGAGTAGGTTGTTATTATTTATCTGGATATCGCTATTTAGCCACTTATCCTACGCATTAGAACTGTCTCCATTAAGCAATAAGCCTTACATGGGTGACTTGGATGTGCTCAAAACCAAAGGAACGGTTAGAGTGCTAGTGTCTGCCGATCTTGGTTTCTATTACATCGAGGATGGCAAGCCAAAAGGCATCGTGGCAGAAATGCTCTACCACTTTGAGAAAAGCCTTCGTAAGAAACATCCCTATCTCAATGTTCAAATCATCCCCGTGCAACGAGATGATCTACTTCCCTCTTTAGAGTCTGGCTATGGTGATGTCGCTGTCGCTAACCTAACGA
The DNA here is from genome assembly GCF_041473705.1 of Vibrio sp. 10N.222.55.B11. Lineage (NCBI taxonomy): Bacteria > Pseudomonadati > Pseudomonadota > Gammaproteobacteria > Vibrionales > Vibrionaceae > Vibrio > Vibrio sp. 10N.222.55.B11. The sequence continues at coordinate 6,126 of NZ_JBFRST010000062.1, forward strand.
TCACCGATAAACGATTACGAACCATCGATTTTTCGGATCCGATGATTAAAGATGGTAAAGAACTCATTATCACAGGGAAAAAGGCCGAACCTATCACCGAAATCAAGCAATTGAGTGGCAAAGAGGTGTGGATACGAGCAAGCTCGAGTTACTTCGAGAGTGTACAAAGAGTTAATAAGGAGCTTAACGAGCTAGGTTTACCACCACTGCATGTCCACTTTATCGAGGAGTCATTACAAGACTACGAGCTGATAGAACTGGTTAACCAAGGTTATATACAAGGCACAATTCTGGATAACCATAAAGCCAAGCTCTGGATCGATGTAATGGAAAACATTCAAGTCCATAACGACTTACCTTTACGAGAAAATGGTCGTATTGCTTGGGCTTTAAGAAAAGACAGCCCTCAACTGAAGAAAGAGATAAACAAATACGTCAAGACCGCACGAACAGGCACCCTGCTTGGGAATGTCATCTACCAGAAATACATCGACAATACTCGCTGGTTAGGCCGAGCACTCAACCCCAATAAAGTAGACCGAGTAGCTAAACTCTCAGATGTCTTTGAAAAGTATTCGAGCAAGTATGAATTTGATCCTTTGATGATGTCAGCTCAAGGTTTCCAAGAATCAGGACTGGATCAGAGCCGGATTTCTCATCGCGGGGCTATTGGTGTGATGCAGGTATTACCGAGTACCGCCAAAGATAAAAACGTCAACATCAAGAACATCCATAAGGTGGATAACAACATCCATGCGGGTGTGAAGTATATGCGCTTTATCAAAGACCGATATTTTGACGACCCGGCAATATCACCCGACAATCAAATCTACTTTACCTTGGCTTCTTACAACGCTGGTCCTGCTAAGATCAGAAAGATGAGGAGCATTGCCAAGCAGAAAGGTTACAACCCAAACATCTGGTTTAAAAACGTAGAAATCATCACTCGCAAATACGTGAGTAAAGAACCCGTAACCTATGTTGCCAACATCAATCGTTACTTCGTAATCTATAAACAATTACAAGCTATCAATGCTATCCGAGAGGACGGCACAGCGAGATTACTGAACACTAACGACTAGGATCGCCTCCATCCCAGAGCTGGGGAGCCAAAGGTATTAGGTAAAGCTAAAAAACACAAAAGCCGCATAAGAATACTTATGCGGCTTTTGTTTATCTAATTCTGAAGAAGCTTATGTAGCGACCTATATTACAAGACCTATATCACAAAACACTATTGAGTAAATTTCAATCAAGTACTTTCCATAGGCTGTAGGACACCCCTAAAAACTGATTTAATTTTTAGCGAAGCCTTGCCTCCAAGTTATCGTTTTTCATAAGGATAACAAGCATTTTTCGCCAAAAAGATACTAAGACTTGCGTAAGATCACATTTGATTTTAATGCTTATCCCACCCAACCAAAACAAGATCTAGATCACATTCTTTATTCCTAAAAGTCGTAATCTGAAGTTAACCCATGAGGGATACAACAGAGGAAAACTTCTATGAAAATGAACATCACTGGTAAAAACATCGACATTACCTCTGCAATCCGTGATCACATAGAAAGCAAATTTAAAAAGCTAGATAAATGGCAAGTAGACATCATTGGCTGCCAAGCGAGCTTTAGCGAAGAACCAAACAAGAAGAAGAAATTTGAAGCGGTACTAACCGTACCAAAAGGCCAACTTGTTGCTTCATCAATCCATGACGACCTCTACGTAGCGATCAACGAAGTAGAACAAAAACTAGAGCGTCAACTCAACAAGCTACGCCATAAACCAGAAGCGCGCCGCGCTGAAAAGCCTGAAATCGAAGAGCTAGAAGCTGAAGTAGAATAAGGAAAGAGAACAGATTAAAAAATAGCGCCTCAGGGCGCTATTTTTTTGCTTGACGCTCGTAGCTCGCTTGCTTATTGTGTTTAAACATTCATAAGACAATCACTTTTTATGCACACTCAATCTTTGTTTATTTTTGACTTCTTTTTTCTTCCGTAAATCGGAGGCTAAGTCGTTTTAGAAAAACAAGTCAAAAACGAACAAGAAGCCTCCCACACTAGGGAGGCTTTTTTATAAGGACACATTTATGACTGACCGCTCAATTTCACTGGATGATATCCGCCTTCGTCTTAATGATTTAGACGACGAACTCCTGAAGTTACTTTCAGAGCGTCGCAAGCTAAGTATCGAAGTCGCTAAAAGCAAAGTAGAGACATCAAAACCAGTTCGTGATGCAGTACGAGAACAACAACTATTAGTTAAGCTGATCAACAACGGCAAAGATAAATACGAACTTGATGCGCAGTACATTACCAAGCTGTTTCACACCATCATCGAAGATTCCGTTTTACTACAACAGTCATACTTACAAAACCTAGCGAACCCGCAAAGCCGTAAACCATTGGCTCGCGTTGCATTCTTAGGTTCTAAGGGATCGTATTCTCACCTTGCGAGCCGCGAATACTTCAGCCGCAAGAATATGGAATTGATTGAGCTGAACTGTAATCACTTCAAAGAAGTCGCATCAACAGTAGAGTCTGGCCATGCCGACTACGGTGTCCTGCCGATTGAGAACACCAGTTCAGGGTCAATTAACGAGGTCTACGACCTGTTACAGCATACGACTCTATACATTGTTGGCGAACTTTCTCAACCGATTGAGCACTGCCTTGTTGCTAAAAGTGATATCCGTTTAGAAGACATCAAAACACTCTACTCGCACCCACAACCTCATCAACAATGCAGTGAGTTCTTGAGCCGCCTTAAGGGTGTCAACCTTGAGTCTTGCGCAAGCACCGCTGATGCAATGAAAAAAGTTAAAGAATTGGGTGGTAATGACGTAGCTGCTATTGGTAATGCATCGAGCGGTAAGCTTTATGGACTGCAGCCAATTCAGAGCAATATTGCAAACCAAACAGAGAACCACACTCGTTTCATCGTTGTGGCGCGTAAGCCTGTTGAAGTATCGACTCAAATACCAGCGAAAACAACGCTCATCATGTCGACATCTCAAGAGGCGGGTTCTTTGGTAGAAACACTACTGATCCTGCAACGCTTAGGCATCAACATGACTAAGCTAGAATCTCGTCCTATCATGGGTAACCCTTGGGAAGAGATGTTCTATGTCGATTTAGAGGCGCATCTGGATTCAGATAATATGCAACAAGCGATAACGGAACTAACAGCCATTACTCGCCACCTTAAGGTGTTGGGTTGCTACCCAAGTGAGAACATCAAAGCGACTCAAGTTAAGTTGTCATAGCTGAAAGTGAGTATCAGCTTTTAGCTAACATAAGTATTTGGCCTACAGCAGGCCAAATACTTAAATCACCCTCTAGTCGAGTACTATTCTCGCTAAGAAAACTCACCCTAGCATGCCTGAAACACAATTCACTTGTTTCGCACATTCGGCACGCTTACTCTCTCCACTACTTGAGCCTTTCTAACAAAAACTCATTAGTGGCTTTTTTTATCAATAAAGACAAAACCTTACCCCCTTCACAGGAAATCATCGAACTACGTATAATTAATAGCGAGTAAGCATTAAGTAACATAAACTTATGCGCTTAATTTATAAATAGTGTTGTCATTAACTATGAAGCTAAGTACTAAAATCTTACTACTAATAGCCCCTGTGATACTGATCAGTACCGCGGCTTCTAGCTATATTATTTATTCGACGCAAAAAAGCAGTTTCATCAAACGCGAAGACAACGCACTTCAACTGAACATGGAAAAACTAGCCGGATACTTTCGCCAATCTCGTTCGTTCCTCAATAGCTACTCTTACACCTTGACCCAGAGTGATATGGTGAAGCGTTATTTTCTCACTGATCAAAATCTATCTCGCGATCTTGAACTGGTCAGTAATCTTCGAGAAGCCATTCATTTCCTGCAAGATGACGATGAAAGCTATACAGGTTTAGCGCTTCTTAATGGTGATCGAAAACTGCGTTATTACGCGGATAATAGCAATGACTCACGCACTCAGATTGACAGTAAGATATTGGAGTATGTTGACCAGCACTATCAAGACACCCTAGCAACATCGAGTACCAACTATATTCAAAACTCCCAAGGCGAAGGGATGTTGGTTCACTATGACAAGGTAGACAGAAAAGCAATTTTCCCAACCGCAAGCAATCAACCCGACGATGTGTTCTTTGTTGTTGTCTCTGTCTCTCTCGACAAATTTAATGCGCTGCGAAAACAAATAGAGTTCGACTACCAAACCAGTTTGTTCTTCACATCCATAGCGGTTTCTTTGGAAAATGATGTCACCCACTCAGTCAAGCTTGCACCAGAACTGTACGCCACGGTCGACCCGGCGCAATTCCTGTTGGAAAACAAGCTCGATTCGATTTGGAACAAGCTGAGTTTGTCGTTTGCACTGTCTGCGTTTGTGACTGTCGCTCTGCTACTCATGCTTCTGTCTCGCACTGTGATTACTCCAATAACACGGCTCGATCGACAGCTACAGCAAGTCGAAAAAAAACAACGTAAGAACATTGAACGCTTAGGCACTCGTGATGAACTTGGCCGCTTATCACAGCGTTTTTATGACATGTACCAAGAGCTAGACAACACCTACCAGCAAACCAAGCTCTTGGCCGAAAATGATCAGTTAACCCAAATAGCCAATAGGCATCAGTTTCAAACCTTCGTTCAGCAATCGTTGCCAAAACCGAGTTCGAATACCGAAACCTGGGTTCTCTATTTTGACTTGGACAACTTCAAGTTTGTGAACGACAAATACGGGCATCAAATCGGCGACTCGATTCTGGTTTCTTTTGCTCAGCGTATTTCAGATATTTGTCGTCATTATAAAGAGGAATTCGACGCTCATTGTATGCCAGCCCGACTTTCTGGAGACGAGTTCGTTGTCTACATTAACGCTCCTAGTCACCGAGGAAATGTCGCGCATCGATTCTCGAACGATTTGCTCACTCCACTGCAAAAAGGCTTTGTCACCGAATCAGGCAGCTTTCCGATCACGGTCAGTATTGGTATTGCGACCTACCCTAATGATGGCAACTCAATCGAGAAGCTTCTGTCCAACGCGGATACCGCGATGTACCAAGCCAAGCGTGCCGGTAAAAACCAATTTGCTGACTATTCACGGGATTTAGACAAAGCCATTCAGCGCCAAGCAGACATTGAACGTGCGCTCAGAGGTAAGAATTTTGATGATGAATTCAGGCTCGTTTACATGCCCTACATGGATTCTACCGGGACTGATGTTATTGGCGTTGAGGTGTTATTACGTTGGAATTCAAAGCAACTTGGTTTGGTTCCACCGGATGAGTTCATTCCAATAGCCGAACAAACCGGGCTGTTCGAACATGTTGACCGCTGGGTAATACAGAATGCGTTTGCTTCATTCCATCGACTTCAGGCTCAATTTGATCACTCAATTCAATTGTCGATCAACCTATCTTCTGCTGGCATTGAAACCACTCATCTTGCGGGTTTCATTAAAGAACACGCGGAGTTAAATCGAATTCCACCAAGCCTAATCGATTTTGAAATCACTGAAACCTTTTACTCAAATTCAGAAGGTTTTCCATTGCTGAACGAACTGGCATGCATGGGCTATCGACTTGCGATTGATGATTTTGGTTCCGGTTACACCTCTATCACTCAACTGGTGCAGTATCCAACTCAGAAAATTAAATTGGATAAAGCGTTTTTGGATACCTTGATTGAGACCAATAACCAGAACATCGTAAAACCAGTTATCGGGTTGTGTCATGCTCAGGGGAAAAAGGTCACCGCCGAAGGGATTGAAACTCAAGACATGCACCAGTGGTTACAGGATGCACAGTGCGATATGCTGCAAGGCTATTACTTTGGTAAACCCATGCCACTAGAAGAGTTGAGTGACTGGTACCGACAACATCAACTCAATCTAATCGACAACAAAAAGAATCCGACACATGAAATCTGTAATCATCGCATCGCTGAACCCAGCTAAAATAAACGCCGTTAAAAGTGCGTTCTTATCTGCTTTTCCTGATACTGAATTTGATTTCAAAGGCATCAGCGTCCCTAGTGGTGTCGCCGATCAACCGATGAGCAATGATGAAACCTATCAAGGTGCCGTGAATCGAGTTCACAACGCAACTCAAGCTCAGCCTGATGCAGACTTCTATGTTGGTCTAGAAGCGGGAATAGAAACAAACGTCACCTTTGCCTGGATGGTGATCGAAACGAATGGCCAACGTGGCGAGTCTCGTTCAGCAAGTCTGATGCTGCCACCAGCCGTGCTTGAGAAACTAGAGCATGCAAACGAGTTAGGGGATGTGATGGATGAAGTGTTTGGTACCGACAATATCAAACAGAAAGGTGGTGCCATTGGCCTACTGACACATAACCAATTGTCACGCAGTTCGGTCTATCATCAAGCTTTAATTTTGGCTCTGATCCCATTTGTGAATCCTGAACACTTTCCTATTTAGTATTTGAGGCTTCCTTAAACTTCAAAAGATTCCAAGAACAATCTTCAGAAACAAAAAACGCTAACATCCAGTTAGCGTTTTTTATCGAATTCGTATTCATACTATCGCGTGATAGCTTAATTCCATTATTACTTTAGCAATAGGTCGGCGATCACGACTTTCTCTTGCTCAGATTTGGCCTTTAGCTCATTTGAGCCTCTGGTTATCGTCGCTACGCCTACGCCCAGCATTTGACTCACCTGTCGTTGAGACATATCGCCTTTCATCAGCTCACAGAAGATATTAATTCGAGCAACCAGAGCATCTCGCTCGTCTGGTGTCATCATCATAGTCAACAACAGCTCGTGCTGATCTTTTTCGACAGCCGTCTTTACCAAGTCCATCAGTTGTTGCCAATTATCATATTCAGGTTGTGATGCCATATCTCTACACTTACTTTTAAATTCTGACTTTAAAGAGTCGCTTAACGATTGAAAGCGTTTAACACTTTATACCGAAACACTTGATGCGATCCAATGTAAAAAGGCAGTAAGTGGAAATGGTTCGCACTCACTGCCTTTATTCTTACTCAGTTTCGGGCCAAATGCCGAAGGCTTAGTATTTCGTTTTTGCCTCATGGGGCGCTAAAAACGTCCCTTTCTCACCCAAGATATCTCGATAGTAGGTCTCAAACATCAAGATATTCTGAACGTAGCCACGTGTCTCTTTGAATGGGATCATTTCGATAAATGCAAAGGCATCGAGCTTTTCATCGCTGCGTGAACGCCACTGTTTCACACGGCTAGGTCCAGCATTATAAGCCGCAAACGCAAAGATACGGTTGTCATCATATTGAGCGAGTAAACCATCTAAGTAGTGACTGCCAATCTCAATGTTTTTGCCGACATCATAAAGATCATCGCTGCCCTGATACTTAATCTTATGTTTGTTCGCTGTGTATTGCGCCGTCTTGGGCATAATTTGCATAATGCCACGCGCGCCAACTGGAGAGCGAGCTTCTGAATCCATCGCACTCTCTTGTCTTGCTAAAGACATCAAAGTGATTGGATCGAGATCGTGCTTTTCAGCGTAGAAGTTAAACCACCACTTATGAGCAACAGGGAAGCGCAGCGCAATGTTATCCCACATCTTCGCAGAGATACTCGCTGTTACGGTAAAGTGATTCCAACGCTGTGTCGCAGCGTAAGCGGCAAGCATCTCTTTTTGCTCTTTATCTGCATTGGTCAGTAACCAGCGCCATTCACTTTTCGCTGCCGCAATTTTGTCTCGGTCAATCAGTTCACCAATACGCACCAAAGAGGTGTCGAATGGCTTCACTGTTTCAGCATTGTATTTAAGTGTCGATGTTGGATATTGAACTGGCTTACCTAGCTGCTTAGCCGCAGCCACACTGTAGAAATTACGCTGACCCAAGATATCTGACAGTCGCTTATTGCCTTTGTCAGTATCGCCCGTCGCGATTTCAGCTCTGCCCTGCCAATATTGCCAACGAAGCGAAGCCTGATGTTTATCATCCAAGCGCGCTATCCACTCTTTCAAACCCGTCCAATCGGCATGTTGAATTGCTAAGCGAGCACGTCGTTCCAGCAGAACTTGCTTTGATGAACTCGCGAGCATTTTGTCGCGCCACACCATTAACTCTTCAGAGTCGGTGTTGATCAGACGAAACGTTAGGTAATCAGCGAGCTCTTGAGATTTCTCTTTCGAAAACTTCTGAGCCTTGATGACATCATCAAACACCTTTTGAGCACTGCTTGATGATTTCCTTGCTAGCTTCTCGAAAGCAAACTCGGTTTGAGCTTGGTAGAATTCATTCGCTGGATGTTTTTTAGCAAACGCGAGTACATTTTCAGGCTTGTTGTACAACGCCTTCATCTGCTTCGCTTGAGCAATTGACTCATCATGATCCAATTGCTTAATCAGATAGCTCATTAACTTACCGTTACGGCCCTCGAACGCTAGCAGCATTCTATCCAGAATCAGCTCATCAGTTCTTAGCCCAGCTTGATCCCAGCTTTTAAATAAAGGGTCACAAGCGTCATCAACACCACTACCACTCAACCAAAGTTGTTTAGCTCCTTTAAAGGCAAGCTCTTGGTTACCTTGCTCGTAATGCGCTCGATAATAAATACATTGGTATTTTTCACCGACAGGCTCTTTGGTTTGAAACTCAAGGATCGTCTTCCACTGTTTTTGAGAAGCCAATGAGTCCAAATAAGGTGCGCGCATTCGATTGGAGAAAGGCAATGCCTTGTTCTCTTCAATGAAAGCATCGACCTCAGCAGGTGTGCGATCACCTAAGCCAATCAGAAAGGCCCGATAATCGGTGTAAGGTGTTAAAGGGTATGTTTGAATTTTGTTACGCAGCGCGGAGTAAGCTTTTAGATCACGGCTGTCTAAAACCTCTTGCGCTTTATCATAAACGTCACGCTGCATTTCAAGCTCGGATGCATTGCTAGCCATAGCGACCGGAGCCAGTGAAACCGAAGACAAAATTGCCGATGCAGCCACAGCAATTTTCGTATTACCAATGCGGAAAAACATTCGCTCTTTCCTTAGTGCGTGTATGAATACGTGAAGTCTATTTACGCCCGACATCACATCAAATGTAAAGGATTTGAGTGTAAATATTATTAATATTTAACACTTCGCCTCAGAAGCCCATTAAATATAGTTTTAATGACCAATGTGACAATAATAGGTAAGGATTAGTTCAAGAGTGGCTTTTCTGCCCTAGGAGTAACATCTTTGAGGATATTGGTATAAAATAGCAGACAATTTTGAACAATAATTAGGATCTATCGGCAATGGCTGAATACGTATATACCATGTCTCGGGTGAGCAAAACTGTTCCACCTAAGCGTCAAATTCTTAAAGACATTTCTCTTAGCTTTTTTCCTGGCGCTAAAATCGGTGTTTTGGGTCTAAATGGTTCAGGTAAATCTACCCTACTACGTATCATGGCTGGTATTGATACTGATATTGATGGTGAAGCACGTGCACAACAAGGCCTTAAAGTAGGTTATCTACCACAAGAGCCTGTGCTAGACGAATCAAAAACTGTTCGTGAAATCGTAGAAGAAGCGGTTTCTGACGTTGCTGACGCACTTAAGCGTATTGATGCGGTTTACGCAGCTTACGCAGAACCAGATGCAGACTTCGATGCACTGGCAAAAGAGCAAGGCGAACTAGAAGCTCTGATTCAAGCAAAAGACGGTCACAACTTAGAGACTGCTCTAGAGCGTGCTGCTGATGCACTTCGTCTTCCTGAGTGGGATGCGAAAATTGAATTCCTATCAGGTGGTGAGCGTCGTCGTGTTGCTATCTGTCGTCTACTTCTTGAAAAGCCAGACATGCTGCTTCTTGATGAACCAACCAACCACTTGGATGCAGAATCAGTAGCATGGCTTGAGCACTTCCTTGTTGATTACAGTGGTACTGTTGTGGCGATTACCCACGACCGTTACTTCCTAGACAACGCAGCTGGCTGGATTCTAGAACTTGACCGTGGTGAAGGTATCCCATGGGAAGGTAACTACACGTCTTGGCTAGAGCAAAAAGACGAGCGTCTTAAGCAAGAAAAAGCGGGCGAAAGCGCACGTCAAAAGACAATCGAGAAAGAACTTGAATGGGTTCGTCAAAACCCTAAAGGCCGTCAAGCTAAGTCTAAAGCTCGTATGGCTCGTTTTGAAGAATTGACAACTGGCCAATACCAGAAGCGTAACGAAACCAACGAACTGTTCATCCCGCCAGGTGAGCGTCTAGGTGATAAAGTTCTTGAAGTGAACAACCTGACTAAATCGTTTGGTGATCGCGTTCTTATCGACGACCTATCGTTCAGCATGCCTAAGGGCGCAATCGTCGGTATCGTTGGTGCCAACGGTGCAGGTAAATCAACACTATTCAAGATGCTAAGCGGTGCAGAACAGCCAGATTCAGGTACAGTTGAACTAGGCGAAACCGTTAAGCTTGCTTCTGTTGATCAGTTCCGTGACAGCATGGACGACACTAAGACAGTATTCCAAGAGATCTCTGAAGGCGCTGATATCATTAAGATCAACAACTTCGAAATCCCTGCGCGTGCTTACTGTTCTCGTTTCAACTTTAAAGGCAACGACCAACAGAAGATCATCGGTGAGCTTTCTGGTGGTGAACGTAACCGTGTTCACTTAGCGAAACTGCTAAAAGCGGGCGGTAACGTACTGCTACTCGATGAGCCTACCAACGACCTTGACGTTGAAACGCTACGTGCTCTTGAAGAAGCACTGCTTGAATTCCCGGGCTGTGCAATGGTTATCTCGCATGACCGTTGGTTCCTTGACCGTATTGCGACCCATATCTTAGACTACCGTGATGAAGGTCAAGTTAACTTCTACGAAGGTAACTATACTGAGTACACTGAGTGGCTTAAGCAGACTCTAGGCGCACAAGCGGCAGAGCCGCACCGTATCAAGTACAAGCGTATAGCTAAGTAAATAAGCTTGTATTTTGAACAAAGGCCGCGATAATAGCGGCCTTTGATATATCTGGCTTACGTGTAATGCATCGATATAGAGAGATTACTTATGGTTGAAAGACGTCAATTTTCACGAGTTATTTATCAAGTCCCGACTGAGATCTCACAAGGACAAGTAAAGGTATCAGGCTCAGTGCAAGACTTATCACTCCATGGTTTACTCATTCAATGCAATGAATCAAAACAACTTAGCCATGATGTCCCTGTTCAAGTGAGCTTTAAACTCGAAAACAGTGATATCAATATTCAGTTAGAAGCAACGATAGTCTCTACCATCAATACCTCAATGCGTTTACGCATAGAGCATTTAGATATTGATAGTATCAGCCACCTTAAGCGCCTTGTTGAGCTTAATGTTGGTGACGATGACCTGCTTTATAGAGAGATTGAACACCTTACCGACTTAGGTAAGGAATAATATCTCCATTACCCTTTTTCTATTAGAAGCATTTAGTTAATACAGAACCATGTCTAAAAAAGTGTCCATTACTATTCCCTCTAGTCAGGGGGAACAGACGTTTTACTTCGGTCGAAAAGCCGTACTCTTATGCATGACAACCCTGCTCTCAGTACCGATGTTGATTGGTGGTGCAACCTACATGCACCTTGAGAGTAAAAACAAGCTAGCTGCACAAGCCGGTGATGCACAACAGTTAATTGAAACTCTGATTGTTGAAAAAGAGCAGACCGAGTTCTTATACGCGGAACAAGTTGAAACCAACCACACCCTATCTCAAGCCTTAACTGAGAAAGAAGGTACGATTCAATTACTGGGTAAGCGTGTATTCGATGTGGAATCCGTTCTAGGCCTGGCTGATGAAGAGTTACACACCGATGAGGTTTCACTAGAAGACCGTATTGATGCTGCAGCCGTCGATTCCGCGGTAAGAGCTACCATGTTCCGCTTAATTCCTAATGATAGTCCGATGGCTTATCAACGCATCTCGTCTTCATACGGTCGCCGTACTAACCCAATTACAGGCAAACGCCACAACCATACTGGTATCGACCTTACTTGTAAGCGTGGTGAAGATATCTTAGCACCGGCAGATGGTGTGATTGAAACCGTACGCCCAAGCAAGAAAGGCTTTGGTAACTTTATCACCATGCGCCATTCATTTGGCTTCATGAGCTCTTACGCGCATCTGCAAAAATTCAAAGTTCGCAGCGGTCAGTTTGTCAGTAAAGGTGATGTGATTGCGAGCTGTGGTAACTCAGGTAACTCAACTGGGCCACATCTGCATTATGAAGTACGCTTCCTTGGTCGCTCATTGAACCCTCAATACTTGATGGATTGGACACCAGAAAACTTCAATTACGTGTTTGAGAAAGAGAAAAAGGTGAAATGGGGCCCACTCGTTCAGCTGATTGATAACGTGGTTCGCTTGCAGATCAACCTAACTAACGTGCCTTACATCAGTTCAACTATCGACACAGTATCCAGCGATGATAACCGAGTATCGAACGAGAATAACAAAGAGCCTATCGTGACTAACTAGGTTTGTTCGTTTGGCCCATGATGATCCAAATGCATTTCGCCTACTATAGGCCAGATGCAATATCGGCATTCAACACAAACAAAAAGAGCGACCAAATGGTCGCTCTTTTTTATTTTTCAAACCACACTATTAACCGCGATGAATCGAGTCATGTGCTTGTTTTAACAGGCTTTGGCTCTCTTGTAAAAATTGTTGTGAGTAGTCACCAAACCAATCACTCACTTGGTTGAAGCTCTCAACAAACTTAGCCTTATCTTTGCCATCTAGAATTTCTAACGCTTCTCCGAAACAGCTATGGAAGCGTCGAATCATCTCAATATTCTCATCCGAAGAAAGAATGATATCGCCGTACAAGTTCGGGTCTTGAGCAAACAGACGACCAACCATCGCAATCTCAAGTCGGTAGATTGGCGAGCTTAGTTTCAGAAGTTGATCAATGTTCGGGTTCTCTTTACTCAGGTGCAAGCCGTAAGCAAAAGAGGTGAAGTGACGAAGTGCTTGAATCAAGGTCATGCCGTGATCGTGTTCAGCTGCATCCATCTGGCAAAGGCTCGCGCCCCAAATACCAAATTGATTCAGTAGCCATTGGTAACTTTCAGAACCACGACCATCACTGTAAACAATCACCTGCTTAGCAAGGCTAGGAACATCAGGGCCAAACATTGGGTGCAATCCAACTACTGGGCCTTGATGCATGTTCATCATTGCTTGTAGAGGTTTAGATTTAATTGACGTCAAATCACATAGAATACAATCGCTTGGTAGATTACCTAGCTTCGCAATCACACCTTCCGTTAGGTGAATTGGAACCGTAACAACCACAAGCCCAGCATTATCTAAGATTTCGTCGGCCTTATCCCAATCTTGGCTGCCAAGGATTTTTACTTCGTAGCCAGACAGTTTGAACATACGACCAAACAAGCCACCAAGTTGACCATTACCACCAACGATAACCACTGAACGTAACTCTGGGTTAAGACACTTAAAGCCAGAATCTTTCTCGCTGGCATAAGACTCACGCATAGTACGACGCAAAATATCTTCGATTAACTGTGGTGGAACCCCTATTTTCTCAGCTTCTTGACGACGAGATGCCAGCATCGCAGCTTCACGCTCTGGTACATAAATAGGTAAACCATGTTCACTTTTTACTTCGCCTACTTTCTCTACTAGAGCAAGGCGTTGAGCCAGTAAATCCAACATTTGTTTATCGACAGCATCGATTTGGTCGCGTAATTCGTTCAGTTCAACGGCCATTTTATTCCTTACTAATCTATAAGCCCGTGCCAATCTATAAGCCCACAATCATGCAGGTTCGCTAGCAACAGATCTTAAAATGCCTCATTAGATGAGGCACTTAAATTTAAACTCTGACTAACCTTTCAAGCGGTTCTCTAAGAACGGGACTAATTCCGTATGTGCATGTTTTAATAGTGCCTCAGTTGAATCCCAATTGATACACGCGTCGGTAATAGAAACGCCGTATTTCATCTCATTGAGAGGTATATCCGAAGATTGGTTTCCTTCGTTAATATGGCTTTCAATCATCAGGCCGATAATCGACTTGTTGCCTTCACGAATTTGGTGAATCACATCTTCTGCAACTAAAGGTTGGCGACGGAAATCTTTACGAGAGTTCGCGTGGCTACAGTCGACCATTAGCGCTGCCTCTAAACCAGATTTACCCAGCTCTTGCTCACATTCGTGTACCGATACTGAATCGTAGTTCGTCTGCTTACCGCCACGTAAAATCACGTGACCATTTGGGTTACCTTGCGTTGTTAGTAGTGCAACCTGACCTTCGCGGCTGATACCCATGAAACGGTGGCTAGAAGAAGCCGCCTGCATTGCGTTGATTGCAGTGCCTAGGTTGCCATCGGTGCCGTTTTTAAAACCGATTGGCATTGAAAGACCACTTGCCATCTCACGGTGAGTTTGAGATTCAGTCGTACGAGCGCCAATAGCCGCCCAGCTGAAGGTATCTGCTAGGTATTGCGGGCTAATTGGGTCTAATGCTTCAGTCGCTAGTGGGATTTCCATCTCAGCGAGTTCAACAAGTAGTTCACGACCAACATGCAGACCATGCTCAATATCGAAAGTGCCGTCTAGATGTGGGTCATTGATCAAACCTTTCCAACCGACAGTGGTACGAGGTTTCTCAAAGTAAACACGCATAACAATATACAGTTGATCGCTAAGTTGCTCAGATAAGGCTTTTAGGCGTTTCGCGTACTCTTTCGCAGCTTCAATGTCATGGATAGAACATGGGCCACATACAACAAGCATGCGATGATCTTTCTTATGAATGATGTTTGCGATAGTTTGACGAGACTCTTGAATGAAACGACGAGCATTATCACTCAAAGGCAGTTTTGCTTTTAACTCCTCAGGAGTAATCAGTACCTGTTCGTCGATGATATTGACATTGCTTAATTCACTTTTCTGCATAACTCAACCTGTATATTTATTTTTACACCCAACATTTCCATTTGGGCTAACAATCTTTAAAAACACAATAACAGCTAAAAAAACGATTGCAAGTGTAAACAATAAAAAACATTAACTGTAAATTTTATTTTACACATTGAATTTAGCTCACTCTAAGAGATAAATAGGTTTAAACCATGGATCACACATACAAAAAAGGCGATATTTATCATATCGCCTTATCTAAAATTATTATGTGTTTATTTATCACTCACTGCCTAGCATTCGCTTAATCGTCTCTGAGGTCTCTTTCCACCTAGCATCCGAGTGAAGTGTCGACAAATCAAAGCTGTGTTTTTTAAGCAATGAGTTGGCTAAAGGCACCTCTTGAATCGCTAAGTGATCCAGAGCTTCAATTTGTGCATCTCGTTTATTACACATCAACACCATGTCACAACCTGCATTCAAGGCCGCTTTCGCTCTGTCGGCTGGTCCGCCCATAATGGCAGCGCCTTCCATCGTTAAATCGTCAGAGAATACCAAGCCTTTAAACCCAAGCTGCTGCTTCAATACTTTCTGCAGCCAATACTGTGAACCGCTCGCAGGTTGATCATCATAGTGAGAGAAAACCACGTGAGCTGGCATCATGGCATCCAATATTCCAGCTTCAATTTGCGCCTTGAAGATTGCCATGTCTGTTTCAAAGATGTCGTCTCTAGGGTCATATGGCGTCTCTAAGTGTGAGTCAGCAATCACGCCACCGTGTCCAGGGAAGTGCTTGCCTGTCGTCGCCATGCCAACCGACTTCATGCCTTTGATGAAAGCGCTGCTATGACGAACAATAGTATCAATATCTTCGCCAAACGCTCGGCTACCAATCGCTTTACAGTCATGGCCTTTGTCTAATACTGGCGCAAAGCTCAGATCGATATCGTGGGCAATCAATTCTGCCGCCATCAGCCAGCCAGCCTGTTCTGCTAAATGTTCACCGTTATTCTTAGTCGCGAATTCTTGAGCAGCTGGGATAATTGAAAAGCCATCGCGGAAGCGCTGAACTCGACCACCTTCTTGGTCAACACCAATCAAAATAGGACGTTTCGCTACCTTACGAATTTCTTTGTTTAACGCCGATAACTGTTTGCTATCGTGGTAGTTTCGAGCAAATAAGATGAGACCACCAACAGTTGGGTGCTCTAAAATTTCTCTGTCTTCAGCTGTCAGCTCGTAGCCTGCAACATCAACCCACAACGGTCCCATATTTATCCCTTATTAAACCTAATTTCATAAACTTCCCGAGATTATTCTCTTTAAATTTGCTTTACAATGTTTTTAAACCAATCTGTGGAAGACTTTAAGAATGCAGTGCAAGAGCTTAGAAATGGATCATAAAGAACTGTATATCGGTGTGATGTCAGGGACGAGTATGGACGGTGTTGATACGGCCTTAGTGTCGATTGAAGATACACGTATAATATTGCTTGCTCATGATGAGTTCCCAATGCCTGATGATCTCAAAGCGCGTCTACTTGAAGTCTGTATTGGTCAGAAAACCGATTTGATTGCCATTGGCGAACTCGACCACCAGCTTGGCCATCTGTTTGCTGATGCGGTTCTGCAACTTCTCGAAAAGTCAGGCACACCAGCACCTTCTGTAACTGCGATAGGTAATCATGGTCAAACAGTGTTCCACCAGCCAACAGGCGATTCGCCATTTACCATGCAGTTGGGTGATGCCAACATCATTGCCGCTAAAACACAGATTCAAACGGTTGCCGATTTTCGACGTAAAGACATGGCATTAGGCGGACAAGGTGCGCCATTAGTCCCCGCCTTCCACCATACGATTTTCCACCCGCAAGACAGCTCGGTTGTGGTGTTGAATATTGGTGGTATCTCGAATATTTCAGTGCTGCGCCCTAATCAGCCAACGCTTGGTTATGATACAGGTCCGGGCAATATGTTGATGGACGCTTGGGTTGATAAACACACGGGTGAGAAGTTTGACCGTGATGCGCAATTTGCGCTAAAAGGTCAACTCAATCAAGCTTTACTCGAACAGTTGTTAAATGAGTCTTATCTATCTCAAATGCCACCGAAAAGTACTGGTAGAGAACTATTCAACCTACCTTGGCTAGAGCAACAATTAACAGAATTTAAAGATCTTGCAGTAGAAGATGTTCAGCGCACGCTTTGTGAATACACCGCATTGACGATAGCCAATGAAGTGGAGACTTATCGCTTGGGTGACCAGCCTGCACTGTATGTGTGTGGCGGTGGTACACGAAATCCATTGTTGATGAAGAGGCTGTCTGAACTGCTTCCAAGTTGGGAGGTTGACTCAACCACCAGTAAAGGCGTGGACGCCGATTACATGGAAGCGATGGCTTTTGCGTGGCTTGCTCAACGTCATATTCATCAACTGCCAAGCAATTTACCAGAAGTGACTGGCGCAAGCAGAGCGGCCTCTCTAGGCGTTCTCTATCGTGCTGACTAAACAACTTTAGAACCATCATTTTAGAATCACCATTTAAGGATCATTATGAGTAACGACGCTCTCATATCAGCGCTCTCGCACCTCGTTTCGGAGGGGAGAAACCCTGACACTATGGATATTGATCTGCTCACCTCTCTCGAAGTGGTTGAAAAGATTAACCAACAAGACAAGCAAGTCCCGCTGGCGATTGAAGCGGAACTGCCACAGATCGCGAAAGCGGTCGATAAAATTGCTCATGTCTTTCAAAACGGTGGTCGACTGATTTATATGGGCGCAGGCACCAGTGGTCGATTAGGTGTGTTAGACGCCTCAGAATGCCCACCGACTTTCGGTGTTTCGGACAAAATGGTTATCGGCTTAATTGCAGGCGGACCAGAGGCGATTTTAAAAGCCAAAGAAGGTGCAGAAGACTCGCTAACTCTCGGCATTGAAGATCTGAAAGCGATTCAGTTTTCAGAAAATGATGTCGTGGTAGGTATTGCTGCGAGCGGTCGCACACCTTACGTGATTGGTGCACTCAACTATGCCAATCAGCTTGGCGCAGTAACGGTTGCATTATCTTGTAACCCTGACTCTCCAATTGCTGAAATCGCTCAAATCGCAATTAGCCCGGTGGTTGGCCCAGAAGCATTGACTGGTTCAACACGACTCAAATCAGGTACAGCACAAAAGCTGGTGCTTAATATGCTGACCACTGCCAGCATGATTCGCATTGGTAAGAGCTACCAAAACCTTATGGTCGACGTAAAAGCGACCAATGAAAAGTTGGTTGCCCGCGCCGCTCGTATCGTTATCCAAGCAACGGAGTGCGATAAAGCACTGGCGGTGTCGACACTTAAAGCGACTGATTACGATGTGAAGTTATCGATTTTGATGATTCTAACAGGGCTAGATTTAGAGTTAGCCAAGGCTCAGCTTGATAAGCAAAATGGCTTCTTGAGAAAAGCCGTCGAGAATAATCAGTAATCTTAATTTGGCTTGTAGCTTCTCATTTAGACAGCTACTTCAACGACATACAAAAAGACCAGCACACACGCGGTACTGGTCTTTTTTTAGTTTTAATTTTTTATGGCTAGCTTGGGCTTAATAGTCGTTTGAGAACTCGTCCCAGCCGCGTTGCCATTCCATACGGAAACGTTGAGCGTCTTCCGTACCAGAACACACGCCTTCATACACCTGACCAGATAAACCAATCTGATAAGCATGGTTCGGATTACAATATTCAGTCACACCTAGGTGATAACCTTCTGTGTAACTCGCTTGATCGACTGCGCCAAGCTCAGTCATCTCTGAATACGAACGCTGAGTGTGGCCTTTGATACCATCACGATAGCCAATCTCTTGCCAATTGCCTTCAGCTGCTAAATCTTGAACATTGGCGCTGCATCCTGCAAGGCTAAATGCCACGGCGAATAGTACGATTATTTTTTTCATTTCAATCCTTTATATTGTTACTTCACCACTTTCTGACGAAGCGCTGCCTTTGTGGTGATTCTCCGCTGAACGCCTATCGATGTCCACTTATTGTCTAATGTTCGCCACTTTAGGTTCATTCCGACCACTCAGAATCAATAGTCGCCGTTAAGCCAACTCAAACAACCTCTCTATAGAGCTAATAGGCCTCTCGATAGAAATATCGGCCACTCAGCACAGTGAACAAACCACTAAATCAGTTATAACACCGCTAAATTGGCTATTCGACCACTCACTCTCGTAGCGGAAGTTTCTTCTCATCGACTCCTTTATTATACACCCTGACTTAATTAATACATTCAGGGATAACAAATTATGATGTGGTTTCTTACCTGTGTCGCAGCACTCATTGGTGGCTACTTTATTTACGGTACCTTTATCGAGAAGATTTTCGGTATCAATGAAAAACGCCAAACACCTGCTCACACTAAGCAAGATGGCGTGGACTACGTTCCAATGTCGACACCAAAGGTTTACCTAGTTCAGCTGCTTAACATCGCAGGTGTAGGTCCAATCTTCGGCCCTATCATGGGTGCCCTTTATGGTCCAGCAGCAATGCTTTGGATCGTTCTAGGTTGTATCTTCGCAGGTGCAGTACACGACTACTTCTCAGGTATGTTATCTATCCGTAATGGCGGAGCTTCGGTTCCAACCATCACTGGACGTTACCTAGGCAATGGCGCAAAACACTTTATGAACATCTTTGCCATTGTTCTACTGCTTCTTGTTGGTGTGGTATTCGTATCTGCTCCAGCAGGTATGATCACTAACCTAGTGAACGACCAAACTGATTTCGCGATGTCTGCAACTACGATGGTTGTTATCATCTTTGCTTACTACATCATCGCAACGATTGTCCCTGTCGATAAAATCATTGGTCGCTTCTACCCACTGTTCGGTGCACTGCTTATCTTTATGTCTGTTGGCCTAATCACTGCGATTGGTCTATCTGACGAACACCAAATCATGGGGGGCTTTGAGATCAGCGACATGTTCACCAACATGAACCCGAATGACCTACCACTTTGGCCTGCTCTCTTCATCACTATCGCATGTGGTGCTATCTCTGGCTTCCACGCCACTCAGTCTCCTCTGATGGCGCGTTGTATGGAAAACGAGAAGAACGGTCGCTTCGTATTCTACGGCGCAATGATTGGTGAAGGCATCATCGCTCTAATCTGGTGTGCACTTGCTCTGTCTTTCTTCGGTTCGGTTGAGTCTCTGTCTGACGCAATTGCAAACGGCGGCCCAGGTAACGTAGTATACAGCGCTTCATTTGGTCTACTGGGTGTATTTGGCGGTATCCTTGCTTTCCTTGGCGTGGTTATCCTACCAATCACTTCTGGTGACACAGCGTTCCGTTCAAGCCGTCTTATCCTTGCTGAATACTTCAACATGGAACAGAAAACACTGCGTAACCGTCTACTAATGGCGTTACCACTGTTCGTTATCGGTGGCATCCTGACTCAAGTTGATTTCGGTATCATCTGGCGCTACTTCGGTTTTGCTAACCAATCAACAGCCGTAATGATGCTGTGGACAGCTTCAGCTTACCTACTTCGCCACAACAAACTGCACTGGGTAACAACTGTTCCAGCTATCTTCATGACGTCTGTGTGTATCACATTCATCCTGAACAACAGCCAACTGGGCTTCGGTCTACCAATGCAAATCTCAACCATCATTGGTGTGGTGAGTGCGCTAGGTGTTGCGGCTTACGTTATTAAAATTTCAAAAGGCAAAGGCGATATCGACCTAGCTGATGAAGAAGAGAAAGAAGCAAAAGGCGTCACCAAAACAGCCTAGTTCTTTAAGGCTCTTGGGAACAAGAGACCAATCTTCATAGAAAGAGATAAAAGAACAGCCAAACACAACTTCGCTTGCTCCCGTAATCACTCAGTGATTCGTGGAACCTAAGACTAAAGCCCGTCCACTGTGATGGGCTTTATTGTTTGTAGGCGTTAGTGCTTTCGACTCTGGGAAGCGAATATAGGCTACTAAAACACAAGCAAAGCTACCGTTACCAAGCAATGAGCTTTACACTTAACAAGCGTCTCAATAGGTGAAAATATGGAACTCATTCTCTCTCTGCTGCAACAAACCTGCGTCTACTTAGTGATTGCTTACATGCTGAGTAAAACCCCACTGATTCTCCCTTTGTTGAGCATCTCTTCACGCTTAGGCCATAAGATCAGCTGCTACGTTCTGTTCTCCCTATTCTGTATTATGGGCACCTATTTCGGACTGCAAATCAATGATGCCATCGCCAACACGCGAGCGATGGGCGCGGTAATGGGCGGTTTGTTTGGTGGTCCTGTAGTTGGCTTTGCGGTCGGCTTTACTGGCGGGATTCATCGCTATTCATTGGGTGGATTTACGGACTTAGCTTGTGCTATCTCAACGACAGCAGAAGGCTTGATTGGTGGCCTGCTGCATGTGTACTTAGTCAGAAAGAACAAAGCCAGTCAGCTGTTTAATCCGCTGGTAGTGTTCTCTGTCACCCTATTTGCAGAAATTATTCAAATGTTGATTCTGCTTGCAGTCGCCAAACCCTTCGAACAATCCTATGCTCTGGTCTCCGATATTGCGGCGCCAATGATCATCGCTAACTCGGTCGGTGCAGCACTGTTCATGAGCATCATCCAAGACAGAAAAACCATCTTCGAAAAGTACTCGGCTACCTTCTCACGCCGCGCACTGACCATTGCCGAACGTTCGGTGGGTATTTTGCATGGTGGGTTCAATTCCGATAACGCACAAAAAATCGTACGTATCGTTTATGAAGAGACCAACGTAGGGGCGGTAGCGATTACCGACCGAGAGAAAATCCTCGCGTTCGTTGGTATTGGTGATGAACACCATATTCCGAACACCCCGATTTCATCGCAAAGCACGCTCACTTCGATGGAACAGAACGACATCATCTACCTTGATGGCAAAGAGAACCCATACCAATGCTCCTTGTCGCAGGATTGTAAATTGGGTTCTGCGTTGATTATTCCATTGCGCGCGGGTAACGAAGTGGTCGGCACCATCAAGCTCTATGAGCCAAAGCTGAAACTATTCTCAACTATCAATATGTCGATGGGTGAAGGTATCGCTCAACTATTATCGAGCCAGATCCTGTTCAGCAACTATCAGCAGCAGCAAACGTTACTCACCCAAGCAGAGATCAAGCTGTTGCACGCTCAGGTTAACCCGCACTTCTTGTTCAATGCGCTCAACACCATTAGTGCTGTTACACGCCGTGACCCTGATAAAGCACGAGAGTTGATTCAACACCTGTCTCACTTCTTTAGAAGCAACCTAAAGCAGAACATCAACACCGTGAAGCTCAAAGACGAACTGGCACACGTCAACGCTTACCTGACCATAGAGAAAGCACGCTTTACCGATCGACTAGAAGTGGAATGGGATATCGACCCGCAGTTATATGAATCTCAATTGCCGAGCTTTACCCTGCAACCGCTGGTAGAAAACGCCATCAAACATGGTATTTCAAACATGCTAGAAGGCGGCACAGTGAAGATCTACAGCGAGGCTTTCCAAGGTGGATTCAAACTGATCGTCGAAGACAATGCAGGCAACTATCAGAAACCATCTCAAGATCATGTCGGATTAGGTATGGAGATTGTTGATAAACGACTCACTAATTTCTTTGGACAAGACTCAGCACTAAAAATAGAATCTCAACCACAGCAATTTACTCGAATGAGCTTTATCATACCTATACTAAAATAACGGTCTTTTCGCAGGTGATAGCTTCTCGGTAAGCATATTTAAAAGACATATATAGAAAACAAGCAGGGATAGTAACAAGATGAAGATTGTAGGATGTTAAAAGCACTAGTTGTCGATGATGAGCTTTTTGCTCGCGAAGAGTTGATTGAGCTGCTGACTGAAACTGGAGAAGTGGAAGTCATTGGCCAAGCAAGTAACGCAATTGAAGGGCTTAAGCAGATCAACCTTCTAAAGCCTGATGTGGTGTATTTGGACATTCAAATGCCTCAGGTCACTGGGATTGAATTGCTGAGCATGCTTGACCCAGAAACCATGCCCTACGTGGTATTTGTGACCGCCTACGATCAATATGCGATTCAAGCCTTTGAAGACAATGCCTTTGACTACCTACTCAAACCCGTTGAACCTTGTCGATTAAATAAGAGTGTTTGCCGCCTGAATAAAGTCATCAAGCAAAACCAGAAAACACCGGAGCAAGACATCTCTGCGATTGCTCCTTGCCACTTAGAGCAGATTCCGTGCATTGGTCATAACCGCATTGTGATCATGGCAAGCCAAACGGTCGAGTGCGCTTATTCTGATATCAGCGGCGTGCACGTTCGTAGCTCATCACAAACGGCAACCTCGCAACTAACGCTTAAGATCTTGGAAGAAAAGACCGATTTGATCCGCTGTCATCGACAGTATTTGATCAACATAAAATCGATCCAAGAGATCAAACTGCTAGAAAATGGATTAGCAGAGATCATTACCCTAACTGGCTTTGAAGTCCCGGTGAGTCGTCGTTATTTAAAGACTTTAAAAGAGCAACTCGGTCTCCAGTAACGCGTTAGAATTAGACGCCTTGTTCCAAAGCACGATCAAAAAAGCCAACGTATCAACGTTGGCTTCCTGCTGTTTACAAATCAATAGTGTTTGCAAATCGATAGTGTTACGCATCGATCTTGTCACCAATCAATAGAGATTAGTCGACTTGCTTAATCTGTAGCTCTTTTGGTACTTCAAAGAACATGTTCTCTTCACGACCTTGAATCTCTTCAACGTCAGTCGCACCTAGCTCACGAATACGATCTAGAATTTGGTTTACCAGCTCTTCAGGAGCAGAAGCACCGGCTGTTACACCGATTTTCTTTTTCCCTTCAACCCACTCGGTTTGAATGTCTTCAGGACAGTCAGTTAGGTAGCCTGGTGTGCCTAGTTTCTCAGCTAACTCTTTTAGACGAGTTGAATTCGATGAGTTCTTAGAACCAACCACTATCACCACATCAACGTCATTCGCCATCTCACGCACAGCGTCTTGACGGTTTTGAGTCGCGTAACAGATGTCGTCTTTACGTGGGCCTTGAATCTCAGGGAACACTCGACGTAGCTCTTCAATCACATCTGCAGTTTCATCTACTGATAGCGTAGTTTGGCTAACATAGTGCAGGTTACTTGGATCATTCACCACTAGGTTCTGTACGTCCTCTGGTCTTTCAACCAAGTACATACCACCAGTTTGGCTCGCGTACTGACCCATAGTGCCTTCCACTTCAGGGTGACCTGCGTGGCCAATCAGTACCACTTCCATATGTTTGCGGCTCGCACGAGCAACCTCCATATGAACTTTAGTCACCAAAGGACACGTCGCATCAAATACCGTTAACTCACGCTCTTTCGCTTCTTTACGAACCGCTTGAGAAACACCGTGAGCCGAGAAGATCACGATGTTGTCGTCTGGCACTTCACTCAGTTCTTCGACAAAAATAGCACCACGCTGCTTGAGCCCCTCAACAACAAAGCGGTTGTGTACCACTTCATGGCGAACATAGATCGGTGGCTGATACATTTCGAGTGCACGCTCTACGATGCTGATCGCACGATCGACACCGGCACAAAAGCCACGAGGGTTAGCTAACATTATTTTCATTTCATTGCTCATCATTTACCGCGGTACTAAGGTTGCTTCTATAGAGTTCGCCGTCAGCGAGGTTCGCATTCTACAGTGAAGCGTCTAGACAGTGAAGCTCTGGGTGAGATCACAGCTGTAAGGCTATCTTATTCTAGCGTGAAGACAGCAATTCTAACGTTAAGAGAGTTATTCTACCGTTAAGATATTGACGTCAAAGCTAACGTCTTGACCAGCGAGTGGGTGATTAAAATCAACCGTCACTGAATCACCTGCGATCTCAGTAATAATACCTGGAATTTCCATACCGTCAGGACCTGAAAATGCCATGATAGTGCCCACTTCAACTTCAGAGTCGCCAACAAACTTAGCACGATCCATATAGTGAATATGATCTGGGTTTGGCATACCAAACGCGTCTTCCGCCTTCAGTTCGATAGACTTTTCAGTGCCGGCTTCAAGTCCAAGTAAGCACGCTTCAAAGTTCTCACTTAGGCTGCCATCACCCATGACGAACTTCGCTGGTTTGCCCATGTTCTCCGTACTATCGGCAACTGAACCATCCTTCATTTTAATCGTAAAATGTAGAGTTACTGCTGAATCATTTTTAATTGCTGCCACGTTACTTTCCTTAGACTTCTTTATTATTTGAGGATGCGCTGTGCTTTGCTTCCTTGTTGACTGAAGCATAAAAAAAAGCGCCGTCGGAATCAACCGACAGCGCTTAGGGCTATTCTATTCTGTGAGTCATAGACTGACTTTGAAGCAAGCTATTTGCTTTCGTCTTTCTTACGGAAACCATCTAAGATGATCATCGCAGCACCGATACAGATTCCCATATCCGCTAAGTTAAATGCAGGCCAGTGGTAAGTGCCCCAGTAGAAGTCTAAGTAATCGACAACAAAGCCATGTACGACTCGGTCAAACACATTACCTACTGCACCACCAATGATGATCGCATAAGCAATGTTATTCCACTTCTCTGTTGCTGGTAGTTTGCTCATCCAGTACGTCAGCATACCTGTTACCGCAAATGCGATACCCGTAAATAACCAACGCTGCCAACCACTTTGATCACTCAAGAAGCTAAACGCTGCACCGTAGTTATGCACGTACAAAAAGTTAAAGAATGGCAGCACCTCAATACGGTTTGCCCAACCATAACCCATATTGTCCATGACAAAGAGTTTAATGCCGATATCAGCCAAGAAGACCAATAGAGCCAGCCATAACCAACGTACACCAGATTGTTTTAACGAAACTTCACTCATTTCTATTCCTAGTATTTACGAAGTTGGTATTCATTGTTAGTCACCTTACGTGACCTTGATTACCAACTTGGTTAAACACATTTCCTATAACTAAAAATAACCCCAGTTGATACTGGGGCTATGATTTTTACAAAAAGTTCAGTCTTTCTCTGAGTCGTTATGCGAATTTACGCACTTCGCCTTCACCGTCAATGTTCGACACACAACGACCACAAACTTTCTCGTGACCTTCGATAGTGCCTACATCTGGAGTGTGGTGCCAGCAACGGTCACACTTCTCAGCTTCAGTCGCCGCTACTTCAACGAATAGACCTTCAACGTCTGTCGCTTGAGCCGCATCAGACTTCTCGCTCAGTGGCTTAACAACCGCAGCAGAAGTGATAAGTACGAAACGTAGCTCATCTTCTAGCTTGTTGATCTTAGCCGCTAGTGCGTCGTCAGCGTATAGAGTAACTTCAGCTTGCAATGCACCACCGATTGTTTTCTCTTTACGAGCGTCTTCAAGAAGCTTGTTCACTGCGCCACGAACGGTTTGGATTTCAGCCCAGAACTCGTTGCTTAGCTCTTCGCCTTCAGCAAGACCAAATAGACCTTCGAACCACTCACCAGTGAATACGAACTTGTCACGTTGACCAGGCATCTCGTTCCAGATTTCATCTGCAGTGAACGACATGATAGGTGCCATCCAACGAACTAGAGCTTCTACGATATAGTAAAGCGCAGTCTGACAGCTACGTTGAGCATGACTGCCCTGCTTCGCTGTGTACTGACGGTCTTTAATTACGTCTAGGTAGAAAGAACCCATTTCGATAGAACAGAACTGCATTAGACGCTGAGTTACACCGTGAGTGTTGTACTCGCCGTATGCTTTAACGATCTCTTCTTGTGCAGCTTGAGCACGGCCAACAGCCCAGCGATCAAGTGCAACCATCTCTTCAGCAGGAACTAGGTCAGTTTCAGGGTTGAAACCGTTCAAGTTCGCTAGGAAGAAACGAGCCGTGTTACGAATACGACGGTAAGCATCCGCTGAACGCTTCAGGATTTCATCAGAAACCGCAACTTCACCCGTGTAGTCTGTAGAAGCAACCCATAGACGCAGGATATCTGCACCTAGCTTGTTGGTTACGTCTTTAGGAGCAACAACGTTACCGATAGATTTAGACATCTTACGGCCGTTACCATCCACTACGAAACCGTGCGTTAGTACTTGCTTGTACGGTGCTTCGTCTTTCATCGCGATAGATGAAATTAGAGAAGACTGGAACCAGCCACGGTGTTGGTCTGAACCTTCAAGGTAAAGATCAGCACTGTGAGTGCGCTCTTCGTTCGGGAAGTTGTACTCTTCACGAGAATCAACAACAGAGAAGTGCGTAACACCTGAGTCGAACCATACGTCTAGCGTATCCATTACTTTTTCGTACTTATCAGCGTCTTCTGCGCCCATAAGTTCAGCAGCGTCTACATCCCACCAAGCTTGAATGCCTTTCTCTTCAACTAGCTTCGCAACTTTTTCAATAAGCGCTGGGCTTTCTGGGTGAAGTTCTGCTGTTTCTTTATGAACAAACAAAGCAATTGGCACACCCCAAGTACGTTGACGAGAGATACACCACTCAGGACGACCTTCAACCATGCCTTCGATACGGCTTTGACCCCATTCAGGCAACCACTCAACACTCTTGATTGACTCTAGTGCTTTAGCACGTAGGCCAGCTTGATCCATAGAGATGAACCATTGTGGTGTTGCGCGGAAGATGATTGGAGTTTTGTGTCTCCAACAGTGTGGGTAGCTGTGCTCGTAAGCGTGGTGATGCAGAAGTGCACCTTTCTCTTTTAGAACTTCTAAAACAGAGTCGTTCGCTTTGAATACGTGCTGACCAGCAAATAGCTCTGTATCTGGCAGGTAAACGCCGTTAGAACCAACTGGGTTAGCGATTTCTAGGTTGTACTTTTTACCAACCACGAAATCTTCTTGACCGTGACCAGGCGCAGTGTGAACCACACCAGTACCTGAATCTGTTGTTACGTGATCGCCAAGAACTGCAGGAACAGTAAAGTCGTAGAACGGGTGGTTGAACTGAGAAAGCTCAAGATCAGCACCTGTAGCAAAACCAAGGTTGTGGAAGTGCTCGATACCTGCACGATCCATTACGTCTTTTGCTAGTTCAGAAGCAACAACGATACGTTGAGCAGGCTGGTCGCCATTCGCTTCAACTTGGATAAGCACGTATTCAAGATCATCACGTAGACATACTGCGCGGTTAGCAGGCAGAGTCCATGGTGTTGTTGTCCAGATAACGATAGAAATTTCGCCTTGACCCGCATGACCTTCAGCTAGAGTAAATTTCTCTAGAAGCGCCGCTTCGTCAGCTGCTGTAAATTTCACATCGATAGATGGAGAAACTTTATCTTTGTATTCAACTTCAGCTTCAGCCAGAGCAGAACCACAATCAGTACACCAGTGAACGGGTTTGAAACCTTTAAGAAGGTGACCTTTGTCTGCGATTTTGCCAAGAGAACGAATGATGTTCGCTTCTGTGCCAAAATCCATAGTGCGATAAGGTTTGTCCCACTCGCCCATGATGCCAAGACGTTTGAAGCTCTCTTTCTGACCTTCAACTTGACCCGCAGCGTACTTTCGACACTCTTCGCGGAATTCAGCCGCCGAAATCTTCTGACCAGGCTTACCTTTCTTCTTCTCAACCATTAGCTCGATTGGAAGACCGTGACAGTCCCAACCAGGGATGTACGGTGCATCAAAACCAGAAAGGGTCTTAGATTTGATAATAATGTCTTTAAGAATCTTATTCAGCGCGTGGCCAATGTGAATATCGCCGTTCGCGTATGGAGGGCCATCATGCAGTACGAAAGATTTTTTACCTTTCTTTGCCTTACGGATTTCGCCGTAAAGATCTTCTTTGTACCAACGCTTCAGCATTTCTGGCTCACGATTTGCCAGATTGCCGCGCATTGGGAACCCTGTTTCTGGTAAGTTCAGGGTATCTTTATAATCACTCATCGATTCTTAATTCCGTTATATTGGGCGAAGTTAGACATTATGTTAATCGGTGGAATCATCCGATTAATTCTTTAGCTGAAGCAGCCACACCCTTGCGGCTTCAGCATCCAATTCTATTTGATTCTTTAGTGCGTCGAACGATTCAAATTTTATCTCGTCGCGCAGTTTGTGCAAAAGTCGTACTTCTAACTGTTTACCATATAAATTGGCTTTAAAGTCAAAAAAATGCACTTCCAATTGCTGCCTTACCCCATTAACTGTTGGTCGTTGTCCAATATTAGCAACGCCACCGACAGGAACACCGTCGATATCCAAAGCTTCAACAACATACACTCCCGATACAGGAGAAACACAACGCTTTAATGGAATATTAGCGGTAGGGAAACCGATAGTTCTCCCTAGTTTTCGACCATGGGACACTCGACCACTAATACTGTAATCACGTCCTAACATGGTAGCACTTGCAGCCAAGTCATCGACCGCTAATGCATTTCGTATCTCAGTACTGCTTACTCGTAATTGGTTTAAGCAATAGCTTTGGGTGCTGACCACCTCAAAACCGTACTTCTCGCCCGCCTCTCTGAGCATAGCGAAATTACCGGTACGACCTTTACCAAAGCAAAAATCGTCACCAACCACCAAGAACTTCACACCAAGCTTATCAACCAAAAGATCCTTAATGAATGCTTCCGCGGATAAACTTGCAAAATACTGATTAAAATTAACACACAATAAGCGACTGATATCTAGCTTACTCAGTTGCACGTATTTGTCTCGTAAACGAGTTAAACGTGCTGGCGCTCTATCTCGGGCAAACAGCTCCATAGGCTGCGGTTCAAACGTCATAACAACAGAAGGTAGCCCTAATGCTGCAGCTTGTTTAGAAACCTGACTCAAAACCTCTTGATGTCCTAAATGAACACCATCGAAGTTACCTATGGTTAATACACAGCCATGATGCTGCGCTTTAATATTGTGTATACCTCGGATCAGTTCCATTATGATCAGCTAAAACCTGTTATTTGCATCATTTATTGTGTGAAACCGACGGATTATATACTAATCAGTATTAATCTGTCGCTGCTTTTAAATGTTTTACTCGGATACCTAAAATCAGTACCGAAACAATATAAACAAAGCCACCAAGTCCAATCAAGCCAGTTAATGTCAGCGCTCTCTGGCTAAAGCTCCATTCAAGCCAATGTTGCATATTATCCAGCTGCCATAAAATAGCCGCTACCATCACCACACCTGAGATAATTAATTTGGCACTGAACAACAAGGTTGTCTTAGTTAATTGATACACACCCGCAAGGTGCAATCCTCGATATAACAAGGCCATATTCACAAAGGCAGACAGTGCCGTCGCAATCGCCAAACCCACATAGCCATAAAAATAAGCAAAGATCGCGTTAAACACCATATTGGTCACCATAGCGATAATGCCGTACTTAACCGGTGTTTTGGTATCTTGGCGAGAGTAATAGCCCGGAGCTAAAACTTTAATCAGCATGAAATTAAGCAAGCCTGATGCGTAAGCTACCAATGACATCGATGCTTGCTGTACATCGTGTGGAGAGAACTCACCACGCATAAATAGCACCATCAACATGGGTTTAGCTAAAACGATAAGACCTAACATCGCAGGAATACCAAGCAGCAACACCATGCGCACGCCCCAATCCATGGTATGCGCGAACCCTTCCCCTTGAGCATCTACGTGTTTACGAGACAAAGCAGGAAGAATCACAGTCGCAATCGCGATACCGAATAAACCGAGAGGAAATTCAAGCAGTCGGTCTGAGTAGTACAACCAACTGATAGAGCCTGTTGCGAGGAAGCTGGCAATAAAGGTATCAAACAATAAGTTGATTTGGCTGACCGATACACCGAACAGAGCAGGGATCATTAATGTGCGGATCTTAACCACACCCGGGTCTCTCCATCCCCACTTCGGCTTAACCAACACACCCGCTTTGATCAAGAAAGGCATTTGGAAAAGGAATTGGACTAAGCCACCAAGAAACACACCAATAGCCAAACCAATTTCTGGTTGTTCTAAATTAGGTGAGATAAACCATGCAGCGCCTATGATCATCACGTTCAAGAACACAGGAGTAAAAGAAGAGACCGCAAATTTACCTAATGTATTAAGAATGGCACCAGATAAAGCGACGAAGGTGATAAACCATAAATAAGGAAAGGTAATCTTGAGCATAAAGCTCGCTAGCTCAAATTTGGGTGCTGATGGGCCATCATTTAGCCAGTCGATAAACCAACCCGCACCAAACATCGCGGTGATCACGCCAGAGCCCAATACCCCGATGACGGTGACAATAGAAACTAAAACCCCGAGCGTCCCCGACACCTTAGCAATTAAATCTCGTGTCTTATCTTTATCACCTGCGGCGTGATATTCCGTTAATACAGGAACAAACGCTTGAGAAAACGCACCTTCTGCAAAAAGTCGACGTAAGAAATTAGGAATTTTATTAGCGAAGAAAAATACGTCGGCACTCGCTCCTGCCCCCATCAAATTTGCTACTACTACATCACGTACTAGCCCCAATACACGGGAAACAAAAGTCATTGCGCTGACAATCAGGCCTGACTTTAATAGTCGTTTACTCACAGAAACCTCTGACACTGGTTGATTACTTTCAAGCGAGGATAAATACTATCCTGTCCTAAGAAGCATATTTATTAGCATTGGTCTAAAAATGCTGTTAGAATCCCCGCCATCTTAACCGCGATGACCTTTCCATACCAAAGTTTGTTTGGCTACGATTGGTTTTTGCACAAATCATTTGACAATTAAGCGCTAATGAGGGATAGTCCTCGCCCTTAAATTGTCACCGAACTAAGTTTTTGGGAGTTAGACCCTTGGCAAACAGTAAATCTGCTAAGAAGCGCGCTATCCAAGCTGAGAAACGTCGCCAGCACAATGCTAGCCGTCGTTCTATGATGCGCACTTACATGAAAAAGACTATCGCAGCTATCGCAGCTGGTGATAAAGAAGCTGCAACTGCTGCTCTTGTAGAAGTTACACCACTTCTTGACCGTATGGCGACTAAAGGCCTTATTCATAAGAATAAAGCTGCACGTCATAAGTCTCGTTTCGCTGCTGCAATCAAATCTCTTTAATAGAAATTTGATTACAACGCAAAACGAAAAAAACCGGCCTAGGCCGGTTTTTTTATATCTAAATTTTGAGTAACGCTTTTATTTTACGTGCTAACAGCCGTTTTTCTGACCGATAAACAATTTAAGCAGATAGATAAAACAAACAATCAGAAAAATAAATAGAGAAGCAAATTGGTACGTAGATAGGTAGATAGATAGATAGATAGATAGATAGATAGGTAAACACTAACGTTCAATGTGAAATGCTAACACTTCCTTGTGTCATTCTATCGCTGATAAGAAATCCCCCTCCCACCAGCAATAAGCTACTTGCAGTAAATACCATGCAGTAGGTTAATCATCGCTTTTACTTCTTCACTACTCAATGTGTAATACACAGTTTGAGCTTCTTTGCGAGTTTCGACCAAACCATCTCTTCTCAACCAAGCAAGATGTTGAGATAAAGCAGACTGACTCAGTTCCAACTTGCCGCACAACTCCCCAACCGACAGTTCAGTACCATGTAATAGGCATAAGATCTGTAAGCGACGCTCGTTGGCCATGGCTTTGAGTAGAATCACAGCTTGTGCTGAGTTCTTCTCCATATCTTTTAAGTTCATAGTTTGGCTCCCTACAACCTTTTCGCCAACTACGGGCTATCAGTATTTCCGGCATATTGCGGAGTTATGATAATCGATATCAATTCATTAACAAACTATCTCACTCGAACAATTTGCTAAAATCTGCGTCACATACGTTTTTAACTGCTGGATGTTGGATCATCCTCTCAGCAAATATGACGTAGTACTCTTCTTTTAACTCTTCAATACCGCCTAATAGTTGCAGTGATGTGTCGTCTTCCACTTCAGACATATAAAGCGTCGGTGCTAAAAATATTGCGTCATGATGGTAACGAGCAAAAGCCTTCATCAATGCGGCATCATCAAACTCACCTAAAATATCTGGCTTAAGCCCTTGTCTATCAAACCATTGCAGCACTTTACGACCCATTGAGGTTCGGCTGCCAGGGATCAAAAGCTTTCTTTGCTCCAATACAGCAGGGAAATTAACCCCTTCAACCTGACCTGAACTAAAAAAGCTCATTCCACTCTCACCCAGCTTTTTACTGAACAGGCCCGGGCTTTGACTAGAGTCCACCGGACAGTCAGACAAAATCATATCGAGCTTATGTTGAGAGAGTTGCTCAAGTAGCATTTCATGGGTCGATTCAAAACAGCGCAAGTGAATGCTGTTATCTGGAGGGATGGTCGACATCAGTATCTTACTGACGAGTCTTTTAGAGAGCGCATCCGCGACGCCAACATCAAACAGAATATTGGAGTGTTGGCTGTAATTCACGATGTCCAGCATCTCGTAACTCAGGCCAAACATACGATCGGCATATTTAAAGACCAGTTGCCCAAGCTCTGTAGGCTCAACACTTCGGCCATTACGCTTGGTCAACTTGCCATCCATGCGTTCTTCTAAGGCTTTTATCTGCCCCGTTACCGTTTGTGGTGTTAGGAATAGGGCTTCTGCAGCTTTAGTAACAGAGCCTTGCTTGCAAACCATCCAGAAGTAATACAGATGGTTGTAGTTGAGATGCGACATAGATGTGCCGTAATAAAAGAGTAGATACCCTTTTATATCAAATATGACACCGCCACTCAACAAACTCGGAAAAACCTAACCAAACATAGATTTACCACTTATTTTTTCGAAGCGTCTGATTTCATAATGTAATATTTCATCGATTATTTTCAATTTTTTTCTAACTTTTAAGATCTATATCACCTATAGAATTTCCATTAAAAAACAATTTAAAACAACAACTTAAAAAAACCACATTAGCAATTGGAATATTTAAAGAGTAAATCATCACAAAAAAGTCGCACCTAAACCAAAATGTAATATTACTGAAATATTTCCCCTCTAACATCACGCTCAGATTAAACAAACAGACCAAACACAGACTTAAACGGTCCAATGGAGAAAACATTATGAACCAAGCTACTACTGCAGCAGCGCCTATCTCGAGCACTACTCGTTGGCTACGCTGGGCTAACTTGGCATTCATGCTTTACCTACTATTACTTTCAGTTTCAATGGTTGGTACAGGCTTCAAATGGGCAACAGGCGAGCAAGCAAAGGTTCTTTTCGAATTTGCTTCACACCCAGTTGCAGGCTTAATGATTGGTTTAGTAGCAACAGCGCTTATTCAATCATCAAGTACAGTTACTTCAATTATCGTTGGCCTTGTGGCAGGTGGTTTACCTGTTGAGCTAGCAATTCCTATGATCATGGGTGCTAACATTGGTACTACGGTAACCAATACGCTAGTTAGCCTTGGTCACGTTCGTTGTAAAGAAGAGTTCAAACGTGCATTCGCAAGTGCGACAATCCACGACTTCTTTAACCTATTAGCCGTTGCTATCTTCCTACCACTAGAGATGGCGTTTGGAATTCTAGAGAAAATTTCTCACTGGTTAGTATCACCGATGCTAGCAACAGGTGATATGAGCATGGGTGGTCTTAACTTCATCAAGCCAATCACTAAACCAGTAGTCAGTGCGATTAAAGAGCCACTATCGACATTTGGCGACACTGTTGGCGGTATCATGCTTATCGTTCTAGGTATCGCGACTATCTTCGTAGCTATCACGGTAATGGGTAAGCTAATGAAGAGCCTGATGGTGGGTCGTGCTCGTGAGATTCTAAAGAATGCAATTGGTCGTGGTCCTATCCACGGTATCGCTTCTGGCTCTATCGTTACTATCCTTGTTCAGTCTTCTTCAACGACAACAAGCTTGATGGTTCCACTAGTAGGTTCAGGTGTTCTTAAAGTACGTGACGTTTACCCATTCACTCTGGGTGCAAACATCGGTACGTGTATTACCGCTCTATTAGCCGCGACAGCAGTATCTGGTGAGTTCGCAGTATTTGCACTGCAGATTGCTCTAGTACACTTGGTGTTCAACATCATGGCAACGGTATTCATCTTTGGTATTCCGTTCCTACGTGAACTACCAGTAAAAGCCGCTGATATTATTTCTGACATGGCTGTGAAGAACAAATCTGTAGTGGCTGGTTACCTTGTTGCGGTATTCCTTGTACTGCCTGGTAGCGTGTTAGCTCTTACCGCTTAATAGCAAAATAAACATCGCTTATAGCAAAGCCCGCTACCTCCTAGGTTGCGGGCTTTTTCTTTTTAAGAGCAGATACGGGATTCGGGTAAACGAGTATCGAAGAGAAAGAGCCAATGCGCGTTGAGAGTATACGAGTAACATAAAGCATCACACAGCATATGATTTCTCTGCTCTTCGAATCTCGATTACTCGTCACTGTAACTTAGATACAAAAAAGGCTGCACAGAGGCAGCCTTTCAATCAAACAAAGCGAGTGAGATTAAACCGAGAATGGGTACTTAATCGCTTCGTGGCATTCGTAACCTTCAACCCAGAAGTCATCCATCGTTACCCATGTTTCCAAATCTTCTAGAGACTTAATCTGAGGATTGATATGGAATGTTGGGCCAGCTAACGGCTCACGCTTTAACTGGATATCACGCATAGGTGCAAGTTGATCTTCGTAAATATGAGCATTTACTAGCTTATGGTAAGCCACGCCAGCTTTCTTACCCGTGATTTGCGCCATGATAGCTAGGAAGACATACACTTGAACCATGTTGAAGTTCAGGCCAAGGGGTACATCGCAAGAGCGCTGAGTGCTGTTTAGGTACAGAGTATCACCAAGTAGTGAGAAGTGATGGCTGTACATACACGGACGCAAACATCCCATGTGGAACTCACCTGGGTTGTAGAAGTTTAAGATCTCGCCGCGGTCATCAATACCGTTAGTTAGATCATCAACAATCTTCTTCAGTTGGTCGATATGACCGCCGTCAGGTTTTGCCCATGCACGTCCTTGAACGCCATAAACACGGCCCATGTCATCTTCACCCTTGCGGTAAGGGTTATTCAGCCATGCTTCATTCAGGTTAGAATTCGCATCCCAAGTTTTAGTCCCTAGCTTACGAAAATCTTCAGCATTGTCGTAACCACGGATATAGCCAAGCAGCTCAGCAACTGCGGCTTTCCAAAAACTCTTACGCGTTGTTACCAGTGGGAATTGGTTATTACCAACATCATATTCAAGGTCAGCATTGATCACGGTTAGGCAACGCTTGCCCGTGCGTTCATTTTCAATCCAAGTACCGTCATCAACGATACGCTGACAGAGATCTAAATACTGTTTCACACCAATTCCTTACTTCGTTTGTTGTGGTAATTCGTCTTTGTAGTGACCACGCTTGTATGCCCACACCATCATCAGCACACCGATGATAACCATTGGCAGTGACAAAATTTGTCCCATAGAGATAAATCCACCGAACAAACCTAGGTGAGCATCAGGTTCACGTACGTATTCTACTAAGAAGCGGAATGTACCATATCCAGCTAGGAATAACCCTGATACAGAACCAAGAGGACGCGGCTTTTTGATAAACCAGTTCAAGATGAAGAACAGCACGATACCTTCAAGCGCCATCTCGTAAAGTTGAGATGGGTGACGAGGAAGTGGACCACCGTTAGGGAACACAATCGCCCATGGCACATCAGTCACACGGCCCCAAAGCTCGCTGTTCATGAAGTTACCTAGACGGCCCATACCTAAACCAAATGGGACGAGTGGTGCAATCATGTCTGCCACGCCAAAGAAGGTGCGACCATTCTTTTTCGCATACCAGAACATTGCGGTGATAACACCCAGCAAGCCACCGTGGAAAGACATACCGCCAGTCCATACCTTAAATAGGTACAGTGGGTCTGCTAGGAAAAGGTCAAAGTTGTAGAAAAGTACGTAGCCAATACGACCACCCAACACCACACCTAGAAAGCCAGCAAACAGTAAGTCTGATACTTGCTCTCGAGTCCAACCACTACCCGGTTGATCAGCTCGGCGATTTGCTAACCAAAGAGCAAACATAAAACCGACAAGGTACATTAGGCCGTACCAACGAACTGAGATTGGTCCTAGTTCAATAAGAACAGGATCGATATTTGGGAATTCGATAAAACCCTGAGACATACTTGGCTCTCTATCTAAATTGATTAACGGTTAGCTCAATGACTAACAGAAAAGACACTACAGCAGCATTGTGGCTGCTATAAACATTAAAAATACCGCAAAGAATTTCTTCAGCACAGGGGTTGGCAATTGAGTGGCCAGTTTCGCACCCACTCGAGTGGTCAAAACTGAGGTACAAGATATCGCGATCAAAGCCGGTAGATAAACATAACCCAAGCTATACGCAGGAAGATCATCGACAGAAGATCCATGCCAAATGAAACCTAGCATTCCCGAAATCGCGATAACACAACCGCATACCGAAGATGAGCCGACGGCTTTACGCATTTCCACACCGTGATGGTTAAGGAAAGGTACCGATAAAGACCCACCGCCAATGCCCGCTAAGCTTGATACCAAACCAATCCCGCCGCCACACAACACGGTTTTAGCTGAACCCGGCATCGATTTTTGGCTCTTGGAGCGAATCGACAATAGCATTTGCAACGCCAACACCAAAACAATCACACCAAAGACTTTTGGTAAGTATTGAGCTGGAATTACATCGGCCACGAAAGAGCCGAGGAAGCCACCTATCACCACACCTGGCATCAACCATTTAACGACAAACATCTCTACGTTACCCAACTTTAGATGGTTAATCGCAGACGATCCCGACGTAACGATGATGGTTGATAGCGAAGTAGCCAATGCCATTTGCATCGCAAACTCTTGGGGGATACCCGCTTTAGGAAGCAAAAACAGTAAGGCAGGAACAACCAGCAAACCACCACCAATGCCTAGCAAGCCTGCTAAAACACCAACAATAGCACCAAGGCCTGCTAACAAGCCTATCAGTTCATATGACACGTTAAATCCTATTTTTTACCTGCTCGAATGAAGCCTGTAAATTCACGCTCTTCGAAATAGTTCAGCATCATACTATAGATGTCACTACCATATGGTTTTGAAAGCGCTCTATTTGCCAAATCCTGTAATTCACTCAAGTTAGATTGGCGAATCAAATATTTAGTCCTCGCGACATTCGAGGTATTCATACTTAACGTCTCATACCCCAACCCAATCAGTAACAACGCGCCCATAGGATCACCGGCTAGCTCGCCACAAATACAAACAGGTAATTGATATTGCTTACAAGTATCATGAATTTGTTTTAATGCCATGATCACCGCAGGGTGCATTGATTCATAGACATCGGATACTCGTGAATTGTTCCGATCAACCGCTAATAAATATTGGGTTAAGTCGTTGGTACCGACGGAAACAAAGTCGACCTTATGCGCAATCAGCGGCAGTATGTACAGCATGGATGGCACTTCAATCATGATACCAACGCGAGGCATACGCACTCGGTTATCAAGCTCATGCACTTCATCATACGCTTGTTCAATCAACTGTAGCGCGTCATCCAACTCCTGTGCACCAGAGATCATCGGCAGCAAAATACTCAAGTTATGGCTTTCACAGCTCGCACGTAGCATGGCACGTAACTGAATAATAAAGATGTCAGGATGATCGAGCGTAAACCGAATACCACGCCAACCAAGGAATGGATTGTCCTCTTCGATAGGAAAATACGGTAAGGCCTTATCACCACCGATATCGAGTGTACGCATCACCACTTGTTTCTCTGGGTAGCTTGCCAGTACAGAACGATACTGCTTGAATTGTTCATCCTCTGACGGGAATCTTTGCTGCAACAAGAAAGAAATTTCAGTTCGATACAGCCCTACGCCATCAACGCCTTGGTTGATAGCGATGTTAGTGTCTGCACTTAAACCCGCATTAAGCAGAATCTCGACTTGCTTGTTGTCTTGCGTTTTTGCCGGTAGGTACAGCTCGCGATTGACCATAGAGGAGAGCTCACTCTCTTCTAGAATCAGCCCTCGATACTCTTTGAGCAGGCTTTTAGTCGGCTCAATAAAGATCTCACCGCTATACCCATCAACAATCGCTCGCTTGCCATTAGCTTGAGCTAGGTTGAGGTTTACCCCCATGACGGAAGGTATGCCAAGCGCTCGAGATAAAATCGCTGCGTGCGAGTTCGCCGCCCCTTCCAAGGAAATCACCGCTAAGAGCTTTTCTTTGGGAATAGACGCTAATACCGAAGCGGTTAACTCACGAACCACTAGGATAATCGGCTTATCTAACGTGCGAAGTTCATGTTCAGAGTTGTGGAGGAAATAGAGCAGCCTTTGTCCGAGCTCTCGGATGTCTTGTGCTCTCTCACGAAGATACACGTCCGACATACGAGCAAAGCGATTAGAATAACTCTCTACAACCTGTCTTAGTGCCCAATCGGCTTTATCGCCTTTCTGGATTTGGCTTTTTAGATCCTTACGCAGCATAGGATCGTTGAGTAAGTGAGTAAACAGGTCAAAGATCGCCAACGCATCTTTATTGATTTCGCTATCTAAGCGCTTTCGCATGCGCTTAAAGTCATTGAGGGCGTTTTCAACCGCTACCGCCAACAACTCATGCTCTCTCTCTATATTGAGCGTCGAAGCAGGATAAACATCGGTGAGTTCAGGCTGAGTGTTGTCCCACCATAAGTCACCAATCGCCACGCCCGATGAAGCTGCAATACCTTTAGTAGCCGGTAGCTTCTGTTGCTCTAACAGCCAATGGCCTTGAGTTTGGGCGTGCGCCACAATAACGGCAAGTTGTGCAGAGAGCGTTACAAGGAAGGATTCTTCCATCTCACTAAATAAACGTGGGGTCTTCTGTTGAATGACCAATACACCGAGCACTTGCTTGCGGTGGATAATCGGAGTACCGAGAAAAGAGTGATAGACGTTTTCTCCAAGCTCTGGAAAAAACTTATAAGCAGGGTGAGCAGACGCTTGTGCAAGGTTGATAGGTTCAGCACTTCTTTTAACAAGGCCAACCAGACCTTCGTCAAAACCAATGTGAATGCTATTGCCTTTGAAGATCAGGCCTTGAGTTGCCATCAACTCAAGGCGCTGCATATCATTATTTGCCAAATACACGGTGCAACATTCCGTCTGCATCGCACTGCATGTCTCTTTAACCAAAATATCAAGAGCCGTCGACACATCTTCAACTCTTGATACGTGTTCAACTATTTCCCTTAGTTGACTGAGCATGCTTAACCTCTACGCAATTTGCGCTTTCCTTTTATTTTTCGCTCTTTAAACGGCATTGCTAAAGATGCGAACTCTTTCATCGCTCGACGGTAAACATCTCGCTTGAAAGAAACAACTTGTCGAACTGGGTACCAGTAACTCACCCAACGCCAACCATCAAACTCAGGTGTACTTCCACGCTGCATATTGATATGCGATTCATCGCAATCTAAGCGCAAAAGGAACCACTTCTGTTTTTGTCCAATACAGACAGGTTTAGAATCCCACCGAACCAGTCGTTTGGGTAGCTTGTAGCGTAACCAATGACGACTTGTCGCGACGATCTTTACATCCTTTTTAGTAAGGCCAACCTCTTCATACAACTCGCGGTACATTGCCTGTTCCGGAGTCTCACCTTCATCTATTCCCCCTTGAGGGAATTGCCATGAATGTTGCCCGTATCGTTTAGCCCAGAAGACCTGACCATGGTTGTTACAGATTACAATACCAACATTTAATCGGTAACCATCGCCATCTATCACTGGCCAACCTCTATCTAAATTTTTAATTACTCTGATTTTTCCACATATCCCCAATCGGAGCAAACTTAGTGACGTGATAAGCGCTATATTTATGAATAATAACTAGGAATATGGATAAGTTTTGCTCAAATTCTAGTTACCCACACAATAGTGAGACATAGACCACATTTATTCACCTTTTCTGTGAATAACTATGTGAAGAATTACCCGCAATCGTTTTTTTTAATCCATAGATTCATCAACACCAAAAACAACAAAT
Organism: Vibrio sp. 10N.222.55.B11; assembly: GCF_041473705.1. NCBI lineage: Bacteria > Pseudomonadati > Pseudomonadota > Gammaproteobacteria > Vibrionales > Vibrionaceae > Vibrio > Vibrio sp. 10N.222.55.B11. Next base: position 47,007 of record NZ_JBFRST010000062.1, read on the forward strand.
CAGTCAAAATAATTTTATTATTATATAAATCAGTAAATTAAAACAACATTCTAGTTTTAAAAAACATTAGAAATGTAAAAGATCTTTCAGAAACCTGACATGGTTAAAGATCAACCACTCCGATGTTTATCCACACTACTAAGTGAAAGATTCATTTTGAACCCCATTTGGCAAGCATTTTATCCACCATAAACCCCTGTTTATTTATCCACTAAATTAATATTTCAATTAATTACCTTTATGTCCTGTGGATAACCCTGAGTTTGATCCCTTCTATCGCAAGGAGATCATTTCTTAACCAGTCGTCATTTGGTGATAACTTCTGATAAAATCATTTTTTTGATCATGCCTTTTATTATGAAACCAGAACCACAAACACAACAAGAGCTGTTAGAGCGCGCGTATGCCATCGCCGGAATGACCTTTAAAGAGCTCGCTGACGAAGCTGAGATGGTGATGCCAAACGACCTTAAGCGTGATAAAGGCTGGGTTGGGCAGCTATTGGAATGGCACTTGGGTGCACCTGCAGGCAGTAAGCCAGAACAAGATTTTGCCAAGCTCGGTATCGAGCTAAAAAGCATTCCGATTAGCTACTCTGGCAAGCCACTCGAAACCACCTTTGTGTGTGTTGCTCCTTTGATGGGTGTGCAAGGCATAACTTGGGAAACCAGCCACGTTCGAAACAAGCTGTCTAAGGTGTTGTGGATCCCTGTCGAGGGAGAAAGAGAGATCCCGCTAGCAGAGAGGCATGTAGGATCCCCTTTGCTATGGACACCAAGCGAGGCTGAAAACGAGCTTCTAAAAAGGGATTGGGAAGAACTGATGGAATTGATCGTGTTAGGCAATGTTGAACAAATAACAGCAAGGCACGGTGAAGCGCTGCATCTACGACCAAAAGCCGCCAACAGCCGAGTGTTAACGGAAGCCTACGGTGCAAGTGGAAAGCCCATCAAGACTAAACCGCGTGGTTTTTACCTAAGAACTCAATTCACCCACAAATTGCTGACGACACACTACGCATAGGTCGCTTAACGCACTTCAAAGATAGGATGATCAGTGTGTTATCAACCGTCGGTAGTAAGAAACGAGTTCTAATGAGGTTTGAGCGCCAGTTCAATATCACAGTAGCTTTGGCTTGGCTCATTACCAAACTCATCATAGGCGTTGTGTAAGCGAAGATACGCCTTTTCAAAGCCGAGCCGGAGTAACTCTTCTTTCACTTGATCCAAGGATCCAAAGTGAAGCGGCTCACCGTCTTGCTTTACCGGTTCTAGCTTGTGTTTATATTCCACTGCTAATAGATATTCCGAGATATCGGAACAGCCAATAACGTATACCTTTGGTGTTTGATACGAGTCTTTGTGCTCTCCATGTAACCACATGTCTAATTGATGCTTTTGCATAGCCAGCCTCCCTTGCTCTATAAAGCGTAGTAGAACTCTTTTTCTTTACTAGATAACGACTTAAAAAAGCACACATAACGGCTTAAAAAAGCAAAAAAGAGAAGCAAGTGCTTCTCTTTTTTGGCCAGTTCTAGTTCAAAAGCTTGCACTTCCGACGCCACAACTATCGCTGATATTTATCTTAAGGGGTGAAAGGCGCTATCACCCCACAAGATTACGTCGGTATTCGCGCGCTTAAGACTCGACGAAGGTGACGAACTCGACGTTCAATCGTAACGACTTCAGGTTCAGAAAAACCAATTGGTCGACCATCGGCTTCAAGGCCAATATCTCTCAATAAATGAGTATTGTTCCATGGTAGATCGTATGAACTACGACGAACTTTTCGTTGCCATTCACGTTCTTCACGACGAAGGTCTGCACGGATAAGGACTGTTGCTAGTTTTAAGTATACTGAGTGACGCATAATAACTCTCCAGTTGTAAAATAAACTGAGGAAAAATAGCGTGTTAAATAGTATGAGGGCTTCTCACTTAGCTGCTATTTTTCCGCAGCCAAATAAGGGTACGGATCTATTAGTTAGGTTTATCTTGGGTGTTTCGATCGGCCATGGCTGATGTTTGTGACATAACAGTCACCATGTCAGTACACGGATCAAACGACGCGCAAATATGCTGTATAAAATCGAAATGTTTCATTTGCGCCTCCAAACTAACTAAAAAATCCAAAAAGAAATGAGATAATAAAAGCAAATAAGTCTTTGTTAAACCATTGCTTTCACGGTTAAAGTCTAACCAAGTGAGTATATTATTCAACCGATAATTGATTAACAATTTCAAAACAAATGATTCACCCAAAATATTAGTTGCATATTACTTTATATATAACATATTCACTATGATTATATAAAATCACAGAACATCTCTCTTAAAGACCGAGCCTCTAATAGCTCAATCTGTCAGCAGTCAACGATCAACGATCAACGAGAAGTTGTAGCAATGGATATAAAAAAACCACGCATCATGCGTGGCTCTTAGATTGACACTAACGGGATAGAATCAATGAATAGAGAGCTCTAAACAACACCTTCAGAAATCAGGCTATGTTTGTTCAGCAATCGGTACATGGTTGCACGCGAAACTCCAAGCTCCTTAGCGGCCAACGATACTTGACCACTATAAGATTCCAGAACAATCAGCAACGCATCTCGCTCTGAACGCTCACGGATACTTTTGAGACTGCGGCGCTCATCATTCTGTTTTGGTAAATCCAGTTGGTGATCCTCAATGATCACAGCATCAGACATCAACACAACACGCTTAATCTGATTCATCAGCTCACGCACATTTCCAGGCCAATGGTATCGATTCATCGAACGGATAGCATCGTCTGAGAAGCTCTTCGCTTGAGCATTAAACTCTTTCGAGTACTCACGCAGAAAATGATTCGCCAGTACTGAAATATCGCTCACACGTTCTTTTAAGCTTGGAACATGAATACGCAGAACATTGATATAGTGATAAAGCTCTTCATTGAAGTCGCCCTCGATCAACGCCTTCTCGATATCAGAGGAGTTCGCGGCCAGAATACGCACATCGACAGATTTAGGTCCATTCGCAGTTTCAATCTTACCTTCTTGTAGAAAGCGCAACAGGTTCAGTTGTTGATTGCGTGGCATCGCTAAAACATCATTAAGCAAGATGGTTCCGCCATCGGCTTCTTCCAACATACAAGGCGCAGTCGCTGACTGTGCTGATATGCCAAACACCTCGGCCTCTATTCTCATTTCAGACAAGGCACGACAGTTAACCGTTAAAAATGGTTTCTGTGCTCGCGACGAATTTTGATGAATCGAGCGTGCAATCGTCTCTTTACCAGCCCCACTCTCGCCATAAATCAAGATACTGACATCAGTCGGCCCAATACGCTTTACTTGGTCTCTCAAGCGCTTCACGGCCACAGAATCGCCTAGCAGTCCCATGTTGTTATTGATGCCGTAGTTTGGCCATACCTTCTGCTCAAGCTTAAGCATACCCAGTTGGTGACCAATGGTACTCAGCAATTGAGCATCTGGGATTGGTGCCGTGAAAAAGTCGATACAGAAGTTGACGATAAACTGGCAGATCGTATCAGAGCTTAATTGAGATTCACGGATAAAGGCGAGCCATCTCACCTGCTTGTTATTGCTCACAAGGTTAGCAATACCGTTGAGACTGAACTCATCATGACTAAGATCGACAATACCAATACATGGGCCAATATCAGCAATCAAGGCATCGGCTTTTCGTAAATCTGCACACTGGGTACACTGCCAACCCACTTGTTCTAACACTGATAACCAGGGTTCGTACGCACCACCAACGACGATAAGAGAACCTGGTAAGGAATCCATCTTAAATTGAGTTCCCATCCTTCTTCCTTATTCTATTTTTATTTAAATCAGACTAATACGAGTCACTGCTTCATCGTTCGACAAAATGCCGCGAGAGCGTATTCAGCGCAGAGACGTATAGTAGTGAGACTATCTTAGATTTTATGTCTCAATAGTAAGACTATGTCAGAAATAACGATTTTTCGAATCAAGAGTGCGGTACAGACTAGGTTTTGAAGCCCCAAAACAGAAAAAGCCACCCGAAGGTGGCTTTTTAATTACATAGGCTGTTACGCCCTATAAGCGAGAATTACGCCTGTGGACGCATTGCCGGGAACAAGATCACGTCACGGATTGTGTGCGTGTTTGTAAATAGCATTGCTAGACGGTCGATACCGATACCTTGACCCGCTGTTGGCGGTAGGCCGTGCTCTAGTGCAGTAATGTAGTCTGCATCGTAGTACATCGCTTCGTCATCACCCGCGTCTTTCGCGTTAACTTGCGCTTTGAAACGCTCGTCTTGGTCTTGTGCATCGTTAAGCTCAGAGAAACCATTCGCAACTTCACGGCCACCGATGAAGAACTCAAAACGGTCTGTGAAGAACGGGTTGTCATCGCTACGACGAGCTAGAGGAGAGATGTCCGCTGGGTAGCCAGTGATGAACGTTGGTTGAATTAGCTGAGGCTCAGCCGTTTCACCAAAGATCTCTTCTAGAAGCTGACCACATGTCCAGAACGTTTCTACGTCTACGTGTACAGATTTTGCGATAGCAACCATCTTTTCACGGTCTTGTAGGTCTGCTTCTGTTAGCGCTTGAATCTCAGCGTGCTCAGGGTTGTAGTGTTTGATTGCATCGAACATGCTCATGCGAGCGTAAGTGCCACCGAACTCAACCGTTTCGTCACCGTAAGGCATAGAAGTAGAACCAAGAACGTCCATTGCTGCCGTGCTTAGCATCTCTTCTGTCAGATCCATAAGGTCTTTGTAGTCAGAGTACGCTTGGTAGAATTCCATCATTGTGAATTCTGGGTTGTGACGTGGAGATAGACCTTCGTTACGGAAGTTACGGTTGATCTCGAATACACGGTCAAAACCACCCACCACTAGACGCTTAAGGTAAAGCTCTGGTGCAACACGTAGGTACATGTCGATGTCTAGTGCATTGTGATGAGTGATGAACGGACGTGCAGTTGCGCCACCCGGGATCACGTGCATCATTGGCGTTTCAACTTCTAGGTAGCCTTTCGCGCTCATGAAGTTACGGATTGAAGATACAAGCTTAGAACGCACGATGAATGCATTACGAGAATCTTCGTTCACGATTAGGTCAACGTAACGCTGACGGTAACGCATCTCTTGGTCAGTTAGACCGTGGAACTTCTCTGGTAGAGGACGAAGTGCTTTAGTCAGCAATTCAAACTCTTCCATGTTCACGTAAAGGTCGCCTTTACCTGATTTGTGAAGCGCACCTTTAACACCGATGATGTCACCGATATCTAGGCCTTGGTACTTCTCTTTCAGTACTTTTTGAACGTCTTTCGCTGCGTATGCTTGGATACGACCAGAAGTTTCTTGAATCGCAAGGAATGGACCACGCTTCGCCATAACACGACCAGCGATCGCAACGATGTGGTTAAGCTCTTCTAGCTCTTCCTTAGTCTTCTCACCGAACTCCGCTTGAAGATCGCCAGCTAGGTGCTCACGACGGAAGTCATTTGGGTGACCGTTAGCTTTGCAGTTTTGGCGGATGTGATCCAGCTTGCTGCGGCGCTCAGCGATTAGTTTGTTCTCTTCAGGTGAAGAAGCTTCTTGTGCGTTTTCGTTTTGAACAGCATCAGTCATTAGAGATGTACCCTGCTTTTAAAATTTGGACCGCTATATTTTTGCAAATATAGGCATTTTTACCAATATTATTGGTAAAGCTTAATAGTTGATAAAGCTTACAGACCTGATTTCAGGCTAGCTTCAATAAACTTGTCTAAGTCACCGTCAAGAACCGCTTGAGTATTACGGTTTTCGATGCCGGTGCGTAAATCTTTGATACGAGAATCATCCAGCACGTAAGAGCGGATTTGACTGCCCCAACCGATGTCTGATTTCGTCTCTTCGCTCGCTTGTTTTTCAGCATTTTGTTTTTGAATCTCAAGTTCAAAAAGCTTAGCACGTAGCTGCTTCATCGCTTGATCTTTGTTCTTATGCTGCGAACGGTCATTCTGACACTGAACCACAGTGTTAGTCGGAACGTGAGTAATACGTACCGCTGATTCCGTGGTGTTTACGTGCTGACCACCAGCGCCAGAGGCACGGTATACGTCAATACGTAGGTCAGAAGGATTAATGTCGATCGTAATGTTGTCATCAATCTCAGGATAGATAAACGCAGATGCAAATGAAGTATGACGACGACCACTTGAATCAAATGGTGACTTACGAACTAGACGGTGAACACCAGTCTCTGTGCGTAACCAACCGTAAGCATACTCACCAGAAATACGTACCGTTGCGCCTTTAAGGCCAGCAACATCGCCATCCGACACTTCGATAACTTCAGTCTTGAAGCCTTTCGAATCTGCCCAACGTAAGTACATGCGCAACATCATTGAAGTCCAGTCTTGAGCTTCTGTACCGCCCGAACCTGACTGTAAATCGATGTAGCAATCTGATGCATCGTGATCACCAGAGAACATACGACGGAATTCCAGCTTCTCTAGCTTAGCTTCAAGCTCGGCCAGTTCTGGTTCAATTTCATCGAACGTTTCTTGATCTTCTTCTTCAACCGCAAGCTCTAATAGGCCATCAACATCCTCAACACCTTGGTCAAGTTGGTCGATCGTTTCTACTACCGCTTCCAATGCAGAACGTTCTTTACCTAGCGCTTGAGCACGCTCAGGTTCGTTCCATACATCCGGTTGTTCTAATTCTGCGTTTACTTCTTCTAGACGCTCTTTCTTAGCGTCATAGTCAAAGATACCCCCTCAGGATATTTGTGCGCTCAGACACATCCTGCAGACGGTTTTTTATAGGATTGATTTCAAACATTTTAGCTCATCATTTATGAGTAGAATTTAACCGAAGAATTGTACTCAAAAGTGTGACGGAGATACAGAATTTTTTAGAGTGCTGAACCAAGATTCAACAACTTAATGGGATATAAAATTGACAGGCATAAAAAACACGTAAATTTTGTAAGGGCAGGAAGGAAAACAAGCCCTGTTTTTGAACAGAGCTTGTTGAATTTGGCACTATATGATGAGCATTATTGAGCCCAAAATCACTATTTGGCTTCGATATGATCAATCATCAGCTGCAACGATTGGTTGCCGCGAAATTCGTTGATATCGAGCTTAAATGCAAGATGAACGGTTTTTACTGATGCATCAGGCCAGCGACGTAGGTCGACGTTAAAGGCAATACCGTCAATCATCACATTGGTTGGGTGGCCTTTGTAGAGCGGCTCAAGCATCAGCTTAAGGTGCTTTTCACCCACCAGCTTTTGGTGCAGCACTTTAAACTCACCATCGAAGATTGGCTCAGGGAAAGCTTGTCCCCACGGGCCACCTGAACGCAGCGTTTCAGCGGTGTGCATCGAGAACTCTTCTGGTAACAGCTCACCATCAGACAAGATAATGCCCTTCAGTGCTGTTTCTCCAAGTTCATTCTTCACCACATCATTGAACAGCTTGCTGAAGCGTTCAAAGTCCTTTTCCATGATGGTTAAACCAGCCGCCATTGCGTGGCCACCAAATTTAAGAATCAAGCCAGGGTTTTGAGTATCAATTCGGTCCAATGCATCACGCATGTGCAGACCCGGAATTGAACGACATGAACCTTTGATACTGCCTTCGCCGCCATCTGCAAACGCAATCACTGGGCGGTGGTATTTGTCTTTGATACGCGAAGCCAAAATACCAATCACACCTTGGTGCCAATCACGTTGGAATAGTGCCAAGCCAGAAGGTAGGTCGTCTTTACCAAATTCAAGGCGATCACAAAAAGCCATCGCTTCTTGCTTCATACCCTCTTCGATCTCTTTACGTGTTTGGTTCAAGCCATCTAACTCACTCGCCATTCGACGAGCCGCATGGATGTTGTTACTCATTAGCAGCTCAACACCAAAAGACATGTCGTCTAATCGACCAGCTGCATTGATACGAGGACCAAGAGCAAAGCCAAAGTCAGACGCCACCAAACGCTTAGCGTCTCGCTTAGCAATTTCGATCAAGGCTTGAATGCCCGGACGAGCTTTACCCGCACGAATACGTTGCAAACCTTGATGAACTAAAATTCGGTTGTTTTCATCGAGTGGAACCACGTCGGCAACCGTACCTAGCGCCACAAGGTCAATCAGTTCCATCAACTTAGGTTCTGTCATGCCGCGCTCTGCAAACCAACCCAATTTACGCATGTGAACACACAATGCCATCATCAGGTAAAAAGCGACACCAACCCCCGCTAGGGCTTTCGAAGGAAAAGCACAGCTCTCAAGGTTTGGGTTAACCATCGCATCGACCATTGGCAGTTCATTGCCCGGCAAGTGATGGTCGGTAACCAGAACCTCTAGTCCTTTCTCTTTAGCGAAGCGAACACCTTCAATAGAAGAGACACCGTTATCAACCGTCATGATCACTTCGGCGCCAAGCTCGATTGCCTGTTCGACAACCTCAGGGCTCAAGCCATAACCATCTTCAAAACGGTTTGGTACCAGATAATCGACGTTAGAACTGCCCAACATACGTAGAGCAAGTACGGACAACGCTGAACTGGTTGCGCCATCGGCATCAAAGTCACCAACAATGATGATGCGTTTTTGCTGCTGAATGGCCTTGAACAACAGTTCAACCGCAGCATCAATGCCACCCAGTTTTTGATAAGAGTGCAAGCCTTTCGCTGCTGTCTCTAGTTGGTCAGCACTGTCGATTCCACGACTCACATAAATACGCTTTAATAAGTCAGGTAAGTGAGCAGGTAAGACTGAAATGTCGACCTCTAGACGGCGTTGGATCTCTATCATATAAAAATGGGCCCGATATCAATCAGGCCTCTCCTTAAATCAAAAACATGGGGGATAAATGGCAATACAGAAAACGAGATTATTGCTCTAAACGTTGAAGAAGTTGTGCTGGCGGCAAGTAACCACTCACCAACTCACCACTTGCTAGTACGATAGCCGGTGTACCATTGATGCCAAGCTCACGACCCAATTGGTATTGTTTAGCAATGATCTGCTTCTGCTCTGCTAGGTCTTTACCAGACGCTGGCATTTGACGATTTACTTTAGCGTCATGCATCGCTGTTTTTGGATCATCTGACGCCCAGATTGCCGCCATTTGATCAGCAACTTGTCCTGTCGCACCTTGACGCGGGTAAGCCATGTAACGAACGGTAATACCCAGATCGTTGTAGCCCTGCATTTGGCTGTGCAGACGAACACAGTAGCCACAGGTAATATCCGTAAATACCGTCACAACGTACTTTTCGTTATCAGCTTTATATTCGATAACCGTATCCGACATTGCTGCTACTTTTTCAGCATTCAACGGAGCTTGACGCTCAGCCAAAACATCACTGAACTTTCCGTTTTCATCCAAAGAGTAAAGTGTACCGGCTAGAAAGTGATCGCCCTCTGGAGAAGAAAAGATAATGCCGCTGTTGGTTTGAACTTCTAAAAGACCATCGATATCCGAAGGCACAATCTTATCGACCTTAATACCGATTTTTTCAAAACGCTTAGTTAACGCAGCTGTATCAATAGCTTGAGCTGGAGCAGCTTCTACGGCTGTTGATGTTGTTTCTACTTTCGCTTCTGATGCATTACATGCAGTAATCATAAGAGGAAGCGCTAGTAGAGGAAGACGGCGTAATACGCTCATTAAGTTCACCTTAAAAATAAATGGATTTAAGCACGTGGGTGATGCTGCGCGTGAATTTGCTTCAGCCTTTCAGTCGCCACGTGAGTATAAATTTGGGTTGTCGATAAGTCACTATGCCCAAGTAACATCTGTACGACCCTGAGATCTGCGCCATAGTTCAGTAAATGCGTCGCAAAAGCGTGTCTCAATACGTGTGGTGACAACAGCTCTGTATCGATCCCAGCGACGACCGAGTAGTGCTTAATACGATACCAGAACGTCTGACGGGTCATTTGCTTGGCGCGTTTACTCGGAAAAACCACATCAGAACTGTTTTCGCCAAGTAGATGTGGACGACCTTGTTCAATAAAAGTCTCTATCCAATCCACCGCATTTTCGCCCATTGGTACTAAGCGCTCTTTGCCACCCTTACCAATAACACGCACCACGCCCTGTCTTAGGCTGATGTTTTCCATCGTCAAGCTAACCAGTTCTGTCACACGCAAACCGGTTGCATAGAGTAACTCAAGCATCGCCTTATCGCGAAGCTCAATCGGATCGTTCGGATCTGGCGCATCGAGCAAAGCATCAACCTGCTCTTCGCTCAAATCTTTCGGCAAGCGTTGCGGCAGCTTCGGGCTGATCAACAAGGCACTTGGATCATCGCCTCTGATTTTCTCGCGGTGCAAATATTGGAACAAGCGACGAATCGCCGACAACATACGGGCACGAGAGGTCTGCTTAAAATCGGCGTCGGCTAACCAGCCTTGATAATCCTGTAAACCTGAAAGGCTAATGAAGTCGAGGCGGTAATTGTTCTTTTCCATCCACGCTAATAACTTGGACAAATCGGTACGGTACGAGACAAGCGTATTCTCCGATAATCCTCGCTCCATCCACATAGCATCTAAAAACTGCTCAACGAGACCGTGGTCTGCGCTCTGCCCTTGAGGCGACTGCATAGTGTTACTCACAATATTGGAAACTGTTTTGAGAGTATGCCAGAGCAAATATGAATGCCATAAAAATTACGACTTGAGCGGATAATCGCTGCAATCGAAGTCGATTTATGGTTAGAATTCGCCATCTGAAATTAAAATCGAACGTTTGCTATGAAAATTGGATTATTTTACGGCTCAACCACCTGCTACACAGAAATGGCAGCAGAGAAAATTCGCGGCATTATTGGTGAAGACCTAGTTGATATCCATAACGTGAAAGAAAGCCCTCTTTCATTGATGGCGGACTACGACCTTTTATTGCTGGGCATCTCGACTTGGGACTTCGGTGAAATCCAAGAAGATTGGAATGAACTGTGGGAAGACATCGCAACCACGCCTATGAAAGGCAAGGTTGTGGCTCTGTTTGGTTTGGGTGACCAAGAAGGCTACGGCGAATGGTTCCTAGATGCGATGGGTCTATTGCATGATGAACTGAAAACCGCGGGTGCAGAGTTTGTTGGCTTCTGGCCAAACGATGACAGCTACGAGTTCGAAGCGTCTAAAGCGTTAACCGAAGACAAATCTCAATTCGTTGGTTTGGCGCTTGATGAAGATTCACAATACGAGCTAAGCGACGACCGTATCGCAAGCTGGGTTGAGCAAGTACTGGTTGAGTACAGCGAAAAGCTATAACCAAACAGAAGTACTCCCGGCTAAGTAGCTAACCAAGTAACTAGCTGGATATAAAAAGACCACAGAATACAAAAAGGCCTCATTACTGCGAAGTAATGAGGCCTTTTCTATTTCATCTCGAAGGACAATCTAATCTCAACGGAAGATTAAACAGTCTCCTCAGCCATCTCTTGCTCTGTTGATTTACCAACGAAGAACATACAGATGATTGCAGCAGTCGTTGGAAGCAACCAACCCATACCGATCTCAAACAGTGGCAGCATCTTAAGTGCAGACACGTCTACACCCGCTACTTTAGCGCCATCAATAAGAGCAAACAGCAGTGACACTAATACTACTACGCGGTAAGCCACTTTTGGATTAGGGAAACGGCTACGTAAGAATGTCAGAGCAACCAACGCGATAGCGACTGGGTACAGTGCAAACAGTACTGGAACAGACAGAGAAATCAGTTGAGAAAGACCAACGTTCGCAACGGTTGCACAAGCTACACCATTGATGATTACCCAAGTCTTGTAAGACAGAGGCGTTAGCGAGCTGAAGTAATCAGAACATGCTGACACAAGGCCAATCGCCGTAGTTAGACATGCTAATAGTACGATCACAGAAAGCACTAGCTGACCAGAAGGACCAAACAACGATTGAACGTATAGGCTTAAAATAGCACCGCCATTGTCTGCACCAGCTGCGACTGTTGCACTTGTTGCGCCTAGGAAAAATAGAGAGATGTAAACAAACGCCAGACCCGATGCGGCAATACAACCCGCGCTAATTAGGTACTTAGTCGTCGCTGCACGGTCAGTAATGCCCTTGCTACGAATCGCATCAACAATCAGCATACCAAACATCAAAGAAGCAAAAGTATCCATGGTGTTGTAGCCTTCAAGGAAACCTTTGGTTAGTGGTTGAGTGATGTACTCACCGTGAGCCGCAAGAATATCGCCTTGAGGGTTAACGAATACAGCAACCGCCAGCACAACCAAACCAACGAACAGTGCAGGTGTTAGCACCTTACCAATGACGTCAATAAGCTTACCTTGCGACCATGAGAAGAACATCGCTACTGCAAAAAATGCAATCGAAAAGAGAGTTAGGTGAGCTTGAGAGGCATCGATGAAGAACGGTTTCACCGCCATCTCATAGGCAACAAGGCCAGTACGCGGTGCAGCAAATGCAGGACCGATAATGATAAAGATCAGTACAGCCATGATGGTTGCTGCTTTCTTAGGAAGATCTTTAGTTAAGTGACCCCAAGAGCCACCAGCCACTGCGACCGCGACGATAGTGATTAACGGCAGACCAACGGCAGTCAGCAGAAAACCAGACATCGCTGGAAGGAAGTGATCACCGGCTAATTGGCCAGCTAGAGGTGGGAAGATGATGTTACCCGCACCCAAGAAAAACGCAAAAAGCATAAAGCCCAATGCCATTATATCTGTTAGTTTTAGACTCTGTTTCACAGATAATCCTTAATTATATTTATGAATTTATGTTGTGCTTACATGAATGTTACAGCTCAAAGCTGCCAATCAATCTATAAAATAGTCGCGCATAATGACGAAACAACTGGCTAGCTGCAAGTCACCACACAAAAACACCATATAAATTTGCATATGAGAACAAAAAGCAGTGGATTCCACTAGCTATAGAAAAATAGCCACAATTATAAACTAACCATAATGCACAACAATATTCTTCCAAGCAGAACATTGATTCATACAAGCGGTTAACATTAGAGCTAATCACTTAAAATATCTCGATACTCAGAACATTAATGAAAGACAAAACAGTGCAAACTAAAAGCTTCAATTTTAAGCAATTCTCAATTTACGGCGGGAAAAGCGGTATGCCAGTCAGTACCGATGGCGTATTACTTGGCGCTTGGGTAAGCCTGCCACAAAGATCATGTGTACTCGATATTGGAACCGGGACAGGTCTGCTGGCTTTGATGGCTGCGCAGCGTTTTGAAGATGCTTCAATCTCTGCGATAGATATTGATCAACACGCTATTGATGCTGCCACTGTCAATATTGAGCAGTCGCCTTGGCAAAATCGTATCTCCCTTGATCACGGCAGCGTGTTAACAACCGACTTTCCACAAAGGTTTGATGCGATCATCTGTAACCCGCCCTACTTCAACTCTGGAGAACAGGCGCAGCAAAGCCAAAGAGCCACCGCCAGGCACACCGACAGCTTGGATCATTTAGCGCTTGCCCAGCGTTGTTTCGAGATAACAACCGACGCCGCGACTGCCAGTTTCATCCTACCGACGCCTGAGGGGGAAGGTTTTATCAAGCTTGCCGAGCAATGTGGTTGGTATCTAGCAAAACGCCTTGATGTAAAAACAACAGATAAAAAGCCAGCTAGCCGAATTTTATTCGAGTTATCTAAAGATCCTGCTTGCGAGCAAGATTTGCAGCGCGAATCGCTTACAATTCACCATCAAGGTGGTTATAGCGAAGCATTTATTGCGCTCACTAAAGATTTTTATCTCAAGATGTAGCAAATACCATGTGATCCTAATCACTAATGCTTCTATAATGTCCGACTACTCTTTTTTATCGTCTGCTTTTTGAGGCAGAAACATTTATTGCTTGTGGAGAAACAACAGTGATCAGAACCTTTGCAGAACTCGATCTAAACCAAGAGCTGCTTAAAGCAATTGACGAAATGGGCTACGAACGTCCAACACAGATACAAGCTGAAGCAATCCCACAAGCGTTAGATGGAAGAGACGTTTTGGCTTCTGCGCCAACAGGTACTGGTAAAACAGCATCATTTGTATTGCCAGCACTGCAATACCTACTGGATTTCCCACGTAAGAAATCTGGCCCTGCACGTATGCTTATCCTGACGCCAACGCGTGAGCTAGCAATGCAGATCACCGAACAAGCACGTGAGCTTGCTAAATACACCAGCCTAAATATCTTCACGATCACGGGCGGTGTTATGTACCAAGAGCACGCAGATATCTTAAGTACAACTCAAGATATCGTAGTAGCAACACCTGGCCGTTTGATGGAATACATTGAAGGCGAGCGTTTTGACTGTCGTGCGATTGAATGGCTGGTTCTAGATGAAGCCGACCGCATGCTAGACATGGGCTTTGGTCCTGTTGTTGACCGTCTGTCTGCAGAGTGTCGCTGGCGTAAACAAACTTTACTGTTCTCAGCAACACTAGAAGGTAAAGGCATTGAAGGCTTCACTGAAGATCTACTGAAAAACCCAGCGGAGATCGATGCGAAATCATCACTTCGTGAGCGTAAGAAGATCACTCAGTGGTACCACCGTGCAGACACGGCAGAGCACAAGCTAAACATCCTAAAGCACGTCATCACAGAGCAAGCTGAGCGCAGCATCGTATTCTTGAAGACGCGTGATCGTCTAGGTGATCTACGAGCTCAACTTGAAAGCGCGCAAATCCCATGTGCGTGGATCCAAGGTGAAATGCCTCAAGATCGTCGTAACAACGCGATTGCTCGTTTCCGTGACGGCTCTGTAAACGTACTACTAGCGACTGACGTTGCTGCTCGTGGTATCGACCTTCCAGACGTAAGCCACGTAATCAACTACGACATGCCACGTACTGCTGACGTATACCTACACCGTATTGGCCGTACTGCTCGTGCTGGTAAAAAAGGTAACGCGGTTTCTATCATTGAAGCGCACGATCAACTAATGATTGAGCGTGTGGCTCGTTACACAGACGAACCAATCAAAGAACGCTTTATTGAAGGCATGCGCCCTACGCATAAGAAAGCGGCCGTGACTAAGAAGAAGAAGCCGAAGAAAGAAGATAAGAAAGCGGTAGAGAAACAAAAAATCGCGAAGAAGAAAAAAATCGCGAAGAAAAAGAAAGCAGCAAAGAAGAAGTAATCTACCAGCTTCAACGATTCAATAAAAAAGCCCCATGCAGTTCGCTGCATGGGGCTTTTCTCTATCTGGTCTGTTATCAGGCTAAACCGAGAGCTACTCGTTAGCCAAGGACTACTAGTTTTGCTCTTCGCGCTTAAAGACAAGCTCTTTCGCGTTCGACTCTTCTTCAACGAAGTAATAGCCCGCCGTATCAAACTGGGTCAGCGCCTCAACCGAGTCGATCTTGTTCTCGATGATGTAGCGAGCCATCATGCCACGCGCTTTCTTCGCGTAGAAACTGATCACCTTGTACTGACCGTTCTTGCAGTCTTTGAATACAGGGGTAATCACTTGGCCATCCAAGTTCTTCGGCTTCACGGCTTTAAAGTATTCGTTAGACGCCAAGTTGATCAACACATTGTCGCCTTGAGCATTCAACGCTTCATTCAGCTTGTCTGTGATTATGTTGCCCCAGAACTGGTACAAGTTAGTACCACGAGCATTGGCTAAGCGTGTACCCATCTCTAGGCGGTATGGCTGCATCAAATCTAATGGCTTAAGCAAGCCATATAACCCAGAAAGCATGCGCAGGTGGTCTTGTGCGTAGTCAAAATCTTCATCCGATAGCGTTTCAGCGTCTAGGCCAGTGTATACATCACCTTTAAAGGCTAGGATTGCTTGGCGTGCGTTGTCTTGGGTAAAGGTCTCGCTCCACTGCTCAAAGCGCGCTACGTTCAACCCTGCGATTTTATCGCTGACTTTCATCAGTGCAGAAATATCGACTGGCGTCAGTTTGCGGCACTCTTCAATCAGCTCAGCAGAGTGTTCAACAAACTCAGGCTGACTAAAGCGTTCCGTCGCTAATGGTGATTCGTAATCAAGTGTTTTGGCTGGAGAAACGACAACTAACATAACTTTACCCTAATCGGTTATCTAACTGGATGCTGCTAGAGTATAGAAAAAACATCAACTTGTCTTTATGACTCTTCCTATTACTTCGATAGGGAGAATGAGCTTCGATAGACAGAATGAGACAAATGACAGGCAAACAAAAAGGCTAAGGTCGAAACCTTAGCCTTTCTAATCACTTTAGGATGAGCCGTTTATCGCTCCAACAAGATTACTTCTTGTTGTTGTCCCAAATACCGTCTTCCAGCTGAGACTTAAGCTCTGGGAAGTCATTCGAATCGAATGTTGGTACTTTACCCGCGTCTAGTTGGCGGTTGTAGTCTTTCGCTAGCTTAATCACGATACCTGATAGCAGGATAATCGCCACCAAGTTAACAATCGCCATTAGGCCCATCGATACGTCAGCCAGTGCCCATACCGTTGGTAACGTCGCTAGAGAACCGAACATAACCATACCCAGAACAACGATACGGAACAGCACTAGGCCCTTCTTGTTGTTGTGCTCAAGGAAGATAAGGTTCGTTTCAGCGTACGAGTAGTTTGCAATGATTGAAGTGAAAGCGAAGAAGAAAATCGCTACCGCTACAAAAATGCCGCCCCATTCGCCCACTTGTGCTGTTAGTGCACGTTGCGTTAGTTCGATACCCGTTACTTCACCGTGTGGTACATACTCACCAGACATCAGGATGATTGCGACTGTTGCTGAACAGATAACAATGGTATCCATGAACACGCCTAGCATTTGCACGTAACCTTGTGATGCTGGGTGCGGTGGGTAAGGCGTAGCAGAAGCTGCTGCGTTTGGCGCAGAACCCATACCCGCTTCGTTCGAGAACAAACCACGTTTGATGCCGTTAATCATCGCTTGTGCGATTGCGTAACCTAGGCCACCCGCTGCTGCTTCTTGCAGACCGAATGCACTCTTGAAGATAAGAGCCAGTACTTCAGGCACTTTCTCGATGTTCGCGAACATCACGTACATAGCGATCGCTAGGTAAGCCAATGCCATGATTGGAACGATGATTTCTGCTGTGCGTGCAATCTTACGGATACCACCGAAGATAACGAACGCAGAGATGATTACGATACCAACACCAACGTAGCTACGCTCAAGGTCGAATGCCGTATTCATTGCGCTTGCAATCGCGTTCGCTTGAACCGCGTTGAATACAAGACCAAATGCAATGATGAGGAAGATAGAGAATAGAACCCCCATCCAACGCATGCCTAGGCCTTTCTCCATGTAGTATGCAGGGCCGCCGCGGTAGTTACCGTCGTTATCACGCGTTTTGTATAGCTGTGCCAGTGTGCTTTCTGCAAACGATGTTGCCATACCTAGCATTGCGATTAGCCACATCCAGAAGATAGCACCAGGGCCACCAGCGGTTAGTGCTACAGCAACACCTGCCATGTTACCCGTACCTACACGAGCAGCGAGACTAGTACAAAGAGCTTGGAAAGAAGAGATACCAGCACTGTCTGCTTTACGGCTGTTTCTAAGAACAGAGAACATGTGGCCGAAATGGCGGAATTGAATGAAGCCTAGTCGTACAGTGAAGTAGATACCCACACCAACCAGTAAGTAAACTAAGATAGATCCCCAAAGGAGATCGTTCATCAAATTGATTAAGTCTGTCACGTGAACCTCGTAATTGAGTTTAAGCACCGATCATGCTTCCTAGCCTTCCTCTTAACCGCCTATGCCTCTGTCAATGTTGTGTCGGCACTCTTGTTATATTCTTGCGGCGATTGAGACTGTAAATGTCGCTTCATGCATCCATTTTACGTATCAGTGTATTTTTTGACGGGCGGATAATGCAGCGAGACGGCCTAAAAATCAATATGCAAATACACTTATATTAAAATGACATTTCACTAATAACACACCTTTTGTTAACACAACTTTCAACAATGCAGCCCAATAAAAGTCACATTATCGGGACATAATATCAACAACAGCCACGGCACTACCCCAGTAAGAACACCATCCCATAAAAATGACGTCAGCCTAGGTTTTACAAGGTATAGTGAAGATCTTCGTTTTTTTCTAGGCCAATGAGATCCCTATACCGCACGGTACCATGTGCACTTCAATGCATTGTAGTCAAAACGCTATTCCATTCGCACAATGAATTAACATTCAATAACCCCCAATTTAATCGTTTACTTAGGTTTGTTTGCCTGTTTTTTATACATAATAATTATCACAATGTGTGAGCATGCATAAGAAAATAGAACAAAAGCTTCATGGATTTGAAACAAATGAGAAACAAATCAAAGTTATTGTGAACCGAAATATGATATTTATTGGTTCGTAAGAACTAGTCCCACGGAAGGAGATATGGCTTATGGATAGCTTTCAATTCGATGAAGTATCAGAACTAGAAATGCCTCGTGTAACTCAAAAATCACGCTCGAAACCACTCAAGCGTAAGTGGCGTGAAATCGAAGCCATCAACGATCGTAGGCAGCTTGAGAAAGAGCTGAGAGAGATGAACCTAGGTCTTGATTTTAGCCTTGACGATATAAAACTTTAATCAGCACGATAAGAAATCAGATAGCAAAAGGCACCTATATAGGTGCCTTTTTTATTTTTTGAGGTAGTTAATCCGCTCAAAGCGCCATTTGGAAACCAACCCTCTAATATAGAGGACACCTAAAATAGGTGCACCTCAACATTACAACGGGCTAAACACACTCTTGTTCATTTTGTCGAACCCGAGCCGCGAGTTGGCGATATTGATCGGCGATGGTCTCTCCAAAAACAGGGTCATCTTCCGGTTGAAGCCATTGAGACTCCACTTCTTGCCAATCTTTCACCGTGAACGCCTCAACAATCATGGGTAGCACATGCTTCTCTTCATATTCCATGTGCTTTCGCTGAGCCTTAACAAACGCTTCAAGCTGCTCAATAAAGACTTGCTGAGGAACCACCGCATCTTGAAGGATCATATCGACCAAACCTAAAAAGTCCGCCGTTTTCTCAGAAAGCAATTGATGCTCTAACTCCAAGTCTTCAATCGCTTGCTCGCTGCCATATTGCTTAAGATAGTAGCGATAAATGACGTCTTCTTTAGGGTGATGCACTTTGTCTGAATGGTTCATAAGGTAATGAACCACCTCTGCGATCAGGCTATAGTTTATTTCTCGCTCCTGTTTCAGAAACTCTAACTTACTGTTGAGTATCGCGAGTAAACGAGCCATATAGCCATGCTCTCGTCTTATCCTTTCAATCATCATAGTATTGCACTCCATTACACCTACTATTTATAAGTGTATACGAATATGCTGATTTATGATTTGACCCTGCTCAGAAAACCACCAACCTACACTTCTGTTGGTAAACGCCAGTCAATAGGTTGTTGATCCATAGAAGAAAGCAGCTTGTTGGTTGTAGAGAAATGCTGACAACCGAAGAATCCACGGCGTGCCGATAATGGCGATGGGTGAGGTGCAACCAACACATGATGCTTGTCGTCATCAATCGCTTGACCTTTCTTCTGGGCGTGTGCGCCCCACAACAAAAAGATGATCGGTTCAGAGCGCTGATTGAGCTCAGCAATAATGGCATCGGTAAAGGTTTCCCAGCCACACTTAGCATGTGAGTGTGCTTTTGCCTCTTCGACTGTAAGGACTGTGTTCAACATCAACACCCCTTGCGATGCCCAAGAATCGAGATAACCATGACTAGGAATCTCAAAGCCCTCTATATCTTGTGCAAGCTCTTTATACATATTGCGTAGAGAAGGTGGGATTTTCACACCAGGAAGCACTGAGAATGCTAAGCCGTGAGCTTGGTTAGCACCGTGATAAGGATCTTGCCCTAAGATAACCACTCGCACGGATTCGAAAGGCGTCATATCAAAGGCACTGAACACCTGTTCTTGTGGCGGGTAGACGGTTTTACCACTATTACGTTGCTGTTCAACAAACGCGAGGACACTCTGAAAGTACTCTTTATCACGTTCATCATTAATAATGGATTCCCAAGTCTTTGGTGCGGTCATCGTTTTACTTCCCAATCATCAAGGTTTCTAGCGGCTTTCGCCAGACAAAAAAATAGCTGTATCGGCTAACTGTCCTAAATAAGGCTCTAGTTATACCTCATACAGCTATCAATAAACATGATGTGTAGGGTTCACTTGTTGATGAATCATAATAATCAGTTCAAGTTGTGCTTATCTCGATTAACCACTTTTCTGCTGTGTACGATGGTGGCCGTGGTTATGCACGTGACGGTTTGGTGTAGGTAAACGGCGTGCGACAGCAATAGTTGAAGTTTGGGTGATTGAATACATAAAGGCACCTCCTCTAAGACATCGTGAACTACATATTCACTTTAATACTATGAAAGAAAGGTGCCAATTTTTAGAAATAGACGGAAATAAATTTCCCCCTCTATTATTACGCTTGTTCGCTCGCTAGCGTTGCTGAGCGATGAAACATTCTAAGTTGTTGAATTTCCTCTTTCCAGATCGTCGAATCAATGGTTTCCAAGATAAGAGGGATACCATTAAAGCGAGAATCAGAGGCAATATACTCAAAACAATCCCAGCCAATTTCGCCTTTTCCTAAAGAATGGTGTCGATCGACTCGGCTCGCGAACTCAGCTTTTGAATCATTGATGTGCATTGCTCTTAGATAGTGCATACCCACGATGCGGTCGAACTCAGCAAAAGTATGCTCACACGCCTCTTTTGTACGTAAGTCATAGCCAGCAGTAAACGTATGGCAGGTGTCTAAGCACACACCCACACGTGACTTATCTTCTACCTGCTCGATAATCTCGGCTAGATGTTCAAACTTCCAACCCAGATTAGTGCCCTGCCCAGACGTATTCTCGATCACTGCGATTACGTCTGGTACCGCTTGATGAGCTAGGTTGATCGATTCAGCGATCTTCGCCAAACATTCGCTTTCTGAGATTTTCTTTAAATGACTCCCAGGATGAAAATTCAAAAGCGTTAATCCAAGTTGATTACAACGCTCCATTTCATCAATAAAAGCCGCGCGTGATTTCTCTAGCTTCTCTTCTTCTGGTGCTCCTAGGTTAATCAGGTAGGAGTCATGAGGAAGAATGTGCTCAGCACCGAAGCCCAACATTTTGCAATTAGCTTTAAAGGCACTAATGGTTTTCGCTTCTAGCGGTTTTGCCGCCCACTGTCTCTGGTTCTTGGTAAACAGTGCAAACGCATTGGCGCCAATTTCACGTGCACGCATAGGCGCCTGATCAACTCCACCAGCAGCCGAGACATGAGCGCCAATAAACTTAATATTTGTTTCCGGTTTTGAGGATGAATTATTGTTTGTCATTAAATCACTTTACACTTTCAGAATGCTTAATAAATAAAGGGTCGTATCGGTTGTAGTTCAATAAAAACACAACAAATGTAGTAAACTTACAACAAATATGACTGTTAAATATTTTTTATACTTTAAAATATTTTGTAATTACTTTGTTTTCAAAGGTTTTATTGATTTACCTCAATATAATCACCTTTGTAAAAATATGGTTTTTGGTTGTTTTTTGACTTAAATCAATGTTAACCTTACTAATATTAGGTATATATTACCCAGCTCAATAAAAATCGAAAGTTAACACCATAATCAAACCACATTCAGTGGACTAGGAGATAGTTATGATCCAAGGTATTCAAATTACTAAAGCAGCAAACGATGACCTACTAAACTCAATCTGGCTACTAGATAGCGAGAAGAATGAAGCTCGTTGTGTTGTTGCTACTGCAGGTTTCGAAGCTGACCAAGTTATCTCAGCTGCAGACCTAGGCGAGTACGAAAGCCGTGAAGTTGCAATCGAAGCAGCACCACGCATCGAAGGTGGCCAACACCTAAACGTTAACGTTCTTAAGCGTGAAACGCTAGAAGATGCAGTTGCTCACCCAGAGAACTACCCACAGCTAACTATCCGTGTATCGGGTTACGCTGTACGTTTCAACTCTCTAACAACTGAACAGCAACGTGACGTTATCGCACGTACGTTCACTGAGTCTCTATAATTTTTAGAGCTTAAATTAGAATACAAAAACGGCGCTCATTGAGCGCCGTTTTTATTTGTTCGAAAAACAAATGGACGTTACGGTTGAACTCGACGAAGCACAGCTTTTAGCGCTTCAAAATCGTTATCAAGATCTTCAGACAACAATTCCATCGCCGCGTGTTTTGCTAGCGGGCCAGGCAGTTCGATATCAGAACCTAGGATGTCATCAACCACTTCTTTGAATTTCGCTGGGTGTGCTGTACACAGGAACAAGCCAGTTTCGTTCTCTTGCAGTTGCTCTTCCAGTAGACGGTAAGCAATCGCACCATGTGGTTCACATAGGTAACCTTGTGCTTTTAGGTCGCGAACTGACTCAGCGCTCTGCTCGTCAGATACTTTACCTTTGCCTAGTGTATCTAAGCCCCAACCTTTCAGTTGGCAAAGCTCTTCGATACGAGGCCAGTTGTTTGGTTGGCTTACGTCCATCGCGTTCGATGTTGTCGCAACAGTCGGTTTTGGATCCCATTGACCTGTTTCTAGGTAACGAGGAACAGTGTCATTTTCGTTAGTTGCTGCGATAAAACGCTTAACAGGTAGACCTAGCGCTTTAGCCAATAGACCAGCCGTTAGGTTACCAAAGTTACCACTTGGTACAGAGATAACGAGGTTTTCACGTTGCTCTTTAGTCAGCTGAGAAGCCGCCTCAAAGTAGTAACAGATCTGAGCCATTAAACGGCTGATGTTGATCGAGTTTGCCGAATTAAGACCGATCTCTTTACGCAGTTCTGCGTCATCAAATGAGTCTTTAACTAGAGCCTGACACGCATCAAAGTCACCATCAATCGCCACAGTGTGGATGTTCTTGCCAAGCGTACAGAACAGCTTCTCTTGCAGTGGGCTGATCTTGCCTTTCGGGTAAAGAATCACAACATTGATGTCTTCCATGCCGTAGAAAGCATGCGCAACCGCCGCACCAGTATCACCTGATGTTGCCGTTAAGATAGTGATTTGACCACCATCAGAAACAGCTGCTAAAGATTGAGCCATAAAGCGGCCACCGAAATCTTTAAACGCCAGTGTTGGACCGTGGAAAAGCTCAAGCGCGTAAACGCCGTCTTTTACTTGGTTGATTGGTGCAGGGAATTGGAACGCTGCATCCACCATTTGGTCGATCTGTTCTTTTGGTAATTCATCACCAATCAATGCTGACAGAATCTTTGAGCTACGAGGGACAAAGTCCTCTGCTAGCAGCGCATCGATATCATCAAACTTTGGCAGTTCAGATGGGAAAAATAGACCTTGATTACGGCCTAAGCCTTGACGAACGGCTTGGCCAAAAGAGACTTGTTCATCATTTTCTTTGATGTTGTACAGTTTCATAACTCACTTCCTGTAACGATCGAACCCTGCTTATCTAGGCGACAAACGTGAACGAATCCTTCTTCATTTTGTACGTAATTTTGTTCTAACCAGCGTGCAACACGCTCGGCGACATCTTGTTCTTTGCAAATGCTAAATAGAGTTGGACCACTACCAGAAATACCAGTAGCCAGTGCCCCAGCTGACAGCGCGTATTTACGAGCATCAGCAAACCCTGGAAGCAGTTTCTCACGATATGGTTCAGCGATCACGTCTTTGATCATCTTCGCCGCCAGTTCAGGTTGACCTGAATGACACGCGTGGATAAAGCCCGCTAAGTGACGACCATGAGCAATAATATCCTGACGACGATATTGAGATGGTAGGATCTCTCTCGCTTCAGCCGTTGAAACCTTAATACCCGGATAAGCCATTACCCAGTACCAGTCGTCAAAACACGGTACTTCTTGGCTGATGATGCCTAGCTCTTCAAGCATGAGCTGCACACCACCAAGGTAACATGGCGCAACGTTATCGTAGTGGATACCACCTGAAATCTTGCCTTCCATTTCACCCATCAGAGCAAGCAGTTCAGTTTCATTCAGGGGCTGACCGTGAAAACGGTTTAGCGCATCCAGTGCCGCGACGATTGAACATGCACTAGAACCCAAACCTGAACCGATAGGCATGTTCTTTTCTAGTGTCATTTCTAAAGGCTTTAGCGTAACGCCTTTTTTATCAAGCTCTCTCGAGAACACCACCCAGCAGTCGTAAACGATGTTTTCTTTTGCTTCAGTTGGCAGCTTAGAAACAAAGCTGCCTGCAGTTTTAAGTGAGAATGGTTCATCACCGGCTTTAACCATAACTCGGTCACCTAGCAGCGTGCCATCCACTGGAGACACAGCGGCCCCCAGCACATCAAACCCTACACTGACATTACCGATTGATGCAGGAGCATAAACGACAACATCCATATCACTTGAACTCATTCCTAAACTCCTAATTTCCAACCAAGAGTACGCATCACATCAGAGAATACGCCAGCTGCTGTTACTTCAGTACCCGCGCCGTAGCCACGTAGTACTAGAGGGATTGGTTGGTAGTAACGGCTGTAGAATGCTAATGCGTTCTCGCCATCTTTAATCTTGAACATTGGGTCATCGCCATCAACAGCAGCGATACGAACCTTACACTTACCTTCAGCGATTTCGCCAACATAACGAAGTACTTTGCCTTCCTCTGCTGCGATAGCCGACTGCTCTTGGAAGTAAGCATCCGCTTCTGGTAGGCGAGCCATAAACTCTTCAACCGTGCCTGAGTCATCAAAACCTGGTGGCAGAGCTTGGTCAACTTCAACATCTTCAAGTTCAAGCGCCATGCCTGCTTCACGAGCAAGAATAAGCAGCTTACGCGCCACATCCATACCAGATAAATCGTCACGAGGATCCGGTTCAGTAAAGCCGTTATCTTTAGCAATATTGGTTGCTTGGCTTAGTGTCATACCTTCATCAAGTTTACCGAAGATGTAAGACAGTGAACCTGAAAGAATGCCGTTGAACTTCTCAAGTTCATCACCTGCAGAGATAAGGTTCTGTAGGTTTTCGATGACCGGTAGACCTGCACCTACTGTTGTCTCGTACATCAGCTTACGACGTGAGTTGCGTGCAACTTCACGAAGCTGATGGTAGTAAGCCATGCTTGCTGTGTTTGCTTTCTTGTTTGGTGTTACTACGTGGAAACCAGCCGCTAGGAAATCAGCGTACTGCGCCGCAATACCTTCGCTAGACGTACAATCAACCAATACTGGGTTGATGATGTGGTTACGTTGAACCAAAGCCGCTAAACGCGCTAGGCTGAACTCTTCAGTCGCACTCGACATACGGTCACGCCACTGCTCTAACGGTAGACCATCGCTGTCTAGCAACAAACCTTTACTGTTTGCTAAACCACATACGCGAATCACGATGCCTTTTTCAGCCAGTTTGCCTTGCTGACGTTGGATCTGGTCAACAAGCTCGCCACCAACACCGCCGACACCCACAACGAATACATCTAGGAAGTGCTTAGAGTTAAATAGGTTCTCGTGACACGCTTTGATTGCTTCAGAGATTTTGTCTTCAGGGATAACCGCTGAAATAGCGCGCTCTGAAGAACCTTGAGCAATAGCAACAATGTTGACGTTCACTTCAGCTAAAGAAGAGAAGAACTGAGATGCTACGCCACGTGAAGTGCGCATACCGTCACCCACCAGCGTTACAATCGCAACGTCATCCATGAACTCAACCGGCTCTAACAGGCCATCTTTAAGTTCAAGTTCAAACGCGTCTGACAACACTTGTTTCGCTTTCACCTTATCAGCCGATTCAATACAGAAGCTGATGCTGTACTCAGAAGAAGATTGAGTAATAAGGACAATAGAAACGCCAGCAGAAGACATCGCGCCGAATACACGACTCGCCATACCTACCATGCCCTTCATGCCTGGGCCTGATACGTTAACCATGGTTAGGTCACTTAGCGTCGTAATACCTTTGATTGCTAGGTTATCTTCGCCAGTGTCTTGGCCAATCAAAGTACCTGCGCCTTGTGGGTTGAAGCTGTTTTTGATCAGACAAGGAATGTGGAATTGCGCAATAGGAGCAATGGTTTTCGGGTGTAGAACCGAAGCACCAAAGTAAGAAAGCTCCATCGCCTCTTGGTAGCTAAGAGACTTGAGCAGACGAGCATCATCAACTAAGCGTGGGTCACAGTTGTAAACGCCATCGACATCAGTCCAGATTTCACAGCAATCAGCACGTAGACACGCCGCTAACACAGCCGCTGAGTAGTCAGAACCATTACGACCTAGTGTGACTAGCTCACCTTTTTCATTACCCGCAGTAAAGCCAGGCATGATGTTAACGTGACCTTTAGGAAGTGGAGATTGTTGGAAGTTCTGAGTAGAGACATCCACATCGACCATAGCTTCAAGGTGATCGCCTTTAGCGTATAGGTATTGGACAGGGTCAATCAGGCTTGCTGGTTGGCCTTTCGCTTCCAGTACCGCTTTCATTAACTGGATAGAGATTCGCTCACCTTTACTGATGATGCGAGCATTAACGTGGTTCGGGCACATACCAAGTAGGTTGATGCCATTCACGAACTGCTTTAGCTGAGCAAGAGAGGTATCCACCTGCTCTTGAAACGCGGCACCATCGATAGAAGGCACGACCGCTTTGATCTCTGCAAACAGTGTGTTAAATGAAGATTCGATCTCTGTAATCTGTGCGTCAGCTTCACCATTTTTCAGTGCAGCTTCAATAACAGCGACCAACTTATTGGTTGTTTTTCCTGGAGCCGATAGTACAACGGCTAGCTCTTCTTGCTGGGCATTATTAGCGATGATATCAGCCGCTCGTAAAAAACGATCTGCATCAGCTAATGATGAACCTCCAAACTTTAAAACGCGCATCCCTTTCTCCATAAGTCATAAAAATGGTACAAAAAAAGGCCTGTATCTTGTTGGATACAGGCCTTTTTTTTTAAAATCCGTTACTTAGCAGCCTGCCCCAACAATGTTAATGTCGGTAATAATAATGGTTGTGGTCATTACTAGGTGGCTTACGTGCTGCATATCAAATTCTCTGCTTGTGCTTTACTCTACGTGTATCAATTTTTACCACTGGACGTCAATGAAAAGTTGCGTTTTTTTTACATTCGCACCGTTTTTCAGAGCAAACCGTCATTTAAGGGATAAAACACCCTGTATAAACCTTCACTTAAGATACTGGATTTACTCATTGAACAGGCAAGAGTGATCAATCGCATATATAGTCATAACAAAATGCTATATCGATTGTGCAGCGAACGTACAAGTTCTGTGCTTTAATTGAACGATAACGTTCGAAGAACAATAATAATGACATCAGGAGTGGGAAATGAAGAGATTACTTATTCTTTTGGCTTTTGCTATGCCTGTTGTTTGTTCAGCGAATAGCTTGCCTCTACTACCCAGCCAGATCGATAGTTCTTCTCATAAATTCTTTATCTCCACACAAAACGCGTCGAGTGAAAGCTTCGATACTTGGAAGATAGACAGTGGCTACTCTTATAGCTTGTTTTCAGATGTGGATCTTTACGTCGGTACACGTATCAATAGTGCGGCACTGAAACAGGAAAGTGGATTCTTGAGTGGTGTCAGTTATCAGTTCTCAGAAAGAGTCTCTTTTAACAGTTCTCTACACACCTATAAAGACGAGACCGAAGACAATGAGAAATCGGTAGCCGCAGAGGTTTCCAGC
Organism: Vibrio sp. 10N.222.55.B11; assembly: GCF_041473705.1. Classification (NCBI taxonomy): domain Bacteria; kingdom Pseudomonadati; phylum Pseudomonadota; class Gammaproteobacteria; order Vibrionales; family Vibrionaceae; genus Vibrio; species Vibrio sp. 10N.222.55.B11. Next base: position 74,666 of record NZ_JBFRST010000062.1, read on the forward strand.
CGAGTGCAACTAACAGATAACCTAGATTTGCATGCCACCCTTGATTATGAAGAGTGGCAGCAAGGTGTTGAAGTGGGACTAGGGTTTCGCTTTTAGTCTCTTTAGCTTGTTCTTTATTAACAGATTAGTGCGGATTGAGATCCAAACTTTTAGTACATCACAAACCATTCCCCGTTCTAATCTATCAACGGCATTCAATTTGAGTCAGTTACGATTCAATTAACAGCTCAGATGAAATTAACACGCCATTCCAATCGGCATAAATATAGTCACCAGGCTGAATCAGTTGATTATGTATAGAGAGTGTCACATTCACTTGGCCGACACCGCGTTTCTCTGTTTTGAATGGCGATGCACCTAACGCCTGAACGCCAAGGTCCATTTGCGACATCATGCCTACATCACGCACCGCACCGTTTACAATCACGCCTTCCCAACCGTTTTCTATCGCGAGAATAGCGAGTTGATCGCCAAGCAGCGCCTTCTGGCATGAGCCATTTCCGTCAACGACAAGCACTTTGCCACAGCCGTCGGTCTCTAAAACCTCGCGAACCTTGGAATTATCGTGATAACAACGAACTGTTACAATTTTTCCAAAGAACGCACCACGTTGGCCGAAGTTCTGCAATGGCATGTTCAGTAGGGTGACTTCGCTTTCAAACTCATCACACAAGTCGGGTGTTATATCGTGCATATATCCTCCGTGAGTAAGGCGTTACCGGTTATTTCAGGCTAGCCTCTATGCTTTTATATGTTATTAAAATTAATCCTTTGTTTTCATTGTTCTATGCTCAATTTATTACTCAATAAAAGTTGATTGAGCATATTTATCTACTAGACTCTTAAGACAGCTTTCAGCTTCCTTGGTTCATAATCCGGTCTTTAGCAGGCAAGATGTGCGAAGCATCTCGAATAATCATTCTTGTTTTGGTGCTAAATAGTCACCATAACATTGGTTAAGTTGTAGCCATACTATTAACGTTTGTTGCGATACGGCAATTGATGTAAATCAACAAAGTGAATGGAATTAACATTCTCGCGTTGTTAGCATGCTGTTAACATTATAGAATCCACTCCAATCACTAAAAGAATGATTGAAAGGCGTACTGGATCTACGTTATTGGGCAATACTTCAAGGAAGGCAGATAGCTGGAAGTAAGTGTTTTTTTGAAAACTTTAAGTTATCATCAAAAATACATTACCTGTATGTTATGTTTTTGCCTAGAATTTATTCTATTAGCACAGTTTCGTCACAAATTTAGGTACCGCCAAATGCAAACCCCGCAGATTCTTATCGTTGAAGATGAGCAAGTAACTCGTAACACTCTAAAGAGTATTTTTGAAGCAGAGGGATATGCTGTTTTTGAGGCTAGCGACGGTGAAGAGATGCACCAAGTGCTATCTGACAACCAAGTTAACCTTGTAATTATGGACATCAACCTTCCAGGTAAGAATGGCCTACTACTTGCGCGTGAACTACGTGAGCAAGCAAACGTAGCGCTTATGTTCTTAACTGGTCGTGATAATGAAGTTGATAAGATCCTTGGCCTAGAGATCGGCGCTGATGACTACATCACTAAGCCTTTCAACCCTCGTGAACTGACTATCCGTGCACGCAACCTTCTGAACCGTTCAATGAGCACAAGCTCTGTTCAAGAAGAGAAGCGTAGCGTTGAGAAGTATGAGTTCAACGGTTGGGTACTAGATATCAACAGTCGTTCTCTGGTTAGCCCAGATGGCGAAGGCTACAAGCTACCTCGTTCAGAGTTCCGTGCTCTACTTCACTTCTGTGAGAACCCAGGTAAGATCCAAACACGTGCTGACCTTCTTAAGAAGATGACTGGCCGTGAGCTTAAGCCACACGATCGTACTGTAGACGTAACAATCCGTCGTATTCGTAAGCACTTTGAATCTGTTTCTGGTACGCCAGAAATCATCGCAACGATTCACGGTGAAGGCTACCGCTTTTGTGGTGACCTAGAAGACTAATTCGATTCGCGCCTCTTACCATTTAGCACTACTCACCAGTAAGTGTTTTGAACACTAGAAGCGTCATCAATAGTTATTAAAAAGGGAGAATGCCAACGCATTCTCCCTTTTTTATTGTTCTTAATTGGATAAGATTTTAGTAAACCGTATCCACCTTAACGTCTTTCTCTACTAACCACTTCACGGTTTCGCCATCTTTAAGTTCCACCGCCACATCAACAGGCTTGTCACTGTCGATTTCTAGCTGCCATACAAACGCGACTTCCCATTGAGTTTCACTGTGTGTTCTTAAATCAAGATCGTCAGCCGTTACCAACAAGGTGTCTGCACCCTGTTTAACCGTAACACTTTCAACCGCAAGCGTTGCTGGCAGTTGTGAGTCTGACTCTAGGTAGATAGCACCATGTAGGGTCTTATCTTGAGTCTCGCCAATCGTTGGCATCTTGTTGTGCCAAAGGTTGCTTTTCATGGTAACTGTTGCTGCAGATACTTCGACTTGATTATCTTGCTGCCATTCTACTTGTGGCGCAGAACAACCCGCTAATGCCACTACACATGCGGCGAATGCTAATTTTTTCATTATTCTTCTACCTTTGATTTAACCAACTCTTTAAAACTTCAATGTCATTCTGGTATTCGTTATTTATCTCATCAACCCAATCTGAAATGTTCTCCCACCACGCAGGCAAATCTGGAGATTGAGCTTTCTGGGCAACTTGTTGGATGCGTTTCAGACCAATAGAACCTGCAGCACCTTTAATCTTATGTGCCTCAGAAACGATACTGGCTTTATCTTTCGCGACCATGTTGGAGTTCAATATTTCCATATACTCCGGCATCATATCTTCGAACATCGCGATGCTATCCAAAACCGGTTTCGGTCCAACAATATCAACATAAGACTCTAGCATATCAATATCAAGCAAAGTGGTATCAATTTCTGAAAGAACAGGCTTACTCGCGTCGACTTTATCAATGCTCTCAACCTTATCGGTGCCCGCTACCTTCTCAATTACCTCTGGTGCATCTTCGATAAGTTCACTGATGACATCTTGGATAGCTCGAACCGACAAAGGTTTACTGATCGCTTCGTCCATGCCTTTCTGGAAGTACTCTTGCTTGTTGTTTAATACGTTCGCAGTTAACGCCACCAAAGGCGGTAGCTGGCTGTATTTCTCGCGGTAGTATTGAGCAATATCGAAACCCGTCATATCTGGCAGTTGGATATCCAACAACACCAAATCATAGTCTTCAGGATTGAAAGCAATTTGCGCCTCTTTACCCGTCATCACGACTGTCACTTCATGGCCAAGGCTTTCAAGTAGAGAGCGAGCTACTGTGATATTGAGTTCAATGTCTTCGACCATAAAGATCTTAAGATTCGACTGTTTTCTTGGCGTTTTGATCAGAGCCTGAGTATCGTGATTCACTGGAACTCGAATCGAAACCGTAAAGGTACTGCCAAAGCCCTCTTCACTGATGACTTCAATGTGGCCATCCATCATATTAATTAGCTGTTGAGAGACAGCGAGACCAATACCCGTGCCGACAGCGTGCAAGTTGTCCGTGCCCGATTTCACCTGATAGTACATCGCGAAGATCTTCTCGATTTCACTTTCAGGGATACCAATACCAGTATCTTCCACTTCCATCGTAATGTTGGCAAAGTCACCATCAATGTCGGCGCTGACTGTCATCACCACTCCACCATCTTTGGTGAACTTCATCGCGTTACTAACAAGGTTCCACAGTACCTGTCTAAGACGAGTACCATCCACCTCAACAGCAGCTGGAAGATCAGACAATCTTTCTAGATCGAACCTTAACCCTTTCTGCTCAGCCATCAACGCAGAGATACTTTCGATCTCGACAACGAAATCTTCAAAGTTAATAGGCGTAGGGAAGAGTTCAAGCTTACGGCGGTCGAACTTATCCATATCAATAATATCGTTGAAGATATTACCCAGTGTCACCGCGCTCACCTTGATGGTTTGCATCTGCTTGCGCTGTTCGGTGGTCAGTTGGCTATCAAGCAGCATGCGACTCAAGCCAATGATGCCGTTGAGCGGCGTTCTTAACTCGTGGCTAATAGTTGAGATAAAGGTGGTCTTATCGCGGCTGGCTTTTTCTAACGACTCTTGATGCTCTTTACGTTCAGTAATATCGCGGCCAAAACCAACCAAGCCCAAGTGACGACCATCTTTGCTGTAGAAAGGCACTTTACGCAGTTCGAAGTAACTCTTGCGGCCATCTGGGTATTCAAGCCATTGGTCATAAGTCAGTGCTTGGTTGTCAGCAAATACTTTCTTATCGGTTTCAACAACTTGCTGAGCGACCTCTTTACTGTAAACATCCCAAGGAGTTAAACCAACTAGCTCTTTTTCTGTTTTACCAGTGAGCTCTTCAACCGCACGGTTACAACCAGAGAACACACCATCTTCATTACGGTAGTAAATAAGGTCAGGCGAGGCATCGATAAACGAGCGTAACAGTGCAGTACGTTCTGCGAGTTCAAGCTGAGTGCGCTCGCGCTGGAACACCTCGTTTTCGAGATCTTGCATTGCTTCTGCGCGCGCTTCTTCCGCTTTTTCACGCTCTTCAATTTCTTGATTAAGCTTCTCGATATTGAGCTGCATTTTATTGTTGAGTTCTTGGTCTCGCTCACGCATGTCGCCAAGTTTAGAGACCAATTTCGCTAACCTTTGACGTGATTCTTCCAACTGGTCCACGACCACTGACAGAAAATAAACCGCCCAAGGCGTGATCACTAAACCGAAGAAAACTGAACGGACAATGTCGATGTCATCAACATTGCCTTTGAGTGCAAGGGTGATACCGACTTGCACAACAACAGCGAGGGCAACAAGCGCTAGGGCGAGTAAGATAGAAAAGCGGACAATCCCCAGTTTTACGAGTAGATCCACGTAATACTGGGCAAGATTTTTCATGGGTTTCATTTAGCGCTCCATGCGATAAGACTAGCAACATTCTACCCTGTTTGAAGATGGGAGGTAAGCTAGCTACATCACACGCAGCAAGTGTTCAGCGGTAATTTCGAAGGTTAATTAACCAATACAAATACTAACTAAGCAAAAATAGCCGGGGATAATCAAATTGCCAATTTTATAGCGTTAGCGAATTGAGTATGGATGCACCATTGAACGGTTGCGACCGTCTGATTTCGCTTGATACAACGCACTATCAGCCAAGGCAACAGCCGATTCCATTTCATCATCAGGTGTAGGAATGTAAGAGATAATACCAATACTCACCGTGATGAATTCAGAGACTGTCGACTTCTCATGCGCAAGTTCCAATTTTAGGACTTCATCATGAATACGCTGCGCCACCAGCTGAGCACCTTCGGTCGTTGTATTTGGCAGAATAAAGCCGAACTCTTCACCACCATAACGAGCCACACAATCAGATGAACGATTCAACACCTGCTTAAATGCCTGAGAAACCTGAATCAAAGCATCATCGCCTTGTTGGTGTCCGTAAAAGTCGTTGTAGCCTTTAAAGAAGTCGATATCACATAGCATGATCGTCAGTGGCAGCTTCTCACGCACATGATAATGCCACAGTGTAGAGAGCTGTTCATCGAAACGACGTCGGTTAGACACTTTAGTCAGGCTATCCATAAAGCTGAGGCGTTCAAGTTCAAGGTTGGCTTCTTCAAGCTTTTGTTCTGCTAGATAACGCTCTGTAATATCACGCGCCATGATCAACACACCATTAGTGCTCGATGCTGGATCTCTAAACGGTGATTTGACTACATCATACCAAGTAAATGTTCCATCACTTGAGACCACTTTGTCGATATAACGCAGTGATTTACTTTGATGAAGCACTTGATGATCGGTTTCTGATATTCGCGTATAGATGCTATGTGGCACCACATCTTGTAAACGTTTACCGATCAAGTCACTGACTTCAGAGATACCCAGCGCAGCCACAAATGGTTTATTACACGCTTGATAAATCATGTTTTCATTAAAGATACCAATCGAGTCTGGGCTGGCCTCCAGGAGGTTTTGCAAGATGGTGTCACGCTGCGCAAGTGCCACTTCGGTATCTTTTCGCTTCTCCATCTCGCCACGCAGTTTCTGCTGCATGTCATGCCAATCGGTCACATCATGACTAATAGAGAGCGTGCCGATGGTTTCTCCATCTTGGGAAAGCAGCACACTTTGGTAGGTTTCAAGCAAGCAGCTTTTTCCATCTTGATCTGTAGTCCAAGAGCGTTCACTTACACGACCTTTTAATACTCCACCAGAAACACTCAGGGTGCCCTCTTCAGCACGACCATGCCAAAACTTTTTAAACGAGCGATTACTCGTCACTAACTGACCTTTCTGATCTTTCACGTAGATCAGCTCAGACAAAGAATCCAAAGCGGTACGAGCAACATTCAGTTCTCGAACTTCTTGGGACAGTTCTTCGTTAGTGTTTTTATAAGGTGAGGCGTGAATCATCCAAGCCTGCTTATTTCTAAAATGGATCTTACGACCGATCAAGTTGATCTTGAACGACTCAAATTCAGAAAGCGCCCACAGGGAGACCTGCTCGAAGGCTCGAGAGTTGATGTGGTTGGTTAAGTAGTGACGAAAGCTGTTCTCGCTTTCCACAGTAGGAAAGCGAAAATTAACACCGATTTGGCGGATACCAAGCAACTGCATGGCTTGGCGATTGGCATAGAGTATTTCGCCACTTCGAACATCAACAAAGTAGAGTGGCGACGGGGTAGCAAGTAGAAGCGTTTCGATATGCGACTGATAACGAGAATAGAGATGCCAGCAGATGAGAGCAATCAGCAATACAACAACGATATAAATACCGTAGCCATACGCCCTGTCCCACAACCAAGTCATTACCAGTTCCATTTACTCTCAATCTATACCATAAAATCTGCTAGGGAAATGTTACCACTATTTATTGGTTTTATCTGCTGTTACCTACAGTCACCCATTTCTATTAATTGGCCGCGTTTAAAACAGGCAACGTGTACTCGAATGCAGAGCCCGTTTTGATGCCTTGAGCACCGGTTTTATCCAACGAACGACCTATTTCAGTCATCGCTAACCAGCGGTTCTCACACCATAAAGGAGAAAGTAAGGTTGGGCGTCTCGCCGCTGAAGAAACACGGTGATAAACCACGTCCGCAGGCGTGCGTTGAATGATCTCACTCGCGATATCGATGTACTCTTCAAGGCTTGGGGCTTCTAGCTTTCCTGCCTTCCACGCCTTAGCCATGGTACTGCCCTCTACTATATGAAGGCCGTGCAGCTTAATACCATCGGTGCCAACGGCTAATACCTTGTCTAAGGTTTCAAGGTTATCCGCTTTAGTTTCTTTTGGTAGACCAACAATCAGGTGAGTACACACCTTGATACCTAAAGCGCGTGCGCGTTGGGTGATCGTTTCATACACCGCAAAATCGTGGCCGCGGTTAATTCGCTTGAGGGTTTTATCATTGGCGGTTTGCAGGCCAAGCTCGAGCCAAATCTCATAGCCTTGTTTAACGTAGCCCGCTAACAGATCCAACACCGCATCAGGCACACAGTCTGGTCGCGTACCAACACAAAGGCCGACGATCTCTGCACCGGGTGCTTTTAGCGCCTCTTCATACATATTCTTGAGCACTTGCACCTCAGCATAAGTGCTGGTGTACGCCTGAAAGTAAGCCAGGTACTTCTTGGCACGAGCAATCTCACCCGCACGATCTTTTAGCTGGTCAGCAATACTTTGAATTTGAGTTTGTTCATCGGCAAAGGAAGCCACGTTACAAAACGTGCAACCTCCACGGCCAATTGTCCCGTCTCGGTTTGGGCAGCTGAAACCACCATGAAGCGTCAGCTTGTGAACCTTCTCGCCATAACGGCGTTGAAGGTCTTGGCCGATAGTATTGACCAACTCGTGTAATTGCATATTTTCAAAGCACTCAAGTAAATAAGAATGAATATCAGTCTTTTTTGAAAAAAAATTACATCCCTGCAAAATTCGACCAATTAGTTTACTCAAGGCTTTTTGCGAGCAACCTAACAAATATCAATAAACATGCAAAAAATCGGCTCTATTTGCCTAATGTTGCACATTTGTTAGGCATTAAATTCAAAATAAAACGAAAAAAATGGTCTACATGGGTCAACTTTCATTGCAATTCGCCTAGACAAAATTGTAGGATACTTACACATATTGGCTATTTTTGAGTATTTACTTACAACGAAAACTTGCTAATAAGTCGGTGATATCTAACTCCCACCTATATAAACCACTAGTTTGTGGTTAAAAATAAACAGGTATCACTAAGGATTGTTTTTCTCGCAATACTTTTCTGCGAGATACGGAAAGGATTCAAACCGCCAGCATAGGCAGGTTTAGACCCATAAATATAAAAGGACAAGGCTGACTTTATACAAATAAGTTGCGCCTAGATTTAACTGGAAGGATGTATCTATGGTAGATCAAGAGCAGAACTCACAGGGTCTGTATACTCCTGAATTGGAGCATGACGCTTGTGGTATCGGTTTTGTTGCGCATCTAAAGAATCGCAAATCTCATGATGTAGTAACTCAAGCACTCGATATGCTTGCACGTATGGAACACCGTGGCGGCCAAGGCTGCGATCCGTGTTCTGGTGATGGTGCAGGTATCCTGCTACAGAAGCCGCACGAATTCTTACTAGAAGAAGCCGTAAAGCTTGGAATTAAGCTGCCATCTTTTGAAAAATATGGTGTTGGTGTTGTACTTTTCCCTAAAGATGAACACAAACGTGCACAGTGTCGTGACATTCTAGAACGCAATGCACAACGCCTTGAGTTAGAAGTAATCGGTTACCGTGAACTTCCAACGGACAATTCAATGATTGGTGCTGACCCACTAAGCACTGAACCTCAATTTGAACACGTATTTATTTCTGGCGGCCCTGGTATCACACCAGAAGAGCTTGAGCGTAAACTGTATGTTCTACGTAACTACACGGTTCGTGTATGCCTAGAAAGCGTTTCAAATATCGGTGATGACTTCTACATCAACTCTATGTCTTACAAGACATTGGTGTACAAAGGTCAGCTAACAACTGAACAAGTTCCTCAGTACTTCCTAGATCTGCAAAACCCAACCATGGTGACAGCTCTAGCACTAGTACACTCTCGCTTCTCTACCAATACATTCCCACGTTGGCGTCTAGCTCAGCCTTTCCGTTACATCGCGCACAATGGCGAAATCAATACGGTTCGCGGCAACCTGAACTGGATGAAAGCACGTGAAGCAATCCTAGAATCGGATCTGTTTACACAAGCTGAAATCGACATGCTGCTTCCTATCTGTCAGGAAGGTAGTTCGGATTCATCAAACTTCGATATGGCACTTGAGCTACTTGTTCTTTCAGGTCGTACTCTGCCACACGCGTTGATGATGATGATCCCAGAAGCATGGCAAGAAAACAAAAACATGGACCCAACTCGTCGTGCGTTCTACCAGTACCACGCGAACGTTATGGAACCATGGGATGGCCCAGCATCAGTATGTTTCACCGATGGTGTTCAAGTAGGTGCAACACTTGACCGTAACGGTCTGCGTCCTTCTCGCTACACAGTAACTAAAGACGACTTCCTAGTAATGGCGTCTGAGTCTGGTGTTGTTGAGATTGCACCTGAAAACGTTGAGTACCGTGGTCGTCTACAACCAGGTCGTATCTTCGTTGCTGACCTTGAGCAAGGCCGCATCATTTCTGATGAAGAAGTGAAAGACAGCATTGCTAAAGCACAACCTTACGAAAAGTGGGTTGAAGAGAACCTTCTGAGCCTGAAAAAGCTACCGGATGCGAGCAACGAATTTAGCCAACCTTCTCCAGAGAAACTACTACACAAACAACAATCGTTTGGCGTGAGTTCTGAAGAAGTAAACGAAATCATTCTACCTCTTGCGAAAACAGGCTACGAGCCACTTTCTGCAATGGGTGCTGACTGGCCGCTAGCGATTCTTTCTCACCAATCGCAGCACCTTTCAAACTACTTCAAACAGTTGTTTGCACAAGTAACTAACCCGCCGATCGACCCGATTCGTGAGCGCATGGTTATGTCTCTGAACACTTACCTAGGTAAAGACCAGAACTTACTTGCTGAAACACCTGAGCACTGTCAAAAAGTAGAACTTGAGTCTCCAGTACTGTCTAACTCTGAGTTAGAAAAACTGCGTGCAATCGATAACGAGCACCTTCAGGCGAAGACGCTGGATATCGTATTCCAAGCAAATGGCGACCAAGGTAAGTTAGAGCGCGCACTTAAGCGTATCTGCCAATACGCAGAAGACGCAGTGATTGATGGCTACTCTATCATCCTACTGACAGACCGTGCGGTTAACTCTAACCATGCCGCTATTCCAGCAATGCTGGCGGTTGGCGCGGTTCACCACCACCTAATCCGTAAAGGTCTACGTGCTAAGTGTGACATCGTTGTTGAAACGGGCGACGCTCGTGAGACACACCACTTTGCAACGCTTATCGGTTATGGTGCAAACGCAGTTAACCCATACCTAGTTATTGAAACGATTGTTGAACTGCAACGTACTAAGAAGCTAGATCCAAACGTACACCCACGTGAGTTATTCGATAACTACCGTAAAGGTGTTAACGGCGGTCTACTTAAGATCTTCTCTAAGATGGGGATCTCTACGCTGCAGTCTTACCACGGTGCACAAATCTTTGAAGCACTTGGTGTTAGCAAATCAGTGGTTGAAAAATACTTCACAGGTACTGTTTCTCGTATCCAAGGTCTAACGATCGACGATATCGCGCGAGAAGTATTGGTTCGTCACCGTGTTGGTTACCCAGCTCGTGAAATTCCAGCTCAGATCCTTGATGTTGGTGGTGTTTACCAGTGGAAACAACGTGGTGAGAAACACTTATTCAACCCAGAAACGATTTCTCTACTTCAAGAATCGACGCGTAACAAAGATTACGGTCAGTTCAAGAAGTACGCAAAAGCAGTTGATGACCAAGGCGACAACGCAGCAACGCTACGTAGCCAACTGGACTTCATCAAGAACCCTGCAGGCTCTATTCCTCTAGCAGAAGTAGAACCAATCGAGAACATTCTTAAGCGTTTCGCAACCGGCGCAATGAGCTTTGGTTCAATCTCGCATGAGGCTCACTCAACACTGGCTGTTGCGATGAACCGCATTGGCGCGAAATCAAACTCAGGTGAAGGTGGTGAAGATCCAGCACGTTTCGAACGTAAAGAAAACGGCGACTGGGAACGTTCAGCAATCAAACAGGTGGCTTCTGGTCGCTTTGGTGTAACGTCTTACTACCTATCTAACGCTGATGAGCTACAAATCAAGATGGCTCAAGGTGCGAAACCGGGCGAAGGTGGTCAACTACCTGGTGATAAGGTTGATGACTGGATCGGCGCAACGCGTCACTCGACTCCAGGCGTAGGTCTTATCTCGCCACCGCCACACCACGATATCTACTCAATCGAAGATTTGGCTCAGCTAATCTACGATCTGAAGAACGCGAACCGTAACGGCCGTGTCAACGTGAAGCTAGTATCAGAAGCTGGCGTAGGTACGATTGCATCAGGTGTAGCAAAAGCGAAAGCTGACGTAGTACTTATCGCAGGTTTCGATGGTGGTACGGGTGCATCTCCGATGTCTTCTATCCGTCATACCGGTCTGCCTTGGGAGCTGGGTCTAGCGGAAACGCACCAAACACTACTGAAAAACGGCCTACGTAACCGTATCGTTGTTCAATCTGATGGTCAGATGAAAACACCACGTGATCTTGCAGTAGCAACGTTACTTGGCGCTGAAGAATGGGGCGTAGCAACAGCAGCTCTAGTGGTTGAAGGCTGTATCATGATGCGTAAGTGTCACAAGAATACATGTCCTGTTGGTATCGCTACACAGAACAAGACTCTGCGTGAACGTTTCGACGGCCGCGTAGAAGACGTAGTGACTTTCTTCCAATACATGGCTGAAGGTCTGCGTGAAGTAATGGCTGAACTTGGCTTCCGCTCTATCGATGAGATGGTAGGTCAATCGCACAAACTTAAAGTTCGTGATGACATCGGCCACTGGAAGTACAAGAACCTAGATCTAACACCTGTACTGCACATTGAGCAGGCACGTGAAGAAGATGGTATCTACAACCAGACGCAACAAAACCACAACCTAGAAGACGTTCTAGACCGCAAGTTGATTCAAGCTGCGATTCCAGCTCTTGAGAAAGGCGAAGCCGTGAATGCGAGCTTCCCTATCATCAACACGGACCGCTCTGCTGGTACCATGCTGTCGAACGAAATCTCGAAGGTTTACAAAGACCAAGGTTTACCACAACCAATGAACGTTAAGTTCCACGGTAGTGCTGGCCAATCTTTCGGTGCGTTCCTTGCGAAAGGCGTTAAGTTCGAAGTAGAAGGCGACGCGAACGATTACTGGGGTAAAGGTCTGTCTGGCGGTACTTTGGTACTGTACCCAGATGCGAAATCTTCTATCGTTGCTGAAGATAACATCGTGGTTGGTAACGTATGTTTCTACGGTGCGACCTCAGGTGAATCTTTCATTCGCGGTATGGCAGGCGAACGTTTCTGTGTTCGTAACTCAGGTGCGAAGGTTGTTGTTGAGGGCGTTGGTGACCACGGTTGTGAATACATGACTGGTGGTGTTGCCATTATCCTTGGTTCAACAGGTCGTAACTTTGCTGCGGGCATGAGTGGCGGTGTCGCTTATGTTTGGGACAAAGCGGGTGACTTCGAAACCAAGCTTAACCCAGAACTTGTAGACCTAGATCCAATTGAACAAGAAGATAAAGATCTTCTACTAGATATGCTAACCAAGCACGTTGAATTCACAGGAAGTGAAGTTGCTCAGTCTTTCCTAGACAACTTTGAAGCAAGTGTTGCATCACTGATTAAAGTTATGCCACGCGACTACAAAGCAGTTCTTGAGAAGCGTAAAGCTGAAGCACAACAGGCACAAACGGAAGAAGTGGAGGCAGTATAATGGGTAAGCCTACTGGATTTTTAGAACACGGTCGCGAGCTTCCAAAGAAGCTCGATCCATCGGTTCGTATTGAAGACAACAAAGAGTTCGTACTTAACGAAGAGTTTGGTGACAAGATCAATACTCAAGCATCTCGTTGTATGGACTGTGGCGTACCTTTCTGTCACAACGGCTGTCCGATTGGTAACATCATCCCAGAATTCAATGATGCGGTTTACCGTGACAGCTGGGAAGAGGCTTGGAATATCCTAAGCTCTACCAACAACTTCCCTGAGTTTACCGGTCGTGTTTGTCCTGCTCCTTGTGAAAGTGCCTGTGTTCTTGGTATCAACCAAGACCCAATCACTATCTGTAATATCGAGAAAACGATTGTTGAAACTGCGTACCGTGAAGGGTACGCAAAACCTAAAACACCACGCTCTCGCACAGGTAAAACTGTCGCAGTTATCGGTTCAGGTCCTGCTGGCTTAGCCGCAGCGGAGCAGCTAAACAGCGCTGGTCACTCGGTAACGGTATTTGAACGTGACGAGAAAGTCGGTGGTCTACTTCGCTTCGGTATCCCAGATTTCAAACTGGGTATGGACGTGATTGATCGTAAGATCAACCTAATGGCTGAAGCGGGCGTTGAGTTTAAAGTTAACCAACACATCGGTGTTGATGTTAACGCTCAGCAGCTACGCCAAGAGTTTGATGTGGTATTGCTAACGGGTGGTTCTACGGTTCCACGTGACTTGCCAATCCCTGGTCGTGAGTTGAAAGGCGTTCACTTTGCCATGGAATTCCTTGGTCAAAACAACCGCCGTGCTAACAACCTAGATCTTAAAACAGAAGAGATTCACGCTAAAGATAAGCACGTTGTGGTTATCGGTGGTGGTGATACTGGTTCTGACTGTGTGGGCACATCAAACCGTCATAAGGCAGCGAGCATTACTCAGGTTGAGATCATGCCGATCCCACCAGAGAAGCGCCCTGCAAACATGCCTTGGCCTCAATACCCAATGATCATGAAAACCACCACTTCTCACGAAGAAGGTTGTGAACGTCACTGGAACATCTTAACCAAAGAGTTCATCGGTAACGAGCAAGGTCAAGTGACGGGTCTACGTATTGCTGACATCGTTTGGCAAGATGCGAAACCAGGTGAGCGTCCAGGCTTTGATGAAGTCGCGAACTCTGAACGTGTTATTCCTTGTGACATGGCATTCCTAGCAATGGGCTTCTTACACCCGGAGCCAACCGGCGTGCTTGCTCAACTCGACATTAAACTGGACGAGCGCGGTAACGTCGCTTCTGAAGGTTTTGCAACGAACCAGAAAGGCGTTTTCGCTGCTGGTGATATGCGTACTGGTCAATCTCTAGTTGTACGTTGTATTAATGAAGGTCGTGAATGTGCAATTGCCATTGATGACTTCTTAATGGGTAACTCAAACTTAGAAGCGAAAGCTGATTCACTCATGCTTTCCGCATAATATTTCTCGGGCTAACGTCAATTACGTTAGCCTAGAGGAAAAGCAATACCCTTCCTAACTTTTATATTTGGCTAGCACTCGATGCTAGCCTTTTTTCTATCTGGCATTTGTCGTTTTCAAAATCATCCTGTTGTATATGTTAAATCTCGTTAACATTCACCTTATATATCTCATTGATATCCATCGACTATTTTAGATTATTAAGTGGCTAATCGCGTTTATGCATGATAATTAACCATGAACTTGACCTTAAACACAATTAGCTATACGTTGTAAAGCTGATGAAAATAAAATCAATCGGTTTTGTTAACACAACCAATAACGTTTTAACTGGCTAAAGCAAACTATCAGTTTATAAAAAACAACAAGTATATGAATAGTTAGTCATTTACTGTCTGGATGACAGAGAAGCAAAAGGGAGAATTGCAATGGCTCTATATGATCCTAGTCTTGAAAAAGACAACTGTGGATTTGGTTTAATAGCGCAAATGGAAGGCCAACCTAGTCATAAGTTGGTAAGAACTGCTATTTCAGCCCTCGATCGCATGACACACCGTGGTGGTATCGCTGCGGATGGTAAAACCGGGGATGGCTGTGGCTTATTACTACAGAAGCCTGACTCTTATCTCAGAATTATTGCTGAAGAGAATAACTTCAAGCTCGGCAAGCAATACGCTGTCGGCATGATTTTCTTCAGCCAAGATCCAATCAAAGCGCAATCCGCGCAAGACATCGTCAATAAAGAGCTCGCTCAAGAGACCTTAACGGTTGCAGGTTGGCGTGTCGTGCCGACTAACACCGACGTTTTGGGGCCAATCGCAAAAGATTCTGTTCCAAACATTCAACAAGTCTTTATCTCAGCACCTGCAGGCTGGCGTGAGCGTGACATCGAACGCCGCCTATATATTGCTCGTCGCAGAATTGAAAAGCAGATCACCGAAGACAAAGATTTCTATATTTGTAGCCTTTCGACACAAGTCATGGTTTACAAAGGCTTGTGTATGCCGGCCGATCTTCCGCGATTTTACCTCGATCTTGCTGACTTACGTATGGAATCGGCGATATGTCTGTTCCACCAGCGTTTCTCAACCAATACTCAACCACGTTGGCCACTGGCTCAACCATTCCGCTATTTAGCACACAATGGTGAGATCAATACCATTGAAGGTAACCGTCAGTGGGCTAAGGCTCGTGCCTATAAATTCTCTTCGCCGTTGCTGCCAGACTTACAAACCGCCGCACCCTTTGTGAATGAGACAGGCTCAGATTCATCAAGCCTAGATAACATGCTCGACCTGTTCCTTGCCGGTGGTATGGATGTGTTCCGAGCGATGCGCATGCTTGTGCCGCCCGCTTGGCAAAACCACCCAGATATGGACCCAGATCTACGTGCATTCTACGACTTCAACTCCAAGCACATGGAACCGTGGGATGGCCCTGCAGGTATCGTACTTTCTGATGGTCGTTACGCTGCGTGTAACCTCGATAGAAATGGCCTGCGTCCTGCGCGTTATGTCATCACCAAAGACAACCTGATCACCTTGGCATCTGAGGTCGGTATCTGGAACTACGCGCCAGATGAAGTGGCAGAGAAAGGGCGTGTCGGCCCAGGTGAATTGCTCGTCATAGATACGCGCCGCGGTAAATTGTGGCAATCTAACGAGATCGACAATGACCTTAAAGGTCGCCATCCTTATAAAGAGTGGATGGAAAAGAACGTTCACAAACTCACACCGTTTTCCGATCTGCCCGATGAGCAAGTCGGTAAGCGCAGCTTTGACGATGACACGCTCAAGACCTACCAAAAACAGTTTGCGATGAGCAACGAAGAGTCCGACCAAGTGCTGCGTGTGCTTGGTGATATGGGGCAAGAAGCAGTAGGCTCAATGGGCGACGACACGCCAATGGCTGTGCTCTCTTCAAAAGAACGCTTGGTCACTGATTACTTCCGTCAAAAGTTTGCACAAGTCACCAACCCACCGATTGATCCATTGCGTGAAAAACACGTGATGTCTTTGGCGACCAGTATTGGGAAAGAGATGAACGTGTTCTGTGAAACAGACGGTCACGCCTATCGTGTCACGTTTGATTCACCAGTACTGCTTTACTCAGACATGCAGCAGCTTCTGCAGTTGAGTCAAAAACATTATCGTCATGTCATTCTCAGCATGCACTACGACCCGAATAACCAAGATCTAGAACAAGCAATCAAAGCAGTATGTGATAGCGCCGAACAAGAAGTCAGCGAAGGTGCGGTTTTAGTTGTGCTGTCGGACAAAGGTTTAGAGAAAGGAAAACTACCGATCCCTGCAGCCATGTTGGTTGGTGCGGTGCAAACAAGGCTTGCTGATACCAACCTGCGTTGTGATGCCAACATCGTTGTTGAGACAGCAACTGCGCGCGACCCACACCAATTTGCTGTGCTGCTTGGCTTCGGTGCAACCGCGGTTTACCCATACCTCGCTTATGAAGCGTTAGGTAAAATGTTGGATGATGGCTCTTTAGATAAAGATTATCGTGCCGCAATGCAAAATTACCAAAACGGCATCAACAAAGGTCTGTACAAGATCATGTCGAAGATGGGAATTTCAACCATTGCCTCTTATCGCTGTTCACAGCTTTTCGAAGCCGTTGGCCTTCATTCCGATGTTGTTGAGCTCTGTTTCCGCGGAGTTACCACTCGAATCCAAGGCGCAAGCTTTAGCGATTTCCAACAAGATATCTATAACTTATCGCGTAAAGCCTGGACTAAGCGTAAGCCAATCGAGCACGGTGGTTTACTCAAATACGTACACGGCGGCGAATATCACGCCTATAACCCTGATGTGGTTGGCACTCTGCAAACTGCAGTAAAAACAGGTGAGACATCGGATTATCTCTCTTTTGCTAAGCAAGTAAATGCTCGTCCAGCTGCGATGTTACGCGACTTAATGAGCCTCAAAAAAGCCGATCAGCCTCTACCACTAGAGCAAGTCGAGCCTAACAGCGATCTGTTTAAACGCTTCGACTCTGCGGCAATGTCGATCGGTGCTTTGAGCCCAGAAGCGCATGAAGCATTAGCAATGGCGATGAACCGCTTGGGTGGTTACTCAAACTCTGGTGAAGGTGGTGAAGACCCTCGACGCTTTGGTACTGACCGTAACTCTCGTATCAAGCAGATAGCTTCCGGTCGTTTTGGTGTGACGCCACATTACTTAACCAATGCGGATGTTTTGCAGATCAAGGTCGCGCAAGGTGCGAAGCCTGGAGAAGGTGGTCAACTGCCCGGCCATAAAGTTACCGCAGAAATCGCTAAGCTGAGATATTCAGTTCAAGGGGTGACACTGATCTCCCCTCCTCCACATCACGATATTTATTCTATCGAGGATCTAGCGCAGCTGATTTTCGACCTTAAACAAGTGAACCCTAAAGCCTTGGTTTCAGTAAAGTTAGTATCGGAACCGGGTGTAGGCACGATTGCAACTGGTGTAGCGAAAGCCTATGCCGATCTGATCACCATTTCTGGCTACGATGGCGGTACCGCGGCAAGCCCTCTAACCTCGGTAAAATACGCAGGTTGCCCTTGGGAGCTTGGCTTAGCAGAAACTCAACAAGCACTGGTTGCTAACGGGCTTCGTCATAAGATCCGCCTGCAAGTCGATGGTGGTTTAAAAACTGGCCTTGATGTGATTAAAGGTGCGATTCTCGGTGCAGAAAGCTTTGGTTTTGGTACCGCGCCAATGGTCGCAATGGGTTGTAAGTTCTTACGAATTTGTCACCTAAACAACTGTGCGACGGGTGTTGCGACTCAAGATGAAACACTACGCCGCGAATACTTCAAAGGCCTGCCAGACATGGTGGTGAACTACTTTACAGGCCTAGCCGATGAAGTTCGCCAATACCTTGCAGAACTCGGCGTAGAAAAACTCACGGACCTGATTGGTCGTACTGACTTACTTGAAGCCGTTCAAGGCCTCACCGCGAAACAGAACAAGCTCGATCTCTCTTCAATACTCGAAGCTCCGGTATCTCCAGAAGGTCACCCACTGTTTTGGACCGAGCCAAACGCACCATTTGATAAAGCTCAGCTCAACCAGCAGATTCTGGATGATGCACTCGATGCAATTGAGAAACGTCAATCCACCAGCCTTTACTACAACGTGATCAACACAGACCGCTCGATTGGTGCTCGTATCTCTGGTGAAATTGCTAAGCGATACGGCAACCAAGGGATGGCAGGTTCACCAATCAAGTTATATCTCGACGGTACAGCAGGCCAATCTTTTGCGGTTTGGAACGCAGGCGGCGTTGAGCTTTACCTAACAGGCGATGCCAATGACTATGTTGGCAAAGGCATGGCTGGCGGCAAAGTGGTTATCAAGCCTCACCAAGGCACCGCATTTACTTGTAACGAAGCGACCATCATAGGCAACACCTGTCTGTATGGCGCAACTGGAGGCAAGCTGTTTGCAGCTGGTACGGCTGGCGAACGATTTGGCGTACGTAACTCAGGTACGGTTGCTGTGATTGAAGGCGCTGGTGACAACGCCTGTGAATACATGACCGGCGGTATTGTTGCCATTCTTGGCGCAACTGGCGTCAACTTCGGTGCGGGTATGACAGGTGGCTTCGCTTATGTCATGGATAAGAACGAAGACTTCCAAGGTCGAGTAAATAACGAGTCGGTCGAGGCACTTTCTCTGTCTGACTTATTTATCCACCAAGAACATCTGCGTGGCTTAATTGCAGAGCACTTAGAAGAGACTGGCTCAGTACACGCTGAAGCTATTCTGGCGAACTTTGATGAATGGATTCCAAAGTTCTACCTAGTGAAGCCAAAGACGGCGGATCTGAACACCTTGCTCGGCCACCAAAGCCGCAGCTCAGCTGAACTTCGTGTTCAAGCGCAATAATTGGAAGGAGCCAATAATGAGCCAGAATGTATACCAATTTATTGATGTGAATCGCGTAGATCCAGCGAAGAAACCAATCAAAATTCGTAAGATTGAGTTTGTAGAGATCTACGAACCTTTCACTAAACAACAAGCTAAGGCGCAAGCTGACCGCTGTTTAGACTGTGGTAATCCTTACTGTGAATGGAAGTGCCCAGTCCACAACTACATCCCTCAATGGCTCAAGCTTGCCAATGAAGGGCGCATTATCGAAGCGGCTGAACTGTCCCACCAAACCAACAGCTTGCCTGAGGTTTGCGGACGAGTTTGTCCTCAAGACCGTTTGTGTGAAGGCTCTTGTACCCTCAACGACGATTTCGGCGCAGTAACCATCGGCAACATTGAAAAATACATCAATGACAAAGCGTTTGAGATGGGTTGGAAGCCAGACATGTCGCATGTCGAATGGACTGATAAAAAGGTCGCAATCATCGGTGCAGGCCCCGCAGGTCTTGCTGCTGCTGATATCTTAGTTCGAAACGGTGTGAAGGCCGTAGTATTTGACCGCTATCCGGAGATCGGTGGCCTACTGACGTTTGGTATTCCATCGTTCAAGCTTGAGAAAGGCATCATGGAAAATCGTCGCCGTATCTTTAGCGAGATGGGCGTCGAGTTCCAAATGAATACCGAAGTCGGCAAAGATGTACAACTTCAGCAACTCGTCGATGACTACGACGCTGTTTTCCTTGGTGTCGGCACCTATAAAAACATGCGTGCGGGTTTAGACAACGAAGATGCACCGGGCGTTTATGATGCTCTGCCATTCTTGATTTCTAATACCTACAAGGTCATGGAACTGGAAAACCCAACCCCATTTATCGATATGCAAGGTAAGAAAGTCGTCGTGCTTGGTGGTGGTGATACGGCGATGGACTGCGTTCGAACCTCTATTCGTCAGAATGCGGCAGATGTGGTGTGTGCTTACCGCCGAGATGAAGCCAACATGCCAGGTTCTCGCCGTGAGGTAAAAAATGCACGTGAAGAGGGGGTGAAGTTCAAGTTCAACCTACAACCTATCGGCTTAGAGCTTAACAGCGCTGGTCATGTGGTTGGTGTGAAATTCGTGAAAACCGCTTTGGGTGAGCCTGATGAAGCAGGCCGTCGTCGTCCAGAACCTGTCGAAGGCAGTGAGCATGTTCTTGAGGCTGATGCCGTAATTATGGCATTTGGTTTCCAACCTCATACGATGGAATGGCTAGAACCTTTCGGTGTGGAGCTCGATCAGTGGGGTCGCATCAAGGCTCCTAACAAACAAGAGTTTCAATACCAAACCACCAACAGCAAGATATTTGCAGGTGGCGATGCGGTTCGAGGATCTGACTTAGTGGTGACCGCTATCGATGAAGGCCGTAAAGCCGCAGAAGGGATCTTGGACTACCTAGAAGTGTGACTAATCTAAGGTTTCCTTTATTACTCAGGCCGTTACTATAAAAAAGGGATCCAATGATGGATCCTTTTTTGAATTAGATACGTTTATCACAAGCATATCGAAAAATACGTAAAACAATCGCAAACAAGCCAATACCTATAACTACAATTAAAACAACGCCATAGGAAACATTATGAAAAAAGCAGCTCTCCTCTCGTTATCACTTTTAACGTTAACCGCTTGCAGCCAAGGAATCACGGACATGAAAGACAGAACTTCATCACCTTGTGGAGACAAACCAAACTGCGTATCAACTCAAGATGATCGTGAGCAACATGCATTGGCCGCGTTTGAGTTGTCAGATTCAGCGAGCTTAGATGCGATTGAGCAGGTTGCGCTAACCTTACCGGGATCAAAAACCGCGAGTAAAACAGAAGATTATCTGCGTGTTGAATGTACTTCGCGCATCATGCGTTTTGTCGATGACTTAGAACTTAAAATCACGGATGGCAAACTGATCGTGCGTTCAGAGTCTCGTACTGGCCATTCTGATTTTGGCGTAAACCGAAAACGAGCTGAACAACTTCGTGCTAGCTTGAAAAGCGAAGGCCTAATCAAATAGATAAAAGAATACGCAGATAAATCGCTACTATTCGGATGAGAAGTGCCTCTGGGCAGTCGCTCGACACTTCTTATCCATGCTACAATTTCGCTCTACTGTTCAAATATTATTTATTAAGAGACTACACATGAAAATCGGCATCATTGGCGCAATGGAGCAAGAAGTTGCGATCCTAAAAGCAGCAATTTCAGACATTACTGAAGTTAATAAAGGCGGTTGTACCTTTTTCTCTGGTCAGCTAAATGGTGTTGACGTTGTTTTGCTTCAATCTGGCATTGGTAAAGTAGCAGCGGCTGTTGGTACTTCAATCCTACTAAGCGAATACCAACCAGATGCCGTTCTGAACACGGGCTCTGCTGGCGGTTTTGATTCAACACTGAACCTTGGCGATGTGGTTATCTCAACTGAAGTTCGACACCACGATGCAGACGTTACAGCTTTCGGTTACGAAATCGGCCAAATGGCAGGTCAACCTGCAGCGTTCAAAGCTGACGACAAACTGATGGCTGTTGCTGAACAAGCACTAGCACAAATGGAAGACAAGCATGCCGTTCGCGGTCTTATCTGTACTGGCGACGCATTTGTTTGTACAGCAGAACGCCAAGAGTTCATCCGTAAGCACTTCCCATCAGTGGTAGCTGTAGAGATGGAAGCATCGGCTATCGCTCAAGCTTGTCACCAATTCCAAGTACCATTCGTGGTTGTTCGTGCAATCTCTGATGTTGCAGACAAAGAATCACCAATGAGCTTCGAAGAGTTCCTGCCACTAGCAGCGCAAAGCTCTTCTGAAATGGTTATCAAGATGGTTGCCCTACTAAAGTAAGCGACTAGACATGCAAACACTGTTTGATCAGGTATTTGCAAATGGCGTGCTCCTTGTGATGTGGGGAGCACTGCTTTTTCATTTAATTTTACCTATCCCCCATGCCGCACACCCCACGACCTTATGGCATAAGTTTGCTGAGCTTTTAGCAAGCAAGGTTAATAACAACCACAACTATTCCCAAAGCTTAATCTCAGGTACATTAGCTTGGGGGTTAATGGTACTGCCAACTCTGGTTATTCTCTTGGCACTGCAATCGTTGGTTTGGCAATCTCAACTGTTTGAATTGGCACTGTTATTACTCGCGATTGATTGGCGCAATAATGAAAAGCTGGCTAACCAACTGATCAAAGCACTTGGCCGAGAAGATAAAGCGGCCGCTCGTCAGTTACTGGCTCCGATTGTCAATCGTCAAACCGAATCACTTTCGTCACTTGGCCTCGGCAAAGCCGCCACAGAAACCATCATCATGGGTTACGCTCGTAACGTAGTTTGTGTGTTTTTCTGGTACGCCATTGGTGGTGGAATCGCTGCGTTAATGTATCGCCTTGTGGTCGAGTTAGCTCGAGCTTGGTCGCCAAGTCGCAAGCAATTTTCTCCGTTCGGCTCAACGGCGATCAAGATAGTCGCGATTCTCGAATTTATACCGATGCGTTTGTTTGCTTTGATGATCGTATGTGGTGATAAAGCAACGCACACATTTAAGATGATGTTAGTCCAAAGTCGCTCTTGGCCACTACCCGGCCCAGCCTGGTTGATCACGGCTGTTGGCAACAAGCTTGAACTATCATTGGGTGGCCCTGCGATTTACGACAACACTAAAGCCATTCGCGCAAAATTAGGCGGAAGAATCGCACCGTCAGCTCTGCATCTATCTCAGGTTCAGAAACTACTCTTTGGTCGCATCGCTATCTGGATCTTTTTACAAAGCCTAGCCTTACTATTTATTCACCAAGGGATTTAGAGTGGAATCTTCAGCACTTGTTACAAGCCTTACTATTTTGTCTTCCAGCTTATGGCTGCCTTTATCATTTGCAGAAGAAGTACCACTGACTCAAGAACAAGTACAGCCGGCTCAACGCGTGGTCAGCCTTGCTCCTCATGCCACTGAACTCGCGTACAGCGCTGGTTTAGGCAACAACCTTGTTGCCGTAAGTGAACGAAGTGATTACCCACCACAAGCCGATAAGCTTGAAAAAGTGGCAAACTATCAAGGTATCAAGGTTGAGAAGATCATCGCACTTCAGCCTGATTTGATTCTTGCGTGGCCAGCGGGAAACCCGCCCAGAGAGCTCGCGAAACTAGAGCAATTTGGTTTTAATATTTACTACTCCAAGACCAAAAGCCTAGACAGTATCGCAACCAATATTGAACAACTGAGCGAATACGCTAGCGATCCAAGCATTGGCGAAAATAACGCTCAGCAATACAGAGAGCAGCTCAACGCGTTGAGACTAGAATACAAAGATGCCGAGCCAGTAAACTACTTCTACCAGCTCAGTGAAAAGCCGATCATCACTGTTGCTCAAGGACACTGGCCAAGTGAGGTGTTTGAGTTTTGTGGTGGCCACAATATTTTTGAAGACAGCGCCTCTCCCTATCCGCAAGTTGGTATTGAACAAGTTGTATTAAGAAAACCGCAAGTAATCTTCACTTCTCAGCACGCGATTGAGAATGGAACCATGTGGCAAACATGGGAAGATGAGATCCCAGCTGTCGCTCAAAATCAGATTTTGTCCCTCAATTCTGACTGGATTAATCGCCCGACAACGAGAACTTTGAAAGCGATCCAACAAGTGTGCGATTTCTTTGATAGAGCTAGGCAAAATCACTAACTATTTGCTGCGTTTTTTCGTACAATTCGCCACCGACCTGTCCCTACAATTTTAACTATAAGAGCACCAGTATCATGGACTCCATGCTGCTTTATATTATCGATTTATTTGGCACTGCCATCTTTGCCGTCTCAGGCGTATTTGTCGCTGGCCGTCTTAAGATGGATCCCTTTGGCGTCGCCGTTCTAGGCAGTGTAACCGCGATTGGCGGCGGCACAATTCGTGACATGGCATTGGGTGCAACTCCCGTGTTTTGGATCACCGATACCACCTACCTTTGGGTCATCATCATCACCTGTTTGCTGACCATGATTATTGTAAGACGCCCGAAACGTCTGGCTTGGTGGATATTGCCGGTATGTGATGCGATTGGCCTAGCGGTGTTTGTTGGCATTGGTGTAGAAAAAGCACTTATCTATCAAGATTCAGCACTAGTGGCGATCATCATGGGTGTCATCACCGGCTGCGGTGGCGGTATTATCCGCGACGTACTTGCCCGTGAAGTGCCTATGATTCTAAGAAGTGAAGTCTACGCGACCGCTTGTATCATTGGTGGTACTTTCCATACCATGGCGATCAGCATGGGGCACGATTCAGAAACTGCATTTCTGGCCGGCGTGTTCTCAACACTATTGATAAGGCTTGGCGCTATTCGTTGGCATTTATCATTGCCGACCTTCGCCATCAAATAAGCTAACGTTACAAAGTGAAAGGCTCCGTAAAGGAGCCTTTCTTAATTTGAGCTCCCCAACACAATTATTATGCTCTCGCGCTACACGTGCGAGCATAGCTAAAAATACCTAACTTGGTTCAAAGCTTTAGTTTCAAGACTAGAGAATGAATGTTGTTTGAGGTAAGTTGAAACAATCATTCCCAAATTTCATGAATATAACCCAATGCTACTCGAAGGAATCGAAACTCTACTGGTATTGAGTAAAGCAAAGACCATGAGCCGCACAGGCAGTTTGCTTTATATCAGCCAATCAGCGGTCAGCAAACGGATTGCGAATTTAGAAAAGAAGCTAGGTAAAAAGCTCATTGAACCGAGTGGCCGACAGATAAAACTCACGCCAGATGCGATAGCATTAATAGAGAGTATTGGCCCGACATTCAATGAACTTCGCGGGCTTATTTATGAACAGCAAGAGTTGGAAGATACTACTCTCATCACCCTAGACAGCTCTAAGTCTCTGATAGCCGGTTATTTAGGTGAGATGATGGGCCAGTTCATCCAGCAAGATAAGTACATCACCATTACCACCAACCACACGCCGAGAATCATAGAGCGAGTGCAATCTGGTAAGGCGACCTTGGGGTTGTGTGCTGGCTTACTGCCACCGCATCATGGGTTGATGACCTTCCATCTATTTGATGAGCCGTTTTACATAGTGAGTAAGTCACCGCTAACGGAGCTTCCTCCAATGGTCATCACTAACGACATGACCAACCCTGCCAATTCTTATCAACTTTCTGTATTAGAGAAGTTTGGTATCAAACCCTTGATGGAGATGGATGCCTACACAGCAGCGGCTCAACTTGCATTGGGCGGGACTGGGCCAGCGTTAATACCGCTCTCTATCGTAAAAACACTCAATATTGAGCCTCAATATCTGTATAGCTTCACCGAATTAGCAGGCTTGATTCGGCCGATTCATATCTGTGTCAGACCAAATAGTTACCAGTCTCCACGAGTTAAAACACTGATAGAATCCA
Source organism: Vibrio sp. 10N.222.55.B11 (assembly GCF_041473705.1). NCBI lineage: Bacteria > Pseudomonadati > Pseudomonadota > Gammaproteobacteria > Vibrionales > Vibrionaceae > Vibrio > Vibrio sp. 10N.222.55.B11. Next base: position 100,421 of record NZ_JBFRST010000062.1, read on the forward strand.
TTGTTGATGCTGTTCCCAAAGCAGTTTAGACGCCATTAGCATCGACATCACGATCACAAGGGGGCGAATCCATTTTTGCCCTTTTGTCACCACCACTTTAGCGCCAAGCTGAGCGCCCATAAATCCACCGACCGCCATCACTAATCCCAACTCCCAAATAGGCAAACCAGCCAAAATAAAGAAAATTAAGGCAGCGATATTCGAGGTAAAGTTAAGTACTTTAGTACGCGCCGTAGCATCGACTAACGAGAAGTGACCAATAGCAACAAAGCAGACGGTGAAGATAGAACCTGTTCCTGGGCCAAAAAAGCCATCATAGAAACCCACGCCGCCACCAATACACAGAGCAAACATGGCCTCAGAGATCTTCTGTTTTCCTTCAGACGCTCTAGTTTGGGGGGCCAACAGGAAATAGAGAGAGATAGCGATAAGCAGCAGTGGGATAACACTGGTCAGTAGGCTCGCATCAATGTGCTGGACTAACTCAGCGCCAATTGCAGAGCCAATAAAGGTACAAAAGATAGCAAGGCGCATCTCTTTGATGCTGACGATACCGTTGCGCACGAAATACCAACTCGCAGAGAAGCTGCCAAATGAGCTTTGGAGTTTGTTAGTTGCCAATGCCTGCGTCGGTGGAACTCCAGCCGCTAGCAATGCAGGTAGAGTCAGTAACCCACCGCCGCCAGCCATTGCATCAATAAAGCCTGCTGCCGTTGCAACAACAAACAAGATAGCCAATATTTCTAGAGTGATTTCCATATACCCAACGCCTTAAAGTCCTGTGTAGCGACAAGTTACCACTCACGGCAGACGAGCAATAACGAAACACAAGATTCTAACCTATTCCAAATATTCATCATTAAGTTACCGCGGAATAACAGACATAAAAAAGCCCACTCCGAAGAGTGGGCTTTGAGCATTTATATCCGCTTATCAGCGATACACTTTAGGCGATTAAGCTTGAGAAGCTTTAACCTGAGCGTGTAGCTCTTGAACTGAAGTTACTGACGTTTTCGCGTCTGCAGTGTGCGCCATACAAGTCGCGAATGCAGCGTTTAGCGTAGTCGTGTAGTTAACTTTCTCAGCAAGTGCACCACGACGAAGAACTTTAGAATCTTCAATCGCTTGACGGCCAGCTGCAGTGTTCACGATGTACGTGTACTCGTTGTTCTTGATACGGTCAAGAATGTGAGGACGACCTTCGTGTACCTTGTTTACTAGACGTGGGTTGATGCCCGCTTCGCCAAGGATAACCGCAGTACCGTGAGTTGCGTCTAGCTGGTAACCAAGCTTAGATAGTTTAGATGCTAGGTCAACAACACGCTCTTTGTCGCCTTCGCGAACAGAAAGAAGTGCACGACCGCCTTCTGGGTAGATGTTACCACAACCCAATTCAGCTTTAGAGTATGCTTCTGCGAACGTCGCACCAACACCCATAACTTCACCAGTAGAGCGCATTTCTGGGCCTAACAGTGGGTCAACACCAGGGAACTTGTTGAATGGAAGTACAACTTCTTTCACTGAGTAGTAAGGTGGGATGATTTCTTTCGTAAAGCCTTGAGACTCTAGAGATTGACCCGCCATTACACGAGCGGCAATCTTAGCGATTGGCGCACCAGTTGCTTTAGATACGAATGGAACCGTACGTGCTGCACGAGGGTTAACCTCGATTAGGTACACTTCATTGTTCTTAACAGCAAACTGCGTGTTCATCAGACCACGAACACCCAACTCGAACGCTAGCTTTTCAACTTGCTCGCGCATTACGTCTTGGATTTCTTGGCTTAGCGTGTATGCAGGAAGAGAACATGCTGAGTCACCAGAGTGAACACCCGCTTGCTCGATGTGCTCCATAATACCGCCGATTACAACGCGCTCACCGTCACAAATCGCATCTACGTCTACTTCAACAGCGTCATCTAGGAAGCTATCAAGTAGTACTGGAGATTCGTTTGATACGCTAACTGCTTCGTTGAAGTAGCGACGTAGGTCTTGCTCGTCGTATACGATTTCCATCGCACGACCACCAAGTACGTAAGAAGGACGTACAACCAGTGGGAAGCCGATTTCACGAGATTTCTCTACCGCTTGCTCCATTGTTGTTACTGTCGCGTTTTCTGGTTGAAGTAGGCCTAGACGGTCTACAGCAACTTGGAAACGCTCACGGTCTTCTGCACGGTCGATTGCGTCTGGGCTAGTACCGATGATTGGTACGCCAGCAGCTTCAAGAGCACGTGCCAGTTTAAGTGGCGTTTGACCACCGTACTGAACGATAACGCCTTTTGGCTTCTCAACACGAGCGATTGCTAGTACGTCTTCCAGAGTTACTGGTTCGAAGTACAGACGGTCAGACGTATCGTAGTCTGTAGAAACTGTCTCAGGGTTACAGTTAACCATGATAGTTTCGTAGCCATCTTCACGTAGCGCTAGTGATGCGTGTACACAACAGTAGTCAAATTCAATGCCTTGGCCGATACGGTTTGGACCGCCGCCTAGAATCATGATTTTTTCTTTGTCTGTTGGGTTTGCTTCACACTCGTCATCGTAAGATGAGTACATGTAAGCCGTATCTGAAGAGAACTCAGCTGCACACGTATCTACACGCTTGTATACCGGGTGGATATCGTATTGGTCACGTAGACGACGGATTTCGCTTTCCGCTACACCTAGAATCTTAGATAGGCGCGCATCAGCAAAACCTTTACGCTTAAGCTTGTTTAGCTCGTCTTTATTTAGACCAGCAAAGCCTTTCGCTTTAAGTTCTTGCTCTAGCTTAACGATGTCTTCGATTTGAACTAGGAACCAACGGTCGATTTGCGTTAGGTTGAATACACCATCTACCGACATACCAGCACGGAATGCGTCAGCGATGTACCAAATACGCTCTGCGCCAGCTTCTTTAAGTTCGTGACGGATAGTCGTTAGAGCATCTGGTGCGTCTAGGTCTACCATTTCGTCAAAACCAGTCGCGCCAACTTCTAGGCCGCGAAGTGCTTTTTGTAGAGATTCTTGTTGGTTACGGCCGATAGCCATAACTTCACCAACCGACTTCATTTGCGTCGTTAGGCGGTCGTTAGCACCTGCAAACTTCTCGAAGTTAAAACGAGGAATCTTAGTTACTACGTAGTCGATTGTTGGTTCGAATGATGCTGGAGTTGCGCCGCCAGTGATGTCATTCATTAGCTCGTCTAGCGTGAAACCAACAGCCAGTTTCGCTGCAATCTTAGCGATTGGGAAACCTGTTGCTTTAGATGCTAGTGCAGAAGAGCGAGATACACGTGGGTTCATTTCGATGATAACCATACGGCCATCTTTCGGGTTGATACCAAACTGTACGTTTGAACCACCTGTTTCAACACCAATCTCACGCAGTACTGCTAGAGATGCGTTACGCATTAGTTGGTATTCTTTATCTGTCAGCGTTTGAGCTGGAGCCACAGTGATTGAGTCACCTGTGTGAATACCCATTGGGTCGAAGTTTTCAATCGCACATACGATGATGCAGTTGTCGTTTTTGTCACGAACCACTTCCATCTCGTACTCTTTCCAACCGATAAGTGATTCATCGATAAGAAGTTCATTAGTTGGAGATAGATCCAAACCACGACGACAGATTTCTTCAAATTCTTCTTTGTTGTAAGCGATACCGCCACCAGTACCACCCATCGTGAACGATGGACGAATGATACAAGGGAAGCCAACCATGTCTAAAACTTTGTAAGCTTCTTCCATCGTTTTCGCTGTATCAGCAGTTGGACACTCAAGGCCAATTGCTTTCATTGCTTTATCGAAGCGTGAACGGTCTTCTGCTTTATCGATAGCGTCAGCCGTTGCACCAATCATTTCAACACCGAACTCTTCAAGAACGCCGTGCTTTTCTAGGTCTAGAGCACAGTTCAATGCAGTTTGGCCACCCATAGTAGGTAGAACTGCATCAGGCTTCTCTTTAGCGATGATGTTACGCACAACTTCCCATTGGATAGGCTCGATGTAAGTTGCATCTGCCATGTCTGGGTCAGTCATGATTGTCGCTGGGTTCGAGTTTACAAGAATAACTCGGTAACCTTCTTCGCGAAGCGCTTTACAAGCTTGAGCACCAGAGTAATCGAACTCACATGCTTGGCCGATAACGATCGGGCCAGCACCTAGAATAAGAATACTTTTAATGTCAGTACGTTTTGGCATTGTCTACTACTCCGAATTACGCTGTGTGCTGTTTGATTAGTTCAATAAAGTGGTCGAATAACGGCGCTGCGTCTTCTGGACCTGGGCTTGCTTCAGGGTGACCTTGGAAGCTGAATGCTGGTTTGTCTGTACGGTGAATACCTTGTAGAGAACCATCAAATAGTGATTTGTGCGTTGCACGTAGTGTCTCTGGAAGGGTTTCTTCGTCAGCAGCAAAGCCGTGGTTTTGCGAAGTAATCATCACAACATCACGATCTAAATCTTTAACCGGGTGGTTTGCGCCGTGGTGACCAAACTTCATCTTCACTGTCTTAGCGCCTGACGCAAGAGCAAGAATCTGGTGACCTAGACAGATACCGAAGATTGGTAAGCCTTTTTCTAGGAACACTTTTGTCGCTTCAATTGCGTAAGTACATGGTTCTGGGTCACCAGGGCCATTTGAAAGGAAAACACCGTCTGGGTTCAGAGCAAGTACTTCTTCAGCTGAAGTCTCAGCAGGAACAACCGTTAGGCGGCAGCCGCGGTCAACAAGCATTCGTAGGATGTTTCGTTTTGCACCGAAGTCATAAGCAACAACGTGGTATGGCAATTCTGAGTCTGCTTTCGCTTCAGGAAGTCCACCCGTAAGCGTCCACGAACCTTGTTTCCATTGATACGCTTCTTTTGTTGTAACTTCTTTCGCAAGGTCCATACCTTTCAGGCCAGGGAATTCTTTTGCTTTAGCAAGAGCTAGAGCTTCGTCTAGGTTTCCATCGTTTACTGAAGAGCCAGCTACGATACAACCGTTCTGTGCGCCTTTTTCACGAAGAATACGCGTCAGCTTACGAGTATCGATATCAGCGATACCAACAACGTTTTGCGACTTAAGGTAATCAGAAAGGGATTGTTCATTACGGAAGTTAGAAGCGATTAGAGGGAGATCGCGAATCACAAGGCCTTGAGCGTGGATTGAAGAAGATTCTTCGTCTTCGGAATTGGTTCCGGTATTGCCAATGTGAGGGTAAGTAAGGGTAACGATTTGTTGAGAATAGGAAGGATCAGTGAGGATTTCTTGGTACCCCGTCATCGAGGTATTAAAAACGACTTCACCAACTGCAGAACCTACAGCGCCAATGGCTTCACCGTGAAATACTGTCCCATCTTCTAGGACGAGTAGTGCTGACTTCTTCAAGACAACCTCCAGAAATAAAAATGCATTAAAATTGATTTAATTTGCAAATCTACCTTCCTGCAACACCAAAAACTGCGTGTTTATGGAAATTAGACAAATTGGCGGTATTTTAGTGATCTGCGTGATAGGTGTCAACATTTAACTCAAAAGAAATTAAACATTTGTAAGGACTAATTCAATTTACCCCCTCAAAGCTCCAAAAGTTCAACTTTCATGCGCATTTAGCTCGAATATTACGATTTTCTAATTTTCACTCCTCATTTTAGCCAACCATAGAGTGATAAAAATATCAGCAACAAAACGCAATCGATAAACACCAAGAGAAAACATGACAATTTAAAGATCTAAAACAAAAAACACACTAAAGACCACATAAACAGCATAGAAATGGAGTCAAAAAGGCGATAAGAAGAAAGTAGAAGGAAGATCGGAGAAGTGAGATTACTAAGGAAAATGCACCAAATAAAGAAAGCGCCGGCAATTGCCAGCGCATAAATATCTATTTATAGGTCATTCAAACCAAGCACATCCGTCATGGTATAAAAGCCTGCTGGTTTATCATTTAACCAAACCGCGGCCTTGATTGCGCCATTAGCAAAGGTCATTCGATCAGTAGCTTTATGGGTAATTTCCACTCGTTCACCGATATCAGCAAACATAGCGGTGTGTTCACCAATAATGTCACCGGCACGAATCGTCGCGAAACCAATCTCATCTTTAGTGCGCTCGCCAGTAATACCCTCGCGTGACCATACAGCTACATCGTTCAGCTCATTGCCCATAGCACCCGCAATAGCTTCGCCCATACCAATCGCAGTACCTGACGGTGCATCGACTTTATGACGGTGATGAGCCTCAACGATCTCGACATCACAGTAATCGCCCATCACTTTAGCGGCCTTCTCTAGCAGCTTAAAGACCAGGTTCACACCAACGCTGTAGTTAGGTGCCATTACGATAGCCATCTCTTTTGAAGCAGCATCAATCACCTGCTTCTCTTCTTCAGAGAAGCCCGTTGTACCGATGATCAGTTTTTTACCGTGACGTTTACAAAGTTCAATATTCGCTAATGTGCTAACAGGGGCAGTAAAATCGACAATCACATCAAACTCTTCGATGGCTTTAGACAAATCATCGACTAAAGCAACATCAAAACGACCTTCACCGCATAACTCGCCGACATCTACGCCGACCAAAGATGACTCTGGACGCTCTGAACCAGCTCCAACACTTGCTTCTGAATTATGATGAGCGGCTTTCACCAAGTTGCGGCCCATGCGGCCCGCTGCTCCTGCAATTGCAATTCTTACCACTGCGAATATCTCCATTGTTTTGGTTACCGTTGCCACTTATCTCTTGCAGCAACGTTCAATCGATTAATCTCTTTAAACTAACAACAATCTCAAACTCAGGCTAGCAATTACGAAAACTCTTTTATTACTCGCTCTAAAATTGGCACATTTGCCTCTGGGAAGGCGTATTGATTCAATGATTCTAGGCTTACCCATTCACCTTGCTGACCTTCTTTACCATAAGGCTGCTCTTCAAAATCAGTCACGAGAATGAAATCGAACTTAAGTGACTTATCCGTGTAATCAAATTCAAGATGCTCAAACAGAGACTGCTCGGTCACCTTGATACCGACCTCTTCATCAAGCTCGCGAGTCATCGCTTGCTCAATAGTTTCGCCCTCTTCAACCTTGCCACCTGGAAATTCCCAGAAGCCACCTTTGTGCTTGTCATCTGGACGCTTAGTGATAAAGACCTGTGACTTATCTTGATTGAAGATAATACCCGCTACGATATGGATTCTTTTCATTGATGGTGTTCCTTAATAAAACGCTGAACTCACATAGTCCCTAAATACGTCATCCTCAAGAAAGAGGAACGACTGAGTTGGGGATCTAAAACTACGCGAGCCTAACTAAACAAGATTCCCTACTACGCTCACTCCTCGCTATAGGGAATGACAACTTCCTTGCGTAACAAAGTAAGCCATGAAATTTACATACAAAAAGAGCCGCCTAAGCGACTCTTTATATTCTATTTGTCAGTTTTATGAAGCTAAGTTGTAGTGTATGAGAGCAAGGCGGTGGCACGGAGCTTACGACTGTAAGTGAGTACCACCAACGCAGCTATCATGCGCTACAGCAACGATTCATTAAACTTACGCGATTTTACCGTGACACTGCTTGTACTTCTTACCGCTACCACATGGGCATGGCTCGTTACGGCCAACTTTACGCTCGTCACGCACTACCGTTTGTGGAGATGCCGCTTCAGCTTCATCGTCAGCTAGCTGGTTTTCAGCTGTTGCATGTTGCGCTTGTGCACGACGCGCCGCTTCTTCAGCTTGAGCTTGACGTTGAGCTTCCATCTTTTCAACTTCTTCTTGTTGCTGAACGCGCACTTTAGAAAGGATGGTAACAACGTCTGTTTTCAGTACATCTAGTAGGCCTTCAAACAGTTCAAACGACTCGCGCTTGTACTCTTGTTTCGGGTTCTTCTGAGCATAACCACGTAAGTGGATACCTTGACGAAGGTGATCCATCGCAGCCAAGTGCTCTTTCCAAAGGCCGTCTAGCGTTTGTAGCATCACAGATTTCTCGAAGTTACGCAGTACTTGAGCACCAACCACTTCTTCTTTCTGTTTGTACGAATCAACCGCCATAGCAAGAATACGCTCACGCAATGCTTCTTCATAAAGCTTGTCGTCTTCGTCTAGCCAACCTTGAATATCAAAGTCTAGATCGAAGTCATTCTTCAGACGATCTTGCAGACCCGCGATATCCCACATATCTTCAAGAGACTGAGGTGCGATGTATTCATCAATCACTGATGCCAATACATCTTCACGGTTGTGTTCGATCATCTCGCTGATATCGTCAGAGCTCATCAGTTCATCACGAAGCTCATAAACCACTTTACGTTGGTCATTGGCTACATCATCGTACTCAAGAAGCTGCTTACGAATATCGAAGTTACGACCTTCAACTTTACGTTGTGCTTTTTCAATTGAGCGAGAAAGCATCTTAGATTCGATCGCTTCGCCTTCGTCCATACCACTTTGGATAAGACCAGCCATACGATCCGATGTGAAGATACGTAGCAGAGAATCTTCCATTGATAGGTAGAAACGAGAAGAACCCGCATCACCTTGACGACCAGAACGACCACGTAGCTGGTTGTCGATACGGCGAGATTCATGACGCTCAGTACCAATGATGTGCAGACCACCTGACTCAAGCACTTTATCGTGGATTACTCTCCAGTCAGCTTTGATCTTCTCGATCTGCTCTTTGGTTGGATTCTCTAGCTTCTCAACTTGTGCCTGCCAGCTACCACCTAATACGATATCGGTACCACGACCAGCCATGTTAGTTGCGATAGTTACCGCACTCGGCATACCAGCTTGTGCAACGATCTCTGCTTCCATTTCGTGGAATTTAGCATTTAGAACGCTGTGCTTAATTTTTGCTTTTTTCAGTGCGTTAGACAGTAGTTCAGACTTCTCGATAGAAACCGTACCAACCAATGATGGCTGACCAGCAGCTACACGGTCTTTGATGTCTTCAATGATCGCATTGAACTTGTCTTCTTCGGTACGATAAACCACATCTGGCATATCGTTACGAACCATAGGCTTGTTGGTTGGGATAACCACTGTTTCTAGGCCGTAGATAGACTGAAATTCGAAAGCTTCTGTATCGGCTGTACCTGTCATACCTGACAGTTTTTCGTATAGACGGAAGAAGTTCTGGAATGTAATCGATGCTAGCGTCTGGTTTTCATTCTGAATCTTCACACCTTCTTTAGCTTCAACAGCTTGGTGTAAACCTTCAGACCAACGACGACCTGGCATAGTACGACCAGTATGTTCATCAACGATAACCACTTCGCCTTCTTCAGTAACGATGTAGTCGACGTCTTTCTCAAACAGTACGTGTGCACGCAGCGCTGCATTAACATGGTGCAATAGGCTGATATTAGTTGGAGAGTAAAGCGTGTCACCCTCTTCCATCAGGCCGTTTTTGACCATTAGCTCTTCTACAAATTCTTGACCGTTTTCAGTCAGGTGAACCTGTTTCGATTTCTCGTCCAAGGTGTAGTGACCTTCACCACGGTACTCTTCAGAATCTTCTTTATCTTGGCGCTCAAGGTTAGGGATCAACGTGTTAATACGCGTGTAAAGATCTGAACTATCTTCAGCTGGGCCAGAGATAATAAGTGGAGTACGAGCTTCATCGATTAAGATTGAGTCAACCTCATCGACAACAGCAAAGAAGCGCTCACGTTGAACACGATCTTCAGCACGGAAAGCCATGTTGTCACGTAGGTAATCGAAGCCAAACTCGTTGTTTGTTCCGTATAGGATATCCGCTTGGTACGCTTCTTTCTTCTCTGGTGGAGCCATGTTTGGCACGTTTACGCCAACAGTCATACCAAGGAATTCAAATAATGGGCGGTTTGTTTCCGCATCACGCTTCGCTAGGTAGTCGTTCACCGTTACTACGTGAACACCTTTGCTAGGTAGGGCGTTAAGATAAGCTGGTAGGGTTGCTGTAAGAGTCTTACCTTCACCAGTACGCATTTCTGCAATTTGGCCAGCATTTAGAACCATGCCACCAATCATTTGCACGTCAAAGTGACGCATGCCGTAAACACGCTTAGACGCTTCACGTACCGTAGCAAATGCTTCAGGTAGAAGTTGGTCTAGCGATTCACCTTTATCTAAGCGCTCACGAAACTCAACCGTTTTTGCTTTTAGCTCTTCGTCTGAAAGAGCTTCAAACGTTGGTTCGTAGTTATTAATTTCTTTTACAATTTTTCTAAGGCGGCGCAGTGTTCTGTCATTGCGACTGCCAATTACCTTTGTCAGCAGCTTAGTAATCATGTGCTTGGAATCTCTTCGTTCTCAGATCGTCCGCGATCTATTTTAAATGCCGTCAGTGTCTCTACTAGCTATGAACTAGTCTTCAGTTACTAACCAAGGATACTGAGATAAATCTAGTATCTTTGATATTGTACTTGAGAGTAGAGTTTTCAAGGCTTGAGTTAAAATTAATGCCCTTTAGTGTAAGTAATTTTCACACCAACAACCATTTATAACCCCATTTGTTTGATGTGCTTGGAACTTTTCTTTCTAATTGCTGATGGATTAGCCAGACTGCAGCTCATTGGGAGACAACTTTCGGATGTTGACGACACTGTATCTGGAAAATAGATACAAAAAAACCAGGTCAATGACCTGGTTTTCGAAATCTTATATTGCTGTAAACAACAATTACGCTAGAACCATTCCTGGCTCAGCAAATGCAACAGGAGAGCCTACTTCTTCTTCGAATGTTGCCCATTCCCAAGCTTCTGCGTCAGCAAGTACTGCACGTAGTAGTTGGTTGTTTAGGCCGTGACCTGATTTGTATGCACGGAACTCACCAATAATAGCGTGTCCACACATGTACAAGTCACCAATCGCGTCTAGTACTTTATGAGTTACGAACTCATTGTCAAAACGTAGACCTTCTTCATTAAGAATTCGGTATTCGTCCAGTACGATAGCATTATCAAAGCTACCGCCAAGTACTAGGTTTTGAGATTGTAGATACTCAATGTCGCGCATGAAGCCGAAAGTACGAGCGCGAGAAATTTCTTTCACAAAACCTTGTGAAGAGAAATCAAACAACAAACGTTGCTCATCAGATTCAATAGCTGGGTGGTTAAAGTCGATCTCAAAGTCCATACGGAAGCCGTTAAATGGAACAAATTCTGCCCACTTATCGCCATCTTCAAAACGGATAGGCTTTTTGATACGAATAAAACGCTTCGCTGCATTCAGTGTTTCTACACCCGCTTGCTGTAGCAAGTATACGAATGGGCTTGCGCTACCATCCATAATTGGGATCTCAGGTGCATCGACTTCAACAATAATGTTGTCGATGCCCATACCCGCTAAAGCTGCGTTAAGGTGTTCCACTGTAGAGATACGTACGCCTTCGTCATTAACAAGAGCTGTACATAGCATAGTGTCACGAACTGACGCTGGATCAGCTGGGAAATCTACAGGTGGATTTACATCTGTACGACGATAAACAATACCTGTATTTGCAGCTGCCGGGCGAAGAGTAAGTGTGACTTTACGACCAGAGTGGAGACCCACACCAGTTGTTTTCACAATTTCTTTCAGAGTACGTTGTCTGATCATCTGCTTGCCTCGTTATCAGTGCTACAAATCACGGTCAGTATTTACCGACCGCGAATTTTACCATTAATTCGACGATAGTCAAATTTTGGGTATTTGTTAATCAGCCTGACGTCGTAAGAATGCTGGAATATCTAAGTATCCACTCTCTTTCTCAGCCTTAGGTGCTGCACTTTGGCTAGCGCCTGTACCTGAAGAAACAGGTGACGTTGTTGGCTGCGGCTTAACTTGAGGTTTAACCTCAGTTTTTTCTTGCAATGGTTGTGCCACTTTCTCTTCCACTTTTGGTGCAGTTTGAGCTGCAACTTGTGGTTGAGGAGTTGGTGCAACCTTAGCTTTACCACCAGCAACTAATGTAATGTCTGGTTTTTTCTCTGTGCCGATACCTGTTGCTACAACAGTTACACGGATTTCATCCGTCATATCAGGGTCTAGAGAAGTACCAATCACAACTGTTGCGTTATCAGATGCGAATGCCTTAACTGTATTACCTACTGTTTCGAATTCATCTAGACGCATATCTAGGCCTGCTGTGATGTTCACAAGAACGCCACGTGCGCCAGCTAGGTCGATGTCTTCTAGTAGTGGGCTAGAAATTGCCGTTTCAGCAGCTTCTTCAGCACGGTCTTCACCTTTTGCGATACCGCTACCCATCATTGCATGACCCATCTCAGACATTACGGTGCGAACATCCGCGAAATCGACGTTAATCATACCAGGGCGAGTAATTAGCTCAGCGATACCTTGTACAGCGTTTTTAAGTACATCATTGGCACTTGCGAAAGCTTCTAGCAGAGTTACGCCGCGGCCAAGTACTTTAAGTAGCTTTTCATTTGGAATCGTAATTAATGAATCCACATGTTTAGAAAGCTCTTCAATACCTTGCTCAGCAAACGCTAAACGCTTTTTGCCTTCAAAGCTAAATGGCTTAGTTACAACAGCAACCGTCAGCACACCCAACTCTTTCGCAACTTCAGCAATAACTGGAGCAGCACCTGTACCAGTCCCACCGCCCATACCAGCTGCGATAAATACCATATCGGCGCCAGTTAGAACTTCTTTAATTCTTTCTCGATCTTCGAGAGCTGCATCACGGCCTACTTGTGGGTTTGCACCAGCGCCCAAACCTTTAGTGATATCACCACCAATTTGGATCACGCTGCTCACGCTTGTTTTACGAAGTGCTTGTGCATCAGTGTTAACACTGATGAATTCTACGCCTTCGATTGATTCACGTACCATGTGCTCAACAGCGTTACCGCCACCGCCACCAACTCCAACGACTTTAATTACTGCATCGTCAGACATTTCCATCATCGGTTCAAACATGTGTTATCTCCGTTTTTTCCTGCAACTCAGGTTAAAACTCTTTTTGTATCCAATTACGCAATTTGCCAAATAAACCAGACATAGAAGGTGCTGAACGCTTAGGTTCGCTGTAATCACCTTCATCACTGATCTGACAATCTCTTGCGTAATGAAGTAAACCAACCGCCGTAGAATGATACGGCTCTTTAACATAGTCAGTTAAGCCACTAACTTCTAACGGCTTACCAACTCGAACTTGATTGCGGAAAACACGTTCCGCACACTCTACCAATCCGTCAATTTGTGCCGCTCCACCAGTGAGAACGACGCCAGCTGCAAGGTGGTGTTTAATACCTTCATCTCGTAGCTGTAATTGAACCGTATCAATAGTTTGGTTAACGAGACCCATAAGTTCAGTGTAACGTGGTTCAATCACTTCCGACAAAGTTTGTCGTTGCAAACTTCTCGATGGGCGACCACCAACACTTGGGACGTTAACAGAGTCATCCTTGCTTACGAGTTCACTCAGAGCGCAACCATGGTTTACTTTTATCTCTTCAGCATCGCTCACTGGCGTGCCGAAAGCGAAGGCAATATCACTGGTTACTGCATTTCCTGCGTAGGAAAAGACTTCTGTGTGTCGAAGTGCGCCGCCAGTCCAAATGGAAATATCCATTGTACCCGCACCGATATCGACAACACATACTCCAAGCTCTCTCTCGTCTTCAGTAATTACCGCATTGCTTGAGGCAAGTCCTGAAAACACGATTTGTTCTACTGTGAGACCACATCGTTCAACAGCTTTAATAATGTTTCTCGCCATGTCGCTATGGCAAGAAATTAGGTGAACACTGACTTCCATTCGAACACCAGATAAGCCAAGTGGGTTCTTAATCCCTTCTTGATAATCAATGGTAAATTCTTGTGGGATCACGTGCAGAATTCTCTGCTCATCACCTATTTTAATTGATTTCGCGGTATGAATCGCTCGATCCATATCGTCTTGAGACACCTCTTCATCAGAGATAGTGCCCATGCCTTTTTCAATTCGGCTTGCGATATGTTTACCCGATAGCGAGATAAATACATTGCTGATTTGGCATTCCGCCATCAACTCTGCTTGATCAATAGCTCGCTGAACCGACTTAACTACCGACTCTAGGTCGTTTACACCACCTTTATCCATACCTCTGGATGGGCTTTGCCCAGAACCAATGATATTGATTTGACCATCAGGCAATATTTCACCAACCAGAGCTGATATGGTCGCAGTGCCTATATCAAGACCAACGATTATGTTGTCATCTGCGGTCTTAGTCATCTGTGCTCTCTTCTAACTCTTGCTCTGGAAACCAGCCTACAGCGGCTCCCGTATCATACCTGAGGTCGATGTAGCTCACTTGATTCGCTTTACTACCAAGTTCGTTGTAAAGCGAAATGAAGCGTTCAACACGCTCATCTAAAGAATCTTTACCTAGTTCTAAACGGATACCGTTATCTAGGATTATTTGCCAAGCGCGACGCTCATTGAGAACGAGAGAGGTAACGGTTAACCCTAGACTGTTAATCAAAGGGGTTATCTGTCGCCACTTTTCTATCACTTCTTGGCTGGTGCCGTCTGGGCCGTAAAGCTTAACTCTATCGCCCTTCAACAGGCCGATATCACCATTAAACACCTGACCATCGTCATTCAGCAGCATGTTACCGTTCCAGATTGCTGCCGCATGGTACTCAGTCAAAAATACTTTTATTGTGTCTGGCCACTGCTTACGAATGGAGACCACTGAAACCCAAGGTAACGCTTCTAAACTGTCTTGCAACACACCGATGTCTTGCGACATGAAGGTTCCAATGTGCTCTAGCTCGCTAAAGGCATGTTGAACATCACCAGCGGTTACGTAAGTTAAGTCGCCTTGAAGTACTATTTTGGAGAGAGGCAATCGCTGATCGTCCCACATCCAAGTTAGTGTGGTATAGAAAAGAAACCCAATGAATAGCAATACCATGACAAAAAAAGACCCGCCTAAGGCGTGTTTCTTGAGCGACGGTAAACTGAATAGGTGGCGGTTTTCGCTAAAAGTACTTTCTACCAAAGCCCGCATTCCCTGTCGTTGGTTCGCAATTCTATTCCCTATCTTCGTAATAGAGGTAAAAGCACTTACTTTAACCTATGAATTATACTGAGCAAAATCAAACTATCAAACGTTGATAATAAGATTTTTGGTCAATTTTAGGTCAATCGCAAGAAACGAGCGATCGACCACAGTATGTAGACGCTATTCTGTTACGCGTTCTGCATTTTATTAATGTCTAACTGTAACGATTCCAACTGCTTCGCCACTCGACCAACATCGCCTGCACCCTGCGTTAAAACAAGGTCACCGCCTTGAATTACGTTGGCTAAAGCCGATGGCAGCGTGTTGATATCAGCAACAAAGATGGGATCAATCTTACCACGCCCACGAATAGTTCGACTTAACGAGCGTCCGTCAGCCCCTGCAATAGGTTTCTCACCTGCAGAATAAACATCTAACAGAATAAGCACATCAACCTGCTCAAGAACGTTCGCGAAGTCATCATACAGATCGCGAGTGCGGCTATAACGGTGCGGTTGGAAGATCATCACAAGACGTTTATCAGTCCAACCACTTCGTGCAGCTTGAATGGTGACATCAACTTCGGTTGGGTGATGGCCGTAATCATCGACCAGCATTGCAACACCCTTACCCGTTTCATATTCACCAAGGTGATCGAAACGACGGCCAGTGCCTTCCGTTCCAGCCATCGCTTTTAGAATCGCTTCATCGCTGATGTCATCTTCCGTCGCAACCGCAATCGCCGCTGATGCGTTCAGTGCGTTATGGCGACCGGGAATGTTCAACGTAATATCGAGATTGGCTTTACCTTTACGAACAACCGTAAACTTGCCTTGCTGACCTTGTTGTACATAGTTTTCAATGCGGATATCAGCGTCTTCAGAGAAGCCGTAAGTAATCACTTGGCGGCTCACCTGAGGGATAAGTTCACGTACAACAGGATCATCTACACACATTACAGCCTGGCCGTAGAACGGCAGGTTGTGTAGGAAATCGATAAATGTCTGCTTTAGCGTTTCGAAATCGCCGCCGTAGGTATCCATATGATCCGCTTCAATGTTAGTTACGATACTAACCATAGGTTGCAGATGTAAAAATGAAGCATCACTCTCATCGGCTTCAGCGATAAGAATACGGCTTGAACCTAAACGTGCGTTAGTGCCAGCACTTTTAACCAAACCACCGTTTACGAAGGTTGGATCTAGGCCGGCTTCCGAGTAAATCTGTGTCACTAGCGCAGTCGTGGTTGTTTTACCGTGCGTACCTGCCACAGCAATACCGTGACGAAAACGCATCAGCTCAGCCAGCATTTCTGCACGACGAACGATCGGTGTGCGCGCTTCACGAGCTGCAATAATTTCTGGGTTTTCTTCGTTGATAGCGGTTGAAACAACCACCACACTTGCGTCGGCAACGTTACTCGCTTGGTGACCGATATAAACGGTCGCACCCTTGCTAACTAAACGATCAGTCACTGGGTTTTGAGCAATATCAGAACCCGTGATCTGGTAGCCTTCATTTAGCAAGACTTCAGCAATCCCGCTCATTCCGGCACCACCAATACCAATGAAGTGGATAGATTTAACACGGCGCATCTCTGGCACCATTGCACGGATTTGCGCTAAGTCTTGGGTATGTTCAATCGTCATCAATTCAATCTCATTATTTTGCTAAAGCTTTAATCGCTTCAGCGACGGTCACATCAGCATCAAGCTTGGCGGCTTGACGAGCTTTTGTTGCCATCATTTTTAATTCATTTCTATCAAGCTGCGCGATAGTGTTCGCTAGCTTATCAGCCGTTAGTTGAGGCTGTTCAATCATTAACGCTGCGCCACATTCAACTAAATGGTCGGCATTCAACGCTTGTTGTCTGTCTTTGTGCATAAACGGAACGAAGATAGAACCGACACCTGCCGCAGACACTTCTGATACGGTTAATGCACCTGAGCGACACACTAATAGATCTGCCCACTCATAAGCTTGCGCCACATCATCAATAAATTCAGTCACTTGAACATTACCAACAGAATGTGATTTGTATTGCTCAATAACTTGTTGTTGATTGTTCTTACCCGCTTGGTGCATCACAGTGAAGCCTTCACCAAGCTGCGCCATCGTTACTGGCAAGGTATCGTTTAGGATTTTTGCGCCCTGACTGCCGCCCATAACCAAGATGCGGATGTCACCATCACGCTCAGCCATGCGTTGCTCGGGTTCAGCTAAGGCAACCACATCTTCGCGTACTGGGTTACCCACCACTTCTGCGGTAGGGAAAGCACCAGGGAAAGCTTGGAAAACCTTTTTAGCAATCTTAGACAGCCATTGGTTGGTTAAACCTGCCACTGCATTTTGTTCATGGAGAACCACTGGAATGCCAGACAACCATGCCGCGATACCACCCGGGCCACTCACGTAGCCACCCATACCAAGTACCACATCAGGCTGCCATGCTTTGATGTGTTGCCTTGCTTGAAGTATGGCATTAATAATCTGGAACGGCGCTTTAATTAACTTGCTAATGCCTTGACCACGCAGGCCTTTCACTTTGATGAAGTCGATTTCAATGCCATGCTTTGGCACTAAATCCGCTTCCATTCTGTCTGCTGTGCCTAACCAGCGAATTTCCCAACCTTGTTGCTGAAGCTTTTTCGCTACTGCTAACCCTGGGAAAACGTGACCGCCAGTACCACCAGCCATCACTAAAAGTTTTTTGTTTTGTTTCATCACGTTAGATTCTTATTCTACTAATTCGTTTTGACTATCAGCTTGTTCTTTTTTTTGCATTCGGCATTCGTGGTCAATGCGCAGCAGCATTGATACCGCCACAGACATAACAATTAAACTCGAACCACCATAACTGATTAGCGGTAGGGTTAGACCTTTGGTCGGAACGATGCCAGATGCAGCACCTACGTTAACAAGCGTCTGAAACGCAAACCAAATACCAATACCAAAAGCCAGATAGCCGCTGAACACTTGATCGTGTTCAAAGGCTTTTTTACCTATCAGAATGGCTTTTAACACCAAGCTGAAGATCAACATTAATACTAAGGTAACACCGACAAAGCCAAGCTCTTCAGCCAACACAGCAAATACAAAATCGGTATGCGCTTCTGGTAAGTATTCGAGTTTTTGAATCGAGTTACCAAGCCCTTGCCCCATCCAATCACCACGGCCAAACGCCATCAATGACTGAGTTAACTGGTAACCACTGCCGAACGGGTCGTTCCAAGGTTCCCAGAATGAGGTAACACGTCGAACACGATAAGGTTCTATAACAATCAAACCGACGACCGCGGCAATACCTGCCACCATCAAGGCGATAAACTGTGAAAGCTTGGCACCAGCAATGAATAGCATGCCGAACAGGGTCACTAGCATTACGACCACAGTACCTAAATCGGGCTGGCCTAGCAGCAGCACGGCAAAAGCGCCGAATACCATGATCGGTTTACCAAAACCACCGAAGAAGGTTTTTCTCACTTCATCTTGCTTCCGAACCAAGTAGCCCGCCATAAAGATAAACAGCGATAACTTGGCAACTTCAGCGGGTTGTAAGTTAAATAGCCCTAATGGGATCCAACGCGATGCGCCGTTAACCGACTTACCGACGGCTAATACCACAATCAGCAAGAAGAAGGACAAGCCCAGTAGATACATACTGTATTGAAACCAGCGTTGCATCGGGATTTGCAATATGACGCTAGAGACACCTAACGCCAATACAAGGAAGATGGCATGACGGAACATAAAGTGAAACGGCTGATCGGTTAAACGAGCACTGATGGGGAACGAAGCAGACGTCACCATCACCAAACCTGTCAGCATTAGCCCAAGAGCAATCCACACCAATTGACGATCGTAAAGCGCCTCGGGAGTAGCACGGTTTAGCCACTGCCAGATGGATTGATTAATCTCTTTGACTCTTTGCACCGAATGTTAGTCCTTCAACACGTTAAGCATACTCATGAGCAAGCTCAGTGAACGCATCACCTCTTGCCATGAAATTATTAAATTGATCGAAGCTTGCGCACGCCGGAGACAGCATCACCATATCTCCAGCCACCAGCTGTGGCGAGATAGATTCGATTATCTGCTGCATGGTATCGAACTTTTGTGCCGATGGGTGCAGAGGCATGAATTGATCTGCATCTTCACCGAAACAACACAGCTGAACACGCTCAAGTTGCGCCAATACTGGTTCAAGCTCACTAAAGTCAGCACCTTTACCAACGCCGCCAACCAAAAGATATAACGTACCTTGATACTCCAACCCAGACAGGGCTGCCAATGTGCTGGCTACATTCGTTGCTTTGGAGTCATTAACCCATTTGATTTCGCGCTTGTCAGCCACGACTTGGCAACGATGCGTCAAACCGTTATAGGCCTTCAAAGCATCAAGACTTTTGCTGTAGTCGATACCAACTTGCTTCAATAGTGCAAGTGAGACTAACGCATTCGCCACATTGTGACGTCCAACCAATGTTAAATCTTGGGTAGCAAGGACAGGTTTACCGTGATCGACCAACCACTCAGTACTATCAATCGTTGATACACCAAACTCTTGGTTATCTAGGCCAAAAGTCAACAATGGCATTGTCTGGTCAGGGTAAGTCTCTTTGTCTTCACGATTAACAGTCGCACACTGCGCGTTATTAAAGATTCTTAACTTGGCCTCACGGTAATCAGCCATGCCTTGATAGCGATCCATATGATCTTCAGACAGATTTAAGAATGCCGCAGCGGCAAGTTTTAAATTCGATGTAGTTTCTAACTGAAAACTTGAAAGTTCAAGGACATATAAATCCGCATCAAGTTCTAGAAGGTCTAGGGCAGGAATGCCAATATTGCCGCCAACGCCAACATTAAGCCCAGCAGCCTTAGCAAGCACACCAGTCAGATCAGTCACGGTACTCTTACCGTTTGAACCAGTAATCGCCACAACAGGCTTATCTACAGCCCAACCAAACAGCTCGATGTCGCCAACGACAGGCGTACCCGCTTGAAGCACATCTTGAATTTCAGGTGTCGCTAAAGCAATGCCTGGGTTAGCAACCACCAGATCAGCCTCAGCTAGCCATTGGCTATTCCAGCTTCCAGAATGCAGCTCAACCGACTCAGGCAAAGATTCCTTTCCTGGTGGTAGCTCTCGCGTATCAATTACCTTTACGCAAGTATGGGGCTGATATTTTACGAGATGTTTAACGACAGAGAGCCCGGTAATACCGAGCCCCACAACCACTACATTTTGAATATTTTGCCAACGTTCCATTTAAACAAGATGCTCTTAATAGTTTTAAAGAGCCCCTATTCAGAGGCTCATACAGGATTAACGAACTTTCAGTGTCGCTAGGCCAACCAGTACTAATACCATTGAGATTATCCAAAAACGCACGATAACACGCGGCTCTGGCCAACCTTTAAGTTCATAGTGGTGGTGAATCGGTGCCATGCGGAAAATACGCTGACCACGCAATTTGTAAGAGCCCACCTGCAGAATCACTGACAGAGTCTCCATTACAAACACACCACCCATGATCACTAGTACCAACTCTTGACGAACGAGTACCGCAATCACACCTAACGCACCACCCAGTGCTAGAGAGCCAACATCGCCCATGAATACTTGTGCTGGGTAAGTGTTAAACCATAGGAAGCCAAGGCCTGCACCAACGATAGCAGTACATACCACCACCAGTTCAGAGGTGTATGGGATGTATGGAATGTGTAGGTATGCTGCAAAGTTAACGTTACCTGTCGCCCAAGCGATAACAGCAAAACCCGCAGCAACCATAACCGTTGGCATAATCGCCAAGCCATCTAGGCCATCAGTTAGGTTTACCGCGTTACTGGTACCCACAATAACAAAGTAAGTTAGAACAATGTACAGTAAACCAAGTTGTGGCATCACATCTTTAAAGAAAGGCACCACTAATTGTGTCGCAGCAGTGTCTTGCCCATGAGCATACAGAGCAAACGCCACAACCAATGCAATAGCCGATTGCCAGAAGTACTTCCAACGCGCAATCAAGCCATCAGTGTTCTTACGAACGACTTTACGATAATCATCAACAAAACCAACTGCACCGTAACCGCCTAGCACGACAAGTACGGCCCAAACGTAAGGGTTTGATAAGTCAGCCCAAAGTAAGACCGTAATGATGATCGCAGCAAGGATCATCACACCACCCATGGTTGGTGTACCACGCTTACTGAAGTGAGATTCTGGGCCGTCATTACGAACAACTTGGCCAATTTGCAGCATTTGCAGACGCTCAATTAAACGAGGTCCCATCCACAGCGACAGACATAAAGCCGTCAAAATGCTCGCGATTGCACGAAACGATAAGTATTCGAACAAACGGAAAAAAGAAAAGTGTGGCTGTAGTAGCTCTGCAAGCCAAATTATCATGAAAAGTTCTCCTTTAAAGCAGCGGCTATTTTACTCATTCCTGCACTATTGGCGCCTTTTACCAACAAGGTATGTGGCACGTTTTCTGGCAAGCTCAAGTGCTGCTCTATGTGCGCGATCATCGCTTCATGCGTTGCAAAGTGAGTGCCGTTACACACTTCACTAATCACCTTGGTATCATCACCGTAAGTGAGTACATGCTCAAAAGCGAATGGGGCAGCATATTCACCGACTTGACGGTGAAGTGCAAGGCTTTCATCGCCTAACTCAGCCATATTGCCTAAAATCAACCAACGCTGACCTTTGAAGCTCGACAACAATTTAGCTGCAGCCTTCATTGCCGGTACACTGGCGTTGTAACTGTCATCTATCAGCTTGATATTCTGACTTAATTGTTGAACCTCAACTCGGCCTTTAACTGAGATAAGATTCGCTAAACCGCTTTTAATTTCTGCAAGCGTGGCACCGAATTGAATGCTCAGTGCTGCTGCGGCTAATGCGTTGGCTACATTGTGCTGACCAATAATGCCAAGTTCGACATCGATAGCGCCTTGCGGGGTCTGCATATCAAAGCAAGCTTCACCCTGCTCGTTGATGCGAATATTCGTCGAAAAGTAATCCGCCGTGTCATCACTTTCAGAAAAGGTCAGTACGTTTTTGTCTGCAAGCACATCTTTCCAGAAGTCACCACCATTGCTCTCTAGGTTAACAATAGCAGTATCACCAGCAGCAAGCCCCTGAAAAATTTCGCCTTTCGCTTGTTTAACACCATCAATTGAGCCAAAGCCCTCTAGATGCGCGGCAGCAACGTTATTCACTAAGGCCACCTGTGGTTTCACAAGCTGCGTGGTATAGGCAATTTCACCAATGTGGTTCGCGCCCAGTTCTATCACGGCATAGTCGTCATTGGGTTCACTGCGCAGCAAGGTTAGTGGTACTCCGATATCATTATTGAAGTTACCCGCTGTAAACAGCACTTTGCCACGTTGTTGTAGAATACTCGCGACCATCTCTTTGACGGTCGTTTTGCCACAGCTTCCTGTTATCGCCATGGTTGGCACGTTACATTGTTTGTGGATCCAAGCACTTAGCTGACCTAAAGCAAGTTTAGTGTCTTCAACAACAACTTGAGTAATATTTAGGTCAAGTTTTCGTTGAACTAATAACGCACTCGCATTGGCCTCAACAGCCTGACCACAAAAATCATGCGCATCAAAACGTTCACCTACAAGAGCAACAAACAGTGCACCTTCTTCAACGGTGCGAGTATCGGTAGAAACCGCATTGATCAAACTATTGCTCGATTTGCCAGCCTCTATCAGCTGACCGTACACCGCTGAGCAGATCTGCTCGAGTGATACATCAATCATTATGAAATACCTAAAAGTTGTAGTGCTGACTCTCGATCCGAATAGTGGATCGTTTTGTCTTTCAATACTTGGTAATCCTCATGGCCTTTACCTGCCAGAAGAATAATGTCGTTATTACCCGCCTGCTCTAGAGCAAACTTAACCGCCTGAAAGCGATCGTGTTCAACAAAGGCGACTTCAGGCTCACTTAAACCTGCCAGCATGTCTTTAACAATCAATGCCGGGTCTTCACTGCGAGGGTTGTCATCTGAAATAATAATGTTATCGGCGAACTGCTCTGCGGTAACCGCCATCATAGGGCGCTTGCCTGTATCTCGATCACCACCGCAGCCAAAGATTGCCCATAGCTTTCCAGAGCAATGTACACGTAGTGCTGCCAATGCTTTCTCTAATGCGTCAGGTGTATGCGCGTAGTCGACAACCACTTTCGCTTTGTTTGGTACTTGGAACAATTCCATACGGCCAATCACAGGTTGCAATTGAGGTGCTGTGTCGATCAAGGTTTGCTTGTCGATGCCTAGTACAAGTAGGGTCGCGAAAGCAACCAATACATTTGATGCGTTGAACTGGCCAATTAAAGGAACAGACAGTTGTCCCTGCCCCCAGCTACCATCAAAAGCGAGTTTGATACCCGTCTCTGCATAAGCAACATCCGATGCCCATACTGACTGCTGGTAGCCCGATAACGGAAGCAATGACACAGCTACTGCATTGGACAGATCAGCCATCCAAGCTTTACCGACTTCATCATCAACATTAATCACAGCGTGCTTACACTTATGCTGAGTAAACAAGCTCTTCTTAGCCAGAGCGTACTCTTGCATCGTGCCGTGGTAATCCAAGTGGTCACGGCTCAAGTTAGTAAATACACCAGCCTCAAAATCCAATGCCTTAACTCGGCCTTGAACCAAACCATGAGACGAGATTTCCATCGCGGTATAAACAGCGTTTTCTTCAGCCAACTCACTCAGCGTACGTTGTATTTCAATCGCACTACCGGTCGTATTCGCCGCCGTTTTAAGGTTGTCTAGAAAACCGTTACCCGTGGTGCCCATTACCGCAGAGCGTTGGCCGACTAAATCTAGCCACTGAGCAATCAATTGGGTGATGGTGGTTTTGCCATTGGTGCCAGTAACACCAATCAGTTTGGTCGCTTGAGAAGAATAAACTCGACCAGCCAGTTCAGAGAGAATTGAATTTAGCTCCGCTACATAAACAACAGGAACTGCATTTAACCACTCAACCAAGCCATGAGCTTTGTCATCACCAGCCTGTGCAATGACGGCTTTAGCTCCTTGAGCGACCGCTTTGTCGATAAAACGGCGACCATCAACGGCATGTCCAACAATGGCGACGAAAATATCACCTTTCTTGATGGCACGACTATCCAACTCCAATTGCTCAACAGCAATCGACTCTAGTTCTGTTGAATTAAAGTCCCCCCAGGGAGAAAGTAAAGATGACAGCGTGAGGCTATTACTCATATTGAATCCTGATTAACTCTATTCTTGAAACTTATTTTCATCAGCCGGGACATTCATGATTTGTAGTGCACCCTTCATGATCTCAGAAAATACAGGGGCTGCGACTGAGCCACCATAGTAAAGGTCACCTTGAGGCTCATTGACTACAACAACCAACGCAACTCTTGGGTCACTGACTGGAGCAAAGCCTGCAGTGATCGCAATGTATTCATCACTGTATCCGCCAGCCTCTGCCTTACGAGATGTACCCGTTTTGGCTGCAACGCGGTAACCCGGAACGGCGGCTCTTGTCGCCGTTCCACCTTTTTGAGTCACCCCTTCGAGCATGTTCAAAACCAGTTCAGCGTTTTCTCGCTTGATAATCTGCTTAGAAAAATCTTGGTCGTTGCTCTTAATAATATGAATTGGCTCATATAAGCCTTTGTTGGCTAGCGTCGCATAAGCATGTGCTAACTGCATCGGTGTAACAGACAAACCATAACCAAACGCTAAGGTCGCAATCTCAAACTTTGACCAGCGACGGCGATTCGGGAAAATACCGCTCGTTTCACCAACCAAATTCAGCCCAGACATCTCACCTAGACCAACCGAGCTGTACATACCAAGCAAGGCTTCGAGTGGCATATTAAGCGCTAATTTCGCAACACCTATGTTACTCGACTTCTTGAGGATCAGCGCTAAATCAGCCTTACCGACTTTAGACGAGTCTCGCACACGACTGCCACCGATCTGCATGATGCCGTTGCCAGTATCAATAACGATATCTGGATCAGCTGTACCGTTCTCTAGCGCTGCTAAAACCACAAAAGGTTTCACGGTAGAACCGGGCTCCATCGCATCGGTAAGTACGCGGTTACGCATCTTAAAGCTTTGTAAGTCAGCACGATTGTTTGGGTTATAAGAAGGCGCATTAACCATCGCCAAAACCGCACCCGTTTTTACGTCTAATAAGATGGCAGATCCAGACGTCGCCTTGTGATCGGCTACCGCCTGTTTAATCGCTCGGTAGGCGATCGCTTGTAATCGTTGATCGATCGTTAGCTCGAGTGGTTTGCCTTCTTCACGCTCTTCTAAAGCAATGTTTTCAACAACACGTCCGTAGCGGTCTTTACGAATCGTTCGCTTACCGGCCTCGCCTGTGAGCCATTTGTCATAGCTGCGCTCAACGCCTTCTAGGCCGTGTCCATCAATGCCGGTAACACCGATAAGGTGCGCACTGATTTCACCTGCAGGGTAGTAACGACGAGATTCAGCTTTAAGCCCCACACCCACGAGTTTAAGATCGCGGATATATTTAGCCATCGCAGGGCTAACTTGTCTCTGAAGATAAATAAATCGGCGGGATTTGTTACTAGAGATCTTATCGATCATCGGTTGTCGTTCTAGGCCAAGTACATCAGCTAACGCATACCAACGATCAATTTGAGCCATACCATTTTTATCGAAAATGGTTTTCGGGTCAGCCCATACCGCTTCAACAGGAACACTGACAGCAAGTGGCTCACCATTGCGATCAGAAATAATGCCACGAGCAGAAGGAATAGCCTTAACACGCACCGAACGAAGGTCGCCCTGACGAATTAAGTTATCTGGTTCAATGATTTGTATATAAGCCACACGACCAACAAGTGCAGCAAAGGCAAGAAACACGAAAGCAATAACGACGTTAAAACGCCATTTTATCAGAACTGGATCCGAATCCTTTTCGCTCTTCACACGCTTTTTCGTTGATTTATTAACGGTTTTCGCGGGTGATTTTTCCTTTTTACCGGTCATTTCAGTGTGATCACAACTTCTTTATCAGAGTCTGGACGTTTCATGTCTAACTCTCGTTTTGCCGATGCTTGAACGCGACTGTGTTCAGCCAAAGCTGTCTCTTCAAGCATTAAATTTCGCCACTCATCATCTAGCTGCTCTCGTTCGACTAATGCCATGTCTTTTTGCGTAATCGCCTGACGTGACATATGTGTCGTAAGAACGACCCCCATCGCACTCGCAAAGATACAGATAAGAATCACCAATGGGACCTTACCCACGGAGATCAAATCAAAAAATATTATCTTGGCTAAGTTAGGCTTGGAGGTCTTCATTAACTACAGCTTTTCTGCGATTCGTAGTACTGAGCTGCGTGAACGAGTATTTTCATCCACTTCACCTTTAGAAGGCTTGATCGCTTTACCAATTGGTTTTAGATCGGCACTGCCTAAAGCTTTAATTTGATCTTCTGTTAATGGTAAACCATGAGGTACCTGAGGGCCTTGACTCTCTTTACGGATGAAGCGCTTCACCATACGGTCTTCAAGAGAGTGAAAACTGATAACAGAGATACGACCTTGGGGAGCAAGAATACTTGCAGCGCCTTTCAGTGCGGTATCGATCTCTTCAAGTTCACTATTAATGTAGATACGAAATGCTTGGAAAGCACGTGTCGCTGGGTGCTTTTTCTCTTTAAAGTTCTTTGGAGCGACATCAGAGATAAGCTTAGCCAATTGGCCAGTACGTGTTAACGGTTCGTTCTCTTCGTTCTCTTGATAAGCAATGATGCCCTTCGCGATACGACGAGCGTGTTTATCTTCACCGAACTCACGGATAACCCATGTGATGTCATCAAGATCCGCATCAACTAGCCACTGAGAAACCGGAATACCCGTCGTTGGATCCATACGCATGTCTAGCGGACCGTCTTTCATGAAGCTAAAGCCACGCTCAGCGTCATCTAGCTGTGGTGAAGAAACACCTAGATCCAGTAACACACCATCCACTTGACCGACTAAGTCATAACGCTCCGCATATTCAGCCATACCTGAGAACGGGCCGTGAATAATCGTAAAACGAGGGTCATCAATCTTTTGCGCTTCTGCAATCGCTTGTGGATCGCGGTCAATACTAAAGAGTCGTCCATTCTCGCCCAGTTTAGACAGGATTGTACGGCTGTGACCACCACGGCCAAAAGTACCATCGATGTAGGTACCGTCAGGTTTGATCGCAAGTCCGTCAATAGATTCGTTAAGCAATACTGAAATATGTTTGAATGCTTCTGTCATAGTCTTCTCAGTGAGTGGATTGAGCCATTAGTTCGGCAATAATTTGTTCTATTAACGTTTTAGTGTACTGATTTCACGCTGTATCTCCACCATATTGTGTATAGGCATTTGGAATTTTTGACCCAAGCTTATATCAGGGTGAAAGATTTTAAGGAAATCTAAATAATTTACGTCAATATAAAGCAAAAAACCCATCACTACGGTTAAGTAATGATGGGTTCTTTATATAGGTGGAGTTGACACATACGCCGGGTTCTGTTCCGCTTGCGCGGTGGTAACCATTCGTCTAGGCCTGCAATCGCTCACAGGCTCAAGCAATCTACCCGCCCCCATACGCGAGCAGCGCAATGCGAGGGCCTATTTGATCTTGCTCCGGGTGGAGTTTACCTTGCTACGAACTGTTGCCAGTCGCACGGTGCGCTCTTACCGCACCCTTTCAGCCTTACCTGTGCCCCTTCCGAAGAAATGAGGCCATCGGCGGTCTTCTCTCTGCTGCACTTGTCGTGGGCTCGCGCCCCCCAGACGTTATCTGGCACCCTGCTCTATGGAGCCCGGACGTTCCTCCCCTCTGCCAGTCTCCCGAAGGACTTCAACGTCAGTTTCCCGAAGGACCTCAACGTCAGTCTCCCGAAGGACATCAGCAAAGCAGCGATTACCCGTTCAACTCCGAGGGCGGATTGTATAGAGATTAGAGTGCAGTGTCTAGCGAGATCACAAATATGCTGCAAACCGCTAAGTAAACGCATGAATTTCACACAATCCAGACAAAAAAAGAGGAATGAAGGGACGACCTTCATTCCTCACAAGCTTTAAAATAGCACTCTAGCGACTTATACACTGAGCAGCTATTTATCTATTCAGCGTTAACCATCTAGGTGCTCAAGGCCCCACTTGTACAGCGCGTTCTTTTTCAGGTTGTAGATTTCAGCTGTCATTGCCGCCGCTTTTTTAAGAGGTAACTCTTTAGTTAGGATACCCAGAGTACGAGTCGCTTCGTCTGGCAGTTCTGTGCTCGCTTCTTCACGATGACCATGAATCAGTAACACCATCTCACCGCGCTTACGGTTCGAATCTTCTTCAATCCACTCAATCAACTCACCCAGTGGCAATCCTTGAATTGTTTCGAATGTCTTAGTCAGCTCACGTGCCAAGACAACTTCACGGTCTGGGCCTAAGATCTCAAGCATATCTTGTAGAGAATCTGAGATTCGATGTGGTGATTCGTAGAAGATACACGTGCGCTCTGCTTTCGCGATCTCTAGGAACTTATCTTTACGACCTTTGCTCTTTGGCGGCAAAAAGCCTTCAAAGCTGAAACGATCAGACGGTAAACCAGACGCACTCAATGCCGTAATCACTGCACAAGCACCAGGAAGTGGCACAACTCTCACACCCGCTTGACGACATTGTGAGACAAGATGGTAACCTGGGTCACTGATTAAAGGTGTACCCGCATCAGAGACTAATGCGATAGACTGACCTTCTAATAACCTTTCGACTAGAACTTGCGCTTTAGTTTGTTCATTATGATCATGTAAAGCGAACGTTCTGGTTGATATATTGAAGTGAGCAAGCAGCTTACCCGTGTGGCGTGTGTCTTCGGCTGCAATAACATCGACACTTGATAAAATTTCAATTGCTCTTTGAGTGATATCTCCCAAATTTCCGATTGGGGTTGGCACAATGTAGAGAGTTGGGCTCTCTGTGAGCAAGGTTTTGTTATCTGTCATTTGTTTACCATCACTTCAACGATTAATATAGATACAAATTTATACGGAATTTAAAGAACTCATGGCAACGATGAACCATAAGAGACTCAGTGTACCACGCTTACTAACTCCAATTGCATTAGCAATTACATTGGCGGCTTGTTCTTCAGGTCCTCAAGCACCAACGAGCGTTGATATTACACTAGATCCAGCGCAATCAACTGAAAGTTACATGATGCAAGCGGATAGTAGCAAAGGAAGTCTACAAAACGACTGGTTAATCATGGCGCTTAAGGCTTCTGTGCAAGCTGGAAAAACCGATCAAGCAACTCTGGTTATTAAACGCTTAGCAAAACAAGAGCTGAGCGAAACGCAACAAGCGGAATGGCAATTAGCTCGCGCTCAACTGTTGGTGAATAACTCGCAGCCAGATCAAGCTTATAGCCAACTAAACTTCCAGCCTTGGTGGAAGCTTCCGAACGAGCAGTGGAAAGATTATCACGAGCTACGCGCGAACATCTCAGAGATGAAGAGTGAGTATTTCGAGGCAAGCCGTGAGTTAGTGCTCTATTCAGAGTACCTAGAGGCTGACGACGAGCTTCAACAGCAAACTGCCGACCGTATTTGGCAAAACCTGAATAGTTACTCTCAATACGAGATTCTAGAACTGAAAACATCACCGACAGAAGATGTGCTTTCAGGTTGGTTACAACTGGCAATCTACATGAAGACGCTGAACTCAAATCTTCCAAACCTGCAGGAAACCTTGTCGGATTGGCTAGCAGAGAATCCTCAGCACCCAGCAGCGACATACACACCTCAGGCGATCACTGACGTCTTGGCACTAGAGATCAGCAAGCCAACCAGCACTGCACTATTACTGCCTCTAACCGGTAAGTACGGCAAGCAAGCACAACTTGTGCGTGACGGTTTCATCTTTGCGATGATGAATGACAAAGAGCGCGAAGAAGATGCAACGCTTACGGTAATGGATACCAACGTGCAAAGTGCCGCTGAGATTAAAGCGACACTGGAAGAGAACAACGTTGATTTCATCGTTGGCCCGCTGATTAAGAGCAACATAACTAAACTTCAGCAAGCGCAGAAAAACCACGAGAACTCGATTCCAGCTTTAGCTCTGAACATTCCAACGCAACTAGAACCAGATACTAACATTTGTTATCTCGCTCTATCGCCAGAGCAAGAAGTCGCTCAGGCAGCGAAGCACCTATTTGCTCAAGGCTACAAGTACCCGCTTATCCTTGCGCCAAGAGGACGTTTAGGTGAGCGAGTTGAGCAAGCGTTTAAAGAAGAGTGGAAAAAATACAGCAGCAACGATGTTGCTATCAGCTTGTTCTCTGACAAACGCCAACTGCAACGTAATGTGAATCAGGTATTCGGCTTGCAAGAGAGCCAACAGCGTATCGCTCAAATGGACGGATTACTGAACCTAGACCTAGAAACCGAGCCACGCAGCCGTCGTGATATCGATTCTGTCTACATTGTGGCTAAGAACTCAGAGCTAACACTAATCAAACCCTTCATTGAAGTTGCAATTAACCCAGATGCGAGCCAACCCGCTCTGTTCTCAAACTCACGCAGCAACAGCGGTGATAAGCAGTATGAAGACCTAACCGGTGTGTTCTACAGCGATATCCCACTATTAGTTGAGAATAAAAACGAGCTTAATAAAGAGCTCAACGACCTATGGCCTGCGCACTCAAACGGCCAAAAGCGTCTGCAAGCACTAGGAATGGATGCATACTATCTAATGGATGCACTGCCACAGATGAAAGCCGTGCAAGGTTACAGCATTCCAGGTGAAACGGGTGTGCTAACCATCGATAACAACTGTGTGGTTCAACGTGAAATCAGCTGGGCAGAGCATGGGGCTTTTTAGCCGAAAGTTCCTATCCAAACCAACCATCACCCACAAACAAGTGGGTGATAAATACGAGGCCGTGGCAAAATCTTATCTGATTAACCACGGTTTATCGTTAATAGAAGAAAACTTCATAGCAAAATGTGGCGAGATTGATCTTATAATGCGCCATAACAATACGGTTGTGTTTGCTGAGGTAAAATACCGCAAGCAAACCCGCTACGGACATGCCGCTGAAATGGTGACTGCCAAGAAGTCACAGAAACTGCTCAAAACAGCCAATGTTTGGCTTATGCAGCAAGGCTTGTCGGTGCACTCTACAGATTTCAGGTTTGATATTGTTGCCATTGAAGGGCCGAATGACACTATCGACTGGATTCAAAACGCGATTACCCAAGGATAAACATGCTAGACAGCATTAAAGAAAGTTTCACAGAAAGTATTCAAATCCAAATTGCGGCTGCAGAAGCTCTGCCTGACGCAATCACGCATGCCGCTCAAGCAATGGTTGCGACCTTGCTTAACGGAAACAAAATTCTTTGTTGTGGTAATGGTGGTTCGGCGTCGAATGCTCAGCAATTTGTATCGTGCCTACTCAACCGATTTGAAACAGAGCGCCCTAGCCTTCCAGCGATGGCACTCACAGCAGATAACACCACGCTAACGGCTGTGGCTAACGACTACCACTATGAAGAGATCTTCTCTAAGCAGGTACGTGCGTTTGGTCAAACTGGCGATATCCTGTTGGCTATCTCGACTAGTGGTAACAGCAAGAACATCATCAAGGCAATGGAAGCGGCGGTAACTCGCGACATGACAATTATCGCCTTTACCGGTAAAGATGGTGGTGAGATGGCAGGTTTGCTTGGTGAACACGATGTAGAGATTCGTATCCCTTCACACCGTACAGCGCGCATTCATGAAGTACACATGGTGACACTACACTGCCTATGTGACCTAATCGATCAAGTACTCTTCCCTGCTCACGAAGAGTGATATACGGAGCATCACAATGAAATCATTAACCTCTATGAGGCTGTTTAAGCTGATTAGTGTTTCGCTACTTACACTGTCTCTGTCTGGTTGTGCTGGCATTTTCATTGCTGGTGCTGCAACCACTGCAAACCTAGTCACGGATACGCGAACAACCAAAGAGATTTGGAACGACAACAACATCGAATTTGAAGTCGCAGCGATTACCAATAAACAACCATTCCGTGGCAACGTACGTGTCACCGCAAGCTCGTACCGAGGTTCGGTGGTATTGATGGGACAAGCAACCACAGATTCAGAACGTCGCGCTTTTGAAAACCAAGCCAAAGAAGTGGCTGGCGTTGAGAGCATCCACAATCAGGTTCGAGTGAAAGAACCTTTGTCTGTAAGTGCTATTAGTAAAGACAGCTGGATTACCACTAAAGTGAAATCAGCTCTGCTTGCGAATGCTGAGCTTAACGGCATCAAAGTAAAAGTGATTACTGAGGATTCAGAAGTATTCCTGCTTGGACTCGTGACTCGAGAGCATGCCGATATCGCAACAGAAGTTGCTCGTAACATCTCTGGCGTAAAACAGGTCATTCGAGCGTTTGAATATGGTGAAGAAGAGACGGCTGTTAACTAGCCTTAAGCCAGTCAATTGAATGCTATATAGCAGAAAAGAAAAAGCAGCGACGAGTCGCTGCTTTTTTATTTGGTTCGTTATCTAATACCAATCGTAGTAAATAATCTATCATTCTAGCTTGTTAAAAATCTCGATAACTGCGTTAGAATTTTTGATTGTAGAATAACTACTTATCAAAAAATTCCGCCTTGCTCTCAAGCTTTTTTCCTGCGCTATTTCTGATCACTTACTTACTGTGATTGGTATAACTAACGTTATTTGATAACACGAAGGCTTGGGCGACCTTTCGCTGGACGAGGTGGCTCAGGATCTGAGTCAGGCTCTTCAGCATCTACGTCTGCCGTTGCAACGCTCAAAGATGGGCCTTTTTCTGGTTCTTCAAAAGGACTTTCTTCAATCCCTTCTTCAAACGCTTCCATGTAAGCCTCTTCAGGTTCAAACATGGTACCAGCACCATTTTCACGAGCATAAATCGCTTGTACTGCGTAAAGCGGAACGATCACAGAGTGTGGACGACCACTAAAGCGAGCACTAAACGTCACAGCTTCGTTACCCAGTTCAAGTTGTCCAACCGCACGAGGCGCGATGTTCAGAATGATCTGACCATCTTGAACAAACTCTTCTGGAACTCGCACACCCGGTAATGTTGCTTCAACAACAAGGTGTGGAGTTAGTTCGTTATCAACCAGCCACTCATAAAATGCACGAAGCATGTATGGTCGGCGTGGAGTCATATTAGAAATATCCATAAACGCTTAGCGAACGAGTCGCATCTCACGCTCAGCTTCAGTTAGAGAAGCTAGGAATGAATCACGTTCGAATACGCGGTTCATGTAAATCTTAAGCTCTTTAGAACCAGGACCAATTAGTTCGATACCAAGCTCAGGTAAACGCCATAATAGCGGAGCTAGGTAACAATCAATTAGGCTAAACTCTTCGCTCATGAAGTATTCATACTCAGCGAAGATAGGAGCAAGAGTCAGTAGGTCGTTGCGCAGTTTAACGCGAGCTGCTTCAGATTCTTCAGCGTTGCCTTTAACGATCTTCTCTGCAACTGAATACCAGTTACGCTCAATGCGGTACATCATTAGACGGCTGTTACCACGAGCAACCGGGTATACAGGCATCAACGGTGGATGAGGGAAACGCTCATCTAGGTATTCCATGATGATCTTCGAGTCATATAGAGCAAGCTCACGATCAACAAGAGTAGGTACTGATTTGTACGGGTTCAGTTCAACAAGCTCTGCTGGTAGATTTTTTTCATCAACCAACTCAACTTCAACACTTACGCCTTTTTCAGCAAGAACGATGCGCACCTGATGGCTATACATATCAGAAGCACTTGAGAAAAGAGTCATTACAGAACGTTTATTGGCAGCTACAGCCATGGAGCCCTCCAGTACACTTTAAATAAAAACAATGGAGGCCTAAAGCCTCCATTGAACATTAACATAATTTGGGAATTAGCACGGTATTATAGCACAATTAGTGCACATCACGCCAATACTCTTTCTTCAGCAAAATCACGATGATAGTGAAGATTACTAAGAAGGCCATTACCCACCAACCCATAGCGTGACGCTCAAGTTGAACTGGGTCGCCCGAGTAAACCAAAAAGTTAACAAGGTCACGAACTGCTTCGTCGTATTCACCAGCACTTAATTCGCCAGAGCCGTCAGTCTCAGTGCCAACAACAACCGTCACTTCCTCGCCATCTACCATATGAGTATCGTAGATTGGTGTTGGGATACCTTGCAGTTCTTCAAGAACGTGCGGCATACCAACGCTTGGGAAAACAATGTTGTTCACGCCAAATGGACGAGACGGATCTTCATAGAAAGTACGAAGGTAAGTGTACAGCCAGTCTGCGCCACGAACACGAGCAACCAATGTTAGGTCTGGTGGCGGAGCACCAAACCAACTTGCCGCTTGATCAGAAGGCATAGCATTAACCATCAAGTCACCGATTTTCGCTTCAGGGTCGAAAATCAGATTTTCCTTCATAAGATCAACGGGGATCTCTAAATCATTCGCAACACGTTCATAGCGCTGGTACTGCGTTGAGTGACAAGCGAAACAGTAGTTCATGAACATCTTAGCGCCATTTTGCAATGAAGCTTTGTCTGTTAAATCATTGTTCGCTTTGTCTAATGGTACGTTTGCACCCGCTGCCATCACCAGTGACGGCAACATAGCAAATAAAATTACAATCCACTTTTTCATTTGAATGTCACCCTTTCTGGTAATGGTTTCGTCGCTTCATTTTTACTGTAGAACCACAGTAGAACGAAGAACATGAAGTAACCTAAGCTAAAGATTTGAGCCAGTAGCGTGTATGTTGGCGTTGCTGGAAGCGCACCAAGTACACCAAGCGCAATAAAGCTTATTGTGAATTGGATGATGTTAATCAAATGCAGTTTGCTACGGTAACGGTAAGAACGCACTTTACAACGGTCGAACCATGGTAGTAGGAATAGCACAACAATAGATGCGCCCATTGCTACAACACCTAGCAACTTATCAGGAACAGCACGCAGAATTGCGTAAAACGGCGTGAAGTACCATACCGGAGCGATGTGCTCTGGTGTTTTCAGTGGGTTAGCAGCTTCAAAGTTTGGCGGCTCAAGGAAGAATCCACCCATCTCTGGGTTAAAGAACAGCACATAACAGAAGAAGAATAGGAAACCGGCCACACCAACCATATCTTTCACGGTCCCGTATGGGTGGAAAGGAATAGAGTCAATGATGTCGTATTTCTTAGTGTAATCCTTGTGGAATGGGAACTGCGTTTTGTAGTCGTCGCCCATTGTGCCTTTAGGAAGTTTCGTCTCAATACCGTCTGGGTTGTTCGAACCCACTTCGTGCAGTGCTAGTACGTGAAGTACGATAAGCAGCAGAAGTACAATTGGTAGAGCGATAACGTGCAGTGCGAAGAAACGGTTCAGCGTTGCACCAGAGATGATGTAGTCACCACGGATCCAAAGCGTTAAGTCATCACCGATAACAGGGATCGCACCAAACAGAGAAATGATTACCTGAGCACCCCAGTAAGACATTTGACCCCATGGTAGTAGGTAACCCATGAAAGCCTCAGCCATAAGCACTAAGAAGATCAACATACCGAAGATCCAAAGTAGCTCACGAGGCTTTTGGTAAGAACCATAGATTAGGCCACGGAACATGTGCAGGTAGATAACAACGAAGAATGCCGAAGCACCTGTTGAGTGCATGTAACGTAGTAGCCAACCGTATTCCACATCACGCATGATGTATTCAACAGAAGCAAATGCACCCTCACCTGACGGTACGTAGTTCATTGTTAGCCAAATACCCGTAAGGATTTGGTTAACCAATACCAACATTGCCAAAGAACCGAAAAGGTACCAAAAGTTAAAGTTCTTAGGCATTGGGTATTCAGATAAATGCTTTTTATACGCATTCATCGCGGGTAGACGTTTCTCTACCCAATCAAGCAATCCTTGCATTACGCGTCTCCCTCGTCCACACCGATCATGATCTTAGTGTCACTCAAATACATATGCTTTGGTACAACAAGATTCAATGGAGCTGGTACGCCTTGGAATACTCGACCTGCCATATCAAACTTTGAACCATGACAAGGACAGAAGAAACCAGACTTAACACCCTGAACTTGTTCTGCAAAAGAATCCGGCAGGTAAGTTGGAGAACAACCTAAGTGCGTACAGAAACCAACAGCAACGAAGAATTCCGGCTTAATTGAACGGAACTCGTTCTGTGCGTATTCTGGTTGTTGTTCAGCTTCAGATTGAGGGTCACGAAGTTGACCACCGATCGATTTTAGGTTTTCTAGTACCGACTCAGCACGGCGTACAACCCATACAGGTTTACCTTGCCACTCGACACGAACCATTTGTCCCGGTTCTAACTTACTGACTTCCACTTCCACCGGCGCGCCCGCAGCTTTCGCCTTGGCACTCGGATTCCATGATTTAATAAAAGGCACGGCTACAGCAGCTGCTCCTAAACCACCAACAACGGCTGTTGTTGCGGTTAAGAAACGCCTGCGACCGTTATTTAAAGGCGCGTTGCTCATCCAAACATTCTCCCATTTGCTCCTTGTGGATTGAAATAATTCCGATTAAAGAGCATGGCTAACAAAATATGTATTTAGTTCTATTTATTGACGGCAAATGATAAATAAAACCCTACTTTTTGACAAGATAAAGCTACCTTTTTGTAACAATCATGAGGCAAAGCGCACATTGGGTTACAAAAGCTTTCAAAATATAAGAATTTGGAAATAAAACGAGGAAGGGAAAGCGTTTAGAGGGGGTATAAAAACAAAAAGCCCGGCATATAGCCGAGCTTTGAACCACAATTCCAGTCGTAAAACTGGGGGCGTGTACTTTTTCGTAAAGAAAAATTAACGCTTAGAGAATTGAGGTTTACGACGTGCTTTACGTAGACCAACTTTCTTACGTTCAACGCAACGAGCGTCACGAGTAACGTAGCCAGCTGCACGTAGAGCAGGACGTAGAGTTTCATCGTACTCCATAAGAGCGCGAGTGATACCGTGGCGGATTGCGCCAGCTTGACCAGAAATACCACCACCAGAAACAGTGATGTAAAGGTCAAGTTTCTCAGTTAGTTCAACTAGCTCAAGAGGTTGCTTAACAACCATACGAGAAGTTGGACGACCGAAGTAAACATCAAGGCTACGCTTGTTGATTACGATCTCACCAGAGCCTGGTTTGATGAAAACACGAGCTGCTGAGCTTTTGCGACGACCAGTGCCGTAGTATTGATTCTCTGCCATTTTCATAATCCCCTTAGATGTCTAGTACTTGTGGCTGTTGAGCAACATGGTTGTGCTCAGTACCAGCGTACACTTTAAGCTTACGGTACATCGCGCGGCCTAGAGGACCACGTGGAAGCATACCTTTAACTGCTAGTTCTAGAACCATTTCTGGTTTCTTAGCAATTAGCTTTTCAAAAGTGATAGTTTTAAGACCACCTGGGAACTCTGAGTGACGGTAGTAAACCTTACCCTTAGCTTTGTTACCAGTTACAGCAACTTTCTCAGCGTTAACAACGATGATGTAATCACCAGTGTCTACGTGAGGAGTGTATTCTGCTTTGTGCTTGCCGCGTAGGCGAGAAGCGATTTCACTTGCTAGACGGCCAAGAGTTTTGCCTTCAGCGTCTACAACATACCAGTCGCGTTTTACAGTTTCTGGTTTAGCAACGAAAGTTTTCATGCTAATAATTACCTATTTAAAAAATTTACACTTAAGGAATACTCGCGTATTCCCACTGTCTAAGAGTTACCATTCATCACCCCTTCGAGTGTTGGAAAACTCTTGGCATAACGTGATTTTACTCATCGCTAGAGGCCCGCAGTAACGGTAGGTCGCAGGATTATAGAGAAGAGCGAAGAAAAAATCACCTCTTTTTGAACAAAATCACGATTTTTTTAATTCTATTTCTTATTCGAGATAATCAAAGCTAACTTAAGTGTTCTTTTGCCAAATATTCATGGCTCTGCATTTCAATTAAACGCGACTGACAACGTTTAAATTCAAACTCTAGCTGACCATGGGTGTATAGCTTTTCTAGCTCCACTTCCGCTGAAATAATCAGCTTCACATTGCGCTCGTAGAACTCATCAACTAATGCAATGAAGCGCCTCGCAGCGTCATCTGAAGTCGCGCCCATTTGCAATACATCCGCCAATAGAACTGTGTGATAAACCCGAGACAACTCAATATAGTCGTTCTGGCTACGAGCCGACTGACAAAGCTGAGCAAAGGTACCATGCAGTACGCCATCACTCGCTTCGACTACATCTAATTGACGGTGGTTAACCTCTATCTGCTTAAGCTTCTCTTTATCTTCACCAACGAGCTGAGCGTAATACTTTTCGAGATTAATATTCGCTTGGCTATCTAGCGGGTAATGGTAAATCTCAGCCTGTTCTAAGGTACGTAGACGATAGTCAATACCACTATCGACATTAAGGATATGACAGTTGTCTTGAATGAGCTTGATGGCAGGTAAGAAACGCGCTCGCTGTAACCCGTTGCGATACAGATCCGCAGGTGGAATATTAGAGGTCGCAACCAAGATAGCGTTTCGAGCGAATAACTCTTGGAACAAGGTTCCTAGGATCATCGCATCGGTGATGTCTGAAACAAAGAATTCGTCGAAACAGATAATGTCCGCTTCTTCCTTCAACTTGTCTGCGACTAAAGGCAATGGATCACTCACATTACCTAGCGCCTTTAGCTCATCATGAACTCGATACATAAAGCGGTGAAAGTGAACACGCATTTTTTTAGTGGTCGGTAAGGCATCATAGAACGTATCCATTAGGTACGTTTTTCCTCGCCCTACGCCACCCCAAAAATAGAGACCTTTCGGTGGTTGTGGCAGTTCTGGCTTTTTGCCTAGTAATTTCTGGAAGCGAGTCAGTTGAGGAATGGGCGTATTCATGTAATCTTGAAATTGATGAAAGAGTTCATCTAAAGATTTTACGGCTTGCTCTTGTGCTGGATCTCTTTGAAATCCATGTTCTTTTATATCTTGTTCGTATTTTTTAATGGGATTCATGACGACATTTCCACAATGAAAGCAATATCAGACAACAACTAAAAATGAGCCCAAACAGTACGAGGAATAACGTGATGTGGTGAATAATGCAGCATCAAACTGCTAACTAGCGCACACGCATTTCTCTTTATACTGCGGCTTTCTCATAGTACCATGGAGCCGTATCACGTGTAACTAAGCAGTAACAAACATGTTAAAAAACAATAATAAGGAGCTGTTATGCCTTGGATGTATGCCGTTGCCGGTTTACTAGTCGGAGTTATTTTAGGGGTCGCTATTTCTCGTCTCATGACACCTGAATACAAAAAACAAAAGAACGTACAGAAAGAATTGGATAGCGCAAAGTTTGCCCTTGAGCAGCAGCGACAAGAGCTAGCTGATCACTTTGCGAAATCAGCAGAAATGTTGGACACATTAGGTAAAGACTACACAAAACTGTACCAACACATGGAAAAAACAAGCTCAGAGCTGATTCCTAACCTGCCAGAGCAAGATAACCCGTTTGTGAAAACAGCCGCTGCCCATTCGGACAAGCCACAAGAGAAGCCTTCAGTAAAAGAGGCGACACTTGAGGAACAACCGAAAGATTACGCTAATGGCGCAACCGGTTTATTTACAGAGCAGAAGAAAGAAATCATTAATGCTCCCGATGTTGTTACAGCAAAAGCATCGTAAACATTTAACACTTCTGTGAACTTTACAAAGGTTTTTGAGTCATAACTTTCACTCAGGTCATTTGAAACTTATCATACTTATTAAACGTATAAGAGGGTTAAGACCTTAACTAGAGAGGAGTTTATGATGAAAAAACCTTTGCTTGCTTTATCAGTGCTAACTTTAAGCTTAAGTTCAATCATCACCCCCATTAAAGCAACAGCCGCACTGCCATTAAGTGTGGGTAATGAACAATTACCGAGCCTTGCTCCTATGCTTGAACAAGTGACCCCCGCTGTGGTTAGTATTGCCGTAGAAGGCAAACAGGTACAACGTCAGCAAATCCCTGAACAATTTCAATTCTTTTTTGGTCCAGAACAAACACGAGAGCGTCCCTTCCGCGGATTAGGCTCTGGTGTCATCATTGACGCCGAGAAAGGTCATATCGTGACCAATTACCATGTCATTAATGGTGCGGACGATATCAAAGTAAAACTGCATGATGGTCGAGAGTACGATGCTGAGCTAATCGGCGGCGACCAGATGTCTGATATCGCACTGCTAAAATTAGAAGAAGCCAAAAACCTGACCCAGATAAAAGTCGCAGACTCAGACAAACTAAGAGTTGGTGATTTTAGTGTCGCGATCGGTAACCCATTCGGACTTGGGCAAACCGTGACATCCGGTATTGTTTCTGCACTCGGCCGTAGCGGCCTGAATCTAGAAAACTTTGAAAACTTCATTCAAACCGATGCAGCAATCAACAGCGGCAACTCTGGTGGTGCGCTAGTGAACCTTAACGGTGAGCTAATTGGTATCAACACCGCCATTCTTGGCCCTAACGGAGGTAATGTCGGTATCGGCTTTGCAATCCCTTCTAATATGATGACAAACCTGACAGAACAAATTCTCGACTTCGGTGAAGTAAAACGCGGCATGCTTGGCGTTCAAGGCGGAGAAGTGACCTCTGAATTGGCAGAAGCACTCGGTTATGAATCAAGCAAGGGCGCCTTTGTTAGCCAAATCGTCCCTGACAGCGCAGCCGATAAAGCAGGACTGAAAGCGGGCGATATTATTGTCTCTATTAATGGCAAACGCATTGATACCTTCAGCGAGTTAAGAGCTAAGGTCGCAACACTCGGCGCTGGTAAGCAGATTGAACTGGGTGTGGTTCGTGACGGTAAGAGCAAAACCTTTGATGTGACGCTTGGTGAATCCACCAATAATAAAACACAAGCTGAGAAGCTCCATGAAGGACTAGCTGGTGCTGAGTTAACCAACACAACAGAGAGTGACTCTGCAACGGGCGTCAAGGTATCGAATGTTGCTCAAGGTTCACCAGCCGAAGCCTATCAACTCCTGAAAGATGACATCATCATCGGAGTAAACCGCCAGCCCGTTAAGAACCTTGCTGAGTTTAGAGAGATTCTTGAAAAACAACCTGGTGTACTGGCGCTTAATATCCAGCGAGGCGACCGAACTATCTATCTTGTGATTCGATAGTCTTACGTCAGCGCAATTACAGGGAGGCTCAGTAAGTTTGCTTTAAACTTACTCAGTCTCCCTTTTCTTTAGATCAATCAAAATGCTATGCTTCACTTGTAATCAAATCAGTCATCCATTGATGGAGGCTTCACACCTTACTTGTTGAAGAGGGAAACATGCTGTCCTTTCTATTTCGTTCTATTTCCCTTGGACTCGTTTCAGCGGCGCTTATTCTTCTCGCCTTCCCGAGCTTAAGACCAGCGATTGTCGCTGACGTCACTAGCCCTAAAGTCGATAATATTGGCTCTCTTCAGATTTCATTTAACCAAGCAGTTCGCCGCGCGGCGCCTGCAGTGGTTAACATTTATAGCCGTAAATACGCTGAAAGCGATCGAAACAAACTGCTCACACAAGGTTTGGGCTCTGGGGTGATTGTTAGCGAGAAAGGCTACATCATTACCAACTTCCATGTGGTGGCTCAAGCAGACCAAATAGTTGTGGCACTTCAAGATGGCCGAGTAGCAGCTGCGCAACTTGTCGGTTCAGACAAACGCACCGATATCGCGATACTTAGAGTCAGCGGTGATAATCTACCGGTGATCCCACTCAATCCTAATTACAAAGCCAATGTCGGTGATGTTGTACTGGCTATCGGTAACCCATACAACCTAGGTCAAACAACAACCTTTGGTATCATCTCTGCAACCGGCCGTTCTTCGATCAGTGCCGATGGCCATCAAGCCTTTATCCAGACCGATGCGGCAATCAATGAAGGTAACTCAGGTGGCGCACTGGTGAACTCACAAGGTGAGCTAGTCGGTATCAATACCGCCTCTTTCCAGCAAGCTACCGACATGGAAACCTATGGGATCTCATTCGCTATCCCCTATCCGCTTGCTAATAAAATCATGGAAAAGATCATCGCCGATGGTCGTGTGATTCGTGGCTATATTGGTATCGATGGACAAGACATCAACTCAGTCACCTCACGCATGTTGGGTACTAAGAATATCGGCGGGATCGTTGTGTTGGGGATAGACCCTAATGGTCCGGCTGCCGATGCGGGTTTTGAAGCTCAAGACATTATTGTCAGTATCAACGATAACCAAGTAAATGGTCGCCAGAGTGTAATGGACATCGTTACCGACCTGCGACCTGGTACAGTTATCGATGTGGGTATATTGCGCCAAGGTGAAAGCAAAACCTTAAAGGTGACCATCGCCGAAGATACTCGCCTGTAGAGCAAACTCTGTAAGCAATGATTCAAGCTGCTAATACACAAGTACAAAAAACCCAGCTCATAGGCTGGGTTTTCTTTTATCTAAAGATTGTTTCAAGTATCTCTACGATTCACTTTGCTCTTCGATATCGATGCGAGTCACTCGCTGTAGTCCTCTAGGCAGTAGACCACCACGACGACCACGTTCACCACGGAAGTTTTCAAGATCCGCAGGTTTCAAACCAAGCTTACGTTTACCGGCGTAGATAGTCAGCGTCGCATTCTCTGGGATAGCCATAAGATGTGAGACAAACTCTTCACGCTCTTTTGCTTTCGCAGAAGGGATGTTGATGATCTTGTTGCCTTTACCTTTGCTCAGCTGAGGGAGATCTTTAATCGGGAACAACAACATACGACCTTGGTTAGTAATCGCCAGAATCTGATTACTGTCCAAGTCAGCAATAGGGCTTGGCATCATCACTTCAGAAGCTTGTGGCAAGTTAACCAAGGCTTTACCGCTCTTGTTCTTGGACAGCAGATCGCTACCCTTACAAACAAAACCATAACCTGCATCAGAACCGACTAACCATAATTGTTCATTCTCTCCCATCACCACTTGGCGAATAGAAGTACCTGGGCTGACGTTCAAGCGGCCTGTAATTGGCTCACCTTGGCTTCGCGCCGACGGTAATGAATGTGACTCAAGGGAGTAGCTTCGACCATCACTGCCGAGGAACACCGCTTGCTGGTTACTCTTACCCTTAGCACTCGCTAAGAATTTATCACCCGATTTGTAGTTCAAACCTTCAGCGTCAACTTCATGCCCCTTGGCATGACGAATCCAACCTTTCTCAGACAACACAACCGTGATTGGTTCGCTTGGTACTAAGTCGCGCTCTGTTAGCGCTTTCGCTTCAGCGCGCTCAATCAGAGGTGAACGACGATCATCGCCGTATTTATCCGCATCTGCTTGGATTTCTTTCTTGATCAGCGTATTCAAGCGACGCTCTGAACCGAGTAGCTTTTCAAGCTTCTCACGTTCAGCTTCAAGCTCTTCTTGTTCCGCTCGGATTTTAAACTCTTCTAACTTAGCTAAGTTACGAAGTTTAATATCAAGAATCGCATTGGCTTGAATTTCAGAAATGTTGAAACGGCTCATTAGGACAGGACATGGTTCGTCTTCTGTACGAATGATCTCAATCACTTCATCGATATTAAGATAAGCAGCAAGCAAACCTTCTAAGATGTGCAAGCGTGCCAGTACTTTATCTAAACGGTACTGCAAACGACGGCGAACCGTTGTGCGACGGAACTCGATCCACTCTTTCAGGATTTGAACTAAGCCTTTAACTTGAGGACGATTATCTAAACCAATCATGTTCAAGTTAACGCGGAAGTTTTTCTCTAGATCCGTCGACGCGAACAGGTGACTCATCAATTGGTCACAGTCGATACGATTCGAACGAGGAACGACAACGATACGCGTTGGGTTCTCGTGATCCGATTCATCTCGCAAGTCGTCAACCATTGGCAGCTTCTTAGCGCGCATCTGGTTAGCGATTTG
Organism: Vibrio sp. 10N.222.55.B11; assembly: GCF_041473705.1. Classification (NCBI taxonomy): domain Bacteria; kingdom Pseudomonadati; phylum Pseudomonadota; class Gammaproteobacteria; order Vibrionales; family Vibrionaceae; genus Vibrio; species Vibrio sp. 10N.222.55.B11. Next base: position 144,415 of record NZ_JBFRST010000062.1, read on the forward strand.
CTCAAGTAACTTCGCACCTGACACTTGATGAGGTAAAGCCGTGATAACAATATCAGAGCCTTCCTTGTGCCAAACCGCGCGCATCTTGATGCTGCCACGTCCAGTACGGTAGATCTTTTCGATGTCCGATTTCGGGGAGATAATCTCAGCTTCAGTCGGGTAATCTGGACCTTGAATGAAACCCATCACGTCTGAAAGCTCAGACTTAGGCGTATCAATTAGGTGAATGGCTGCATTAGCGACTTCACGCACGTTGTGTGGTGGAATATCGGTCGCCATACCTACCGCGATACCTGTAATACCGTTAAGTAGGATGTGAGGTAGGCGAGCAGGCAACATTTGAGGCTCTTTCATCGTGCCATCAAAGTTTGGTTGCCAGTCAACAGTGCCTTGACCTAGTTCACCTAGAAGAACCTCAGCAAACTTAGATAATTTGGCTTCGGTATAACGCATCGCAGCGAACGATTTCGGATCATCAGGAGCACCCCAGTTACCTTGACCATCTACCAATGGGTAGCGGTAAGAGAAAGGCTGCGCCATCAATACCATCGCTTCGTAACAAGCAGAGTCACCATGTGGGTGATACTTACCTAATACGTCACCAACGGTACGTGCTGATTTTTTGTATTTCGATGCAGCCGATAAGCCTAGCTCAGACATCGCGTAGATAATACGACGCTGTACTGGCTTCAAGCCATCACCGATATACGGCAATGCACGATCCATGATCACGTACATTGAGTAATTTAAGTAGGCATCTTCGGTGAACTTGCGCATTGGCAGCTGTTCAACGCCATCATATGTAATTTCGTTAGACATCCATTATACCTCGGCCATATCACCGTTAGTCTGTAGCCATGTACGGCGATCATCTGCACGTTTCTTACCAAGCAGCATGTCCATCATCTCGTTGGTTGCTTCGCTGTCATCAATCGTTAACTGCACAAGGCGACGAGTGTTTGGATCCATGGTGGTTTCACGCAACTGAAGTGGGTTCATTTCACCCAGACCTTTGAATCGTTGCACGTTGATCTTGGCTTTCTTCTGCGATAGTCGCTCAAGCACACCGTCTTTCTCTGCGTCATCAAGTGCGTAGAACACTTCTTTACCGCAATCGATACGATACAGAGGAGGCATTGCCACATAGATATGACCCGCTTCAACTAATGCATGGAAATGGCGAGTAAACAAAGCACACAGCAGTGTCGCGATATGAAGACCATCCGAGTCCGCATCGGCAAGGATACAGATCTTACCGTAACGCAGGCCGGATAAATCATCGTTGTCCGGGTCGATGCCTAGAGCCACCGAGATGTCGTGCACTTCTTGCGAAGCCAATACTTGGTCTGCTGACACTTCCCATGTATTTAGGATCTTACCGCGAAGTGGCATAACTGCTTGGAACTCACGATCACGTGCTTGTTTAGCAGAACCACCCGCCGAGTCCCCTTCCACGAAGAAGATTTCGGTACGGCTTAAGTCTTGAACTGAACAGTCAGTTAGCTTACCCGGCAGTGCTGGGCCTGAAGCGATTTTCTTACGCACAACCTTTTTGCTTGCGCGCATACGGCGGTGGGCATTCGCAATACAAGCTTCTGCTAGCTGTTCTGCCAGTTGTGGCTTTTCGTTCAACCACAGGCTAAACGCATCTTTTACCACACCAGACACAAACGCAGCAGTTTGACGTGAAGACAAGCGCTCTTTTGTTTGACCAGCAAACTGCGGATCTTGCATCTTCACCGACAGTACGTACGAACAGCGATCGAAGATATCGTCGCCCGTTAGCTTAACGCCACGCGGCAGCAAATTACGGAATTCACAGAACTCACGCATTGCATCAAGAAGACCTTGCCGAAGACCGTTTACGTGTGTACCACCTTGTTTAGTCGGTACTAAGTTCACGTAACTTTCGGTGATCATGTCGCCGCCTTCTGGCTGCCAGATGATCGCCCAGTTTGCCATTTCTGTTTCAGCAACGAATTCGCCAACATACGGTTCTTCAGGCAGCAAGGTGTAACCTTTCACGCCTTCGGCAAGGTAGTCTTTTAGACCATCTTCATAGAACCATTTATGCTCTTCACCACCGACTTTGTCGATAAAGGTAATTTCTAAACCTGGGCAAAGCACTGCTTTTGCACGTAGGTTGTTAATCAGACGAAGTGTCGAGAATTTAGGGCTATCGAAGTACTTAGGATCAGGCCAGAAATGTACTGATGTACCACTGTTACGATGACCACAAGTGCCCGTCACAGTAAGCTCTGTTACTGCATGACCGCCTTCAAGTGCGATCTCGTGAACCTGACCTTCTCGGCGTACGGTCACTTCAACACGTTTTGACAGCGCGTTTACAACCGAGATACCTACACCGTGCAGACCACCAGAGAACTTATAGTTGTTATTCGAGAATTTACCGCCAGAGTGGAGCTTAGTTAAAATCAGCTCAACACCTGAGATCCCTTTTTCAGGGTGGATATCGACAGGCATACCACGGCCGTCATCGGTAACTTCTAACGATTGGTCTGCATGAAGTACCACTTTGATCTTCTTAGCGTGTCCCGCTAGTGCTTCATCGACCGAGTTATCAATGACTTCTTGGGCAAGGTGGTTAGGTCTTTCTGTCTCGGTATACATTCCCGGGCGGTGTCGCACAGGGTCGAGACCTTCAAGTACCTCGAGGTCTTTTGCATTATATTGTTCAGTCATAATACGGAGTTTACTCAAAAAGTTTGCGTCAGTTCGCTGGCTCCAGTTTCACTAAAGCAGAATCATTACTATGAACCGTCATAGTAGAGCGAACGAGCGAAGTATTGGGGAATATAGTCTGGAAGCTGAGTAATGATGTCAAGCTAGTTCAAAAACTAAGACATCAAACTATGATATTTCACCATTGATAGATGAAATAACAGGCAAACAAGAGAAAATCACTTGGTTGGTGGAACAGATTAAAGATTTAGAAAGGTGATGATTTGTTGTGGGTAGCGTTCAAAATCAACAAAGCTATGATCCCCGCCCTCTTCTACTGTCTGTGTTGCACCTTGGTACTTCTCTACCGCTTGTCGGTAATCCAGAACTTCGTCTTCCGTTTGCTGAAGTAACCAGAAGTCGCTCGGCTTAGCGATAGCCGAAACCTCTAACGCCTTCAGTTCATCAATATGTTTTGTTTCCAGTACATATCGTTCATCTGTGTATGGGTTTACTTGTTCACCTAAATAGTCAGCAAGAAGCTCATACGGCTTCACTGCTGGGTTTACAACCACCGCTTTAAAACCATAGTGGCTATTCAGCCATGTTGAAAGATAGCCACCCAGCGAGCTACCGACCAACGCTATTTGATATTGCTCTTTGTATTGCTCCACCAGCTGCTGTAAATGAAGTGCCGCTTGTTGAGGGAAACTCGGCAGTTGAGGGGTTACGACTTTAATATCAGCGCGATGCTCCGCACAGTAATCTGCCATCACATTCGCTTTATGAGAACGTGATGAGCTGTTAAATCCGTGAATATAGAGAAGCAGCGATGGCTTATTAGCTTGTTGATTAGAGCCTGGCATCAATAACCGCCTTCATTAGTAACCAGCAGCCTTAAAATCAGGCAAGAACTGCCCATGAGGCAGACGACGAACTTGCGTGCTAACGGTACCGTCTTGATGTAATTCAATCTCTCTCCAGCCCGGAGACAAAGTATCAACCGCGAAGTCATCTGAGTTAGGTTTGAATTGCACACAAGTCGACGGTGTTGCCATGACTTGTACACCATGATGATCTCGGTTCATGTCTTGATGAACGTGACCACACAGTACGGCTTTAACATTGGTGTGCTGTTGAACCACATCCCAAAATTGATCGGCGTCTTTTAGGTTATGTTGATCTAACCATGCGCTGCCAACCAACAATGGATGGTGGTGCAATAGAACCAAGGTATTACGTTCAGGGAACTCCGTCAGCTTCTGTTCTAATAGGTCAAGCTGTTGATCGCTGAGGCGACCATGAGGCACACCAACCACCTGCGAGTCTAGCATCACCATCTGCCAGTTATCGCCTAGCAAGACATGCTCAACACACTGTATTTGTGGTGATGGTAAAACACTGCCCATATTAGGCTTAAAGTCATGGTTCCCTGGCAGCCAATAGCATGGCTTTTCCAAAGGCTGGATCCCTGACTCAAATTTCTGGTACGACTCAGCACTGTGATCTTGAGATATATCACCGGTTGCTAAAATCGCTTGATAGTCAAAGCCCTGACTAACAATGCCATCGACTACAGCACGAAAGCTATCTTGAGTGTTGATGCTTAATAAGCTGCCATTGCTCGGCGCAAATAAATGCGTGTCCGTTAGCTGCACAAGCTTAATAGTGCTCTCATCAAATTTTGAAGTGTGTGATAATCCCAAAATAACAAATCCAGATACGTTACTGTTTAGACTTTAAAAGTGTTGATAAATAGGCTCAATTAAAAGGCAATTGGGGTTCGGCTGATACCCGTTTTTAAACAAAACGTTAACCATTCCCCAAGAAATTTATTCAATTGAAATTTCTCGTCCTTTTGCAGAAGCTTAGTGTTGGGGTAGTCATATTTCGCTTTAACTCGCGAAAAATCCCCGCTAGCGCACACTTCTGCAACTCGAGCGTCGTGATATAGCCTGACAGACATTTTTGGCAAAGGAAACACTGGCATCGCGTCACTCTGACATATATCTATTAAAGTGGTGTATTTTGTGACCTCATTCACTGTCAATTGATACACCATATTAACGGCTTGGTAACAGCGAACGTCACCAACCTCATGCCCAACCGGTAACAGAGCGTTAAGTTTGGCATAGTTAGTCTCATAAACTCGCATCAATTCAGCAAGATCAACATGATACGGTTTTTTGACTGCTATATTTGGCATGACGTTAATCTATCCACTCTGACTGTAATTCTTGGTAGTTCAATTGTAGCCACTGTAGCGCAATGATCGTGGCGCCATTTTCAAACACACCGTCTTTTACCAACTGATAAGCCGCTTCACGACTCATCACTTGTACACGAATGTCTTCACCTTCGTAGTCCAATCCGTGTACCCCTTTGGCTGTCGTTGCATCAACACAGCCAACAAAGACGTCGAGCTTTTCAGAGCAACCACCAGATGAAGGATAATACGAAGTAATAGGCAATACAGATCCGACTTCGACTCCGGCTTCTTCCATTGCTTCACGACGAGCGACGTCTTGTGGCGATTCGTCCGTATCAATGATCCCAGCAACAATTTCGTATTGCCATGGGTTCTCATGCTCTAGGGCTCCGACACGGATCTGTTCGACGATCACCACTTCATCACGCACAGGATCATAAGGTAGCAAAGCGGCAGCATGTCCACGCTCAAACATCTCACGCTCTATTGGTTGGCTCCAGCCTCCCTCAAATAGTCTATGTTTAAATGTGTACTTGACCATTTTGAAAAAACCACGAAACAGCGTCTCTTTTGAGACTATTTCCACATCTTGAGGAGTAAACTCGTGTCGTTGATTATCATACTGTTGCATTTGGTACCTCACTAAGTGATCTTTATAGTTTACTCATTGTCCGAGTTAACTACCAAGGATAAGGTTCAACTTTTTGTATAAATTTTATAATTAAAGTTAAGTTTTAAAAAATAAATATTGCACAAGTGGACAGTTAAATGTAAAAAAGTGCAAAGTTTCGAGTAAATTACCATCAAACTGGGTTAAACTCTTTCAGAGAAAATTCTATTAAAGGCAGGAATAGGAAAATGAAAAAACTGCTTCCACTATTTATCAGTGCAGCAATTGGCAGCCTGAGTTCGTCAGCTTTCGCTGATACGCTAGCTGAAGTTTACGACCAAGCAAAACAGAACGATCCACAACTTCTTCGTTCAGCAGCGCAGCGCGATGCCGCTTTTGAAGCAGTAACGTCAAGCCGTAGTGATTTGCTACCACAAATTAACCTAACAGCGAACTACGACATTAACCGTGGTGACAGAGATACTTCTGGTTCAGGTAGCTCAAGTATTGATAATAACACTTGGGGAGCAGCGATCGGCTTCACTCAAGAACTTTATCAACGCTCTTCATGGATCTCGTTAGATACAGCAGAGAAAACCGCTCGTCAGGCTGATTCAGCGTATGCAGCAGAGCAACAAGCTTTGATCCTGCGTGTAGCAACAGCATACTTCGAAGTACTGCGTGCTCAAGATAACCTAGAGTTCGTTCGTGCAGAAAAAGCAGCGGTTGCTCGCCAACTAGAGCAAACAAAACAGCGCTTTGAAGTAGGTCTTTCAGCAATCACCGATGTACATGATGCGCAAGCTCAATACGATGCTGTTTTAGCTGATGAAGTTTTAGCAGAGAACACTCTGATTAATAACTACGAAGGTCTACGTGAGATTACAGGTCAAGAACACTCTAACCTAAGCATCCTAGACACTGACCGTTTCTCAGCAAGCAAATCTTCTGAGTCTGCGATTGCACTGGTTGAACAAGCAGAGCAAAAGAACCTTAGTCTACTTGCTGCTCGTATCTCTCAAGACGTAGCAAAAGATAACATCTCTCTAGCAAGCTCTGGTCATCTACCTAGCCTAACTCTTGATGGTAGTTACGCTCTTACAGATCAATCAAACAGCTCAACTGATTATGATCAAGATAACCTAAACCTAGGCTTGAACTTAGTGGTACCTCTATATACGGGTGGTAGCACAACTTCTTTGACTAAACAGGCTGAATACAACTACGTTGCAGCAAGTGAAGATCTAGAAGCAACTTACCGTAGCGTTGTAAAAGACGTACGTGCCTTCAACAACAACATCACAGCTTCTATTGGTGCTCTACGCGCTTACGAACAGTCTGTTGTTTCAGCTCAGTCTGCTCTAGAAGCAACAGAAGCTGGTTTTGATGTGGGTACTCGTACTATCGTTGACGTACTAGATTCGACTCGCCGTCTATATGATGCGAACAAAAACCTTTCAGATGCTCGTTACAACTACATCCTAAGTGTTCTTCAGCTTCGTCAAGCGGTTGGTACACTAAGCGAACAAGACATCATTGATGTAAACGCAGGTCTAAAAGTAGCAAGCAAGTAATTCTTAAATCCTAGTTAAAGACTCTAATCAAAGTCTTTAATAAAGCGACTAGATTACCGTTACAAAAATGCCGCTCATTGAGCGGCATTTTTATTATCTATCAAAAGTTAGATTTACAATCTGACTATGAGCTTGAGGCTAAAGGTTTTATACTCGAAGGCGAAGGGTTAACCTCGACCACCTTTAATCGCTTTGATAATTTCAGTGGTAGAGCAACCATCTTCAAAGTTAAGTACTTTAACTTCGCCACCAGCCGCAATCACTTCCGCACCGCCAGCAATATCTTCAGGTTTATAATCCCCACCTTTCACCAAAATGCTTGGCAATACTTCAGAGATCAAACGTTGAGGCGTATCTTCAGAAAACGGAACAACCCAATCAACCGCACCTAAACCAGCCAATACCGCCATACGACGATCGGTTGGGTTCACTGGGCGACCAGGGCCTTTCAAGCGTTTCACTGATTCGTCAGTATTCACCGCAACGATCAAACGATCGCCCAACTCAGCCGCATGGTTCATGTAAGAAACATGACCAGCATGCAGAATATCAAAGCAGCCATTGGTCATCACCACTTTCTCGCCTTTCGCACGAGCACGCTTCACCGCTTCAACCAGTGCCGCTTCAGAGATAACACCGTAGTCTGTGTCTTGACTACCGTGAATCGCTTCCGCTAACTCAATCGTAGACAGTGTAGATGTACCAAGCTTACCTACTACCACACCCGCAGCAGCGTTCGCCAGTGCACACGCCTCATCCAGTGGCTTACCAGCAGCAACGGAAGCTGCCAGTACCGAGATAACCGTATCACCAGCACCAGTTACGTCGTACACTTCTTTCGCTTGGGTTGGCAAGTGGAATGGTGCCTGACCTTTACGTAATAAAGTCATACCATTTTCACTGCGAGTCACCAATAGAGCTTCAAAGTCATACTTCTCGATCAAGGCAATCCCCTTCTCAATAAGATCTTCTTCTGATTTCACTTTACCTGCAACCAGCTCAAACTCTGCCATGTTTGGTGTAAGTAATGTCGCACCACGGTAGCGCTCTAAATCCGCACCTTTCGGGTCGATAAATACCGGAACCTTTGCCGCACGAGCTTTTTGAATAAAACTTTGCACATGCTCTAACGCACCTTTCGCGTAATCAGAAAGAATGACCGAACGTACATTTGGAAGCGCTTGCTCCATGCGAGACAAAATAAGCTCAGGGTCTGTATTCTCAAACTTGTCTTCAAAATCAAGACGGATCAGCTGCTGACCACGGCTCATTACACGCAATTTAGTAATGGTTGGGTAATCTTCTAACTCAACGAAATCACACTTAACCTTCAGAGCACCTAAAGTGCTTTTCAACACCTCAGCAGGCTCATCTTTACCAGTCAAACCAACAACATGAGCATGCCCACCAAGAGAGGCAATGTTCATTGCTACGTTGGCAGCACCACCAGGACGCTCTTCGTTATTTTCTACTTTCACAACGGGGACTGGTGCTTCTGGTGAAATACGGCCAGTTGGGCCATACCAGTAACGGTCAAGCATTACGTCACCGACAATAAGAACACCTGATTGGCTGTAGTCAGGTAGAATTGGTTTCATTGTTGAGCTCCAAAAATCGAATCTGGCTAGAGTCTAGCACACTGATTACAGTGGCTAAACTATAGATAAATGGGTAAAAGCTTATCAAGATAGACACAGCAGCCACTACGCAATGGCTGGGTTACGCTTCCATCCACTGCTTCCATGCTTGCACGACATGCTCTCTTTCCATTTCAAACTTATCGATCGCCACATCCGCATCAAGGTTAAGTAGATTACGGTGGTGGATTTCATCCCTTAATGTGGTGTACGCATTGGTCAATGCCATACCTTGTTGCTCGTCCATTATTCCTTGCGACAACAAGCTTTCAAAGATTCTCACATTGTCACACCAACGAGTAAGCTTTGGCTTCTCATTACTGTATCTAAGCACTAAATATTGCGCTAAGAATTCAATATCGGTAATACCACCCGCATCTTGTTTAAGCATGAATCTATCGACTTTTTTACCGCCTAAATGGCCGCGCATTTTTTCACGCATATCCACAACTGACTTTTTGAGTGTTGCCTCATCTCGTGGCAAGCACAAAACCTCATGCCTAGTTTTGTTAAACGCAGATACCAATAAGTCATCACCGTAAATCATACGAGCACGAGTGAGGGCCTGGTGCTCCCATGTCCACGCGTCATTGTGCTGATACTCGTCAAAGGCATCGGTTGGACTCACCAATAGACCAGATGCACCAGAAGGGCGTAGGCGAGTATCGACTTCGTACAAAATGCCAGAAGCAGTTCTGGTCGAGAAAATATGAATAATACGCTGCGCTAATCTTAAGTAGAATTGGCGTCCATCGATCTCTTTCTTTCCATCAGTATAGATGTGTACCGGGCAGTCGTGCATGAACACGATATCAAGATCGGAGTTATAACCAAGCTCCCAACCACCGACTTTGCCATAACCAACGACAGCAAAACCGCGACCTTCGCGATCTTTAACATGGGTCGGTTCACCAAACTTGGCGGATACTTGTAACCAAGCTTGATTGACCCCCGCCTCCACAATGGCTTCTGCTAAGTAGGTCAGGTGATCACTGACCTTCATGACAGGTAGAGCACCCGCAATATCCGCGGCTGCAATTCTCAATATACAGGTCTGCTTAAACTGACGCAGACCTTCCATCTGTTGCTCCATATCATCTTCAGGGATACGGGCTAGATAATCACGCAACTCGGTCTTGTAAGACTCTAAAGGCACGGGATTGTAGAGTTGCTGAGGGTCGATAAGTTCATCTAACAGAATTGGATAACGACCCAACTGCTCCGAAATCATCGGGCTTGCCGTACACAGGCGAACTAGCTGAGTCAACGCGGCAGGGTGTTCATCTAGTAGTTCAAGGTAAGTGGTACGCGTAACGATTTTATGCAGCAGATGCAGTACTCGCGACAAACCAAACTCGGCATCCTTAGCGGTGTACAGCGCTTGAAACACTTTCGGCATCAGTCGATTGAGGACTTCCCGCCCACGAGGGCCAAGAGTCTTTTTAGCCAAATCAGCTTTAAACTGAATGATCGTTTTCGCCGCATCAGGCGGGCTCGCGACCGCAATGTCGTGTTCCAACACGTGCTCAATTACATCGGGTTTATGGGCCATATCCCACAACTCGCTAAAGTGGCTCGCGATCGGATTAGCGTCATCTTCATCAACGCCAATTAGGTCTTCGAACACGGTATGTACATTCGCCATATGGGCGCGAGTTGCCACAATCAAGCTATCCCAATCGGAAAATTGCATGGCAACCGCAAGCTGCAGTTGTTCGAATTCACCGTCAGGTAAGGTTTGAGTTTGCTTATCAGCCATGGCTTGTAACAGGTTCTCAAGGCGACGCAAAAACAGATAAGCTTCACGTAGGTGCCCCACCTCTTCAGACTCTAGCAGATGAAGGGATTCAATCGCACTTAAGGTTTCGAGTAACCCTCGACCACGTAAGCTAGGCTCGCGTCCACCACGAATCAATTGGAAGACTTGTGCGATAAACTCAACTTCACGAATACCACCAGAGCCAAGCTTGATGTTGTTCGAGAGACCACGACGACGCACTTCGCTGCTGATCATAGACTTCATTCGGCGCAGAGATTGAATCGCACTAAAATCAATATAACGGCGGAACACAAACGGGCGTAGCATTTGGCGAAGCTCTTGATACTCAGGGTACATCTCACTGCCCATCACACGCGCTTTGACCATAGCGTAGCGTTCCCAATCGCGACCTTGTTCTTGATAGTAATCTTCTAGCGCAGCGTAACTCATGACCAGTGGACCACTCTCACCGAATGGACGCAGGCGCATGTCTACTCGATAACAGAATCCATCGAAGGTTTGCTGATCAAGCGCCTTAATAATACGTTGCCCGAGACGTGTAAAGAACTGCGCATTGGCAATGCTGCGTCTTGCACCTTGGGTTTCACCATTCTCTGGGTAGGTGAAGATCAGATCGATATCGGAAGAGAAGTTAAGCTCACCGCCCCCTAGCTTGCCCATACCAATGATCAACATCGGCTGTGCTTCGCCTTGTTCATTACAAGGTGTGCCCCACTCTTTACAACAAATATCGTACTGCCATTGGTAGGTTTCGAAGATCATCGCCTCAGCCAACATCGATAGATGATTTAGGCTCTGCTCTAGCTCCCACGAACCCATAAAATCACGCCAAGCAATGTAGGTCATTTCTCGATTTCGGAATTGACGCAGCACGCGCTGACCGCTCATTTCATCGGTGCAACTAGAAAGTAATTCAGCCAAGCGTTCTCGGTATCCTTCAGCGCGTTCTTCGCATGCCAACATATTAGGTAAGTCACCACATAAAACCGTATCACGCTGCAGGCAATCACCAATAAAACAGCTTAAACCGAGTACACGTTTAAGATCTTCAGTCAGTGGCTCAGACCAAGTATTGATGGCTTCACTTTGATGCTCTAATAATTGCTCAAAAGCAGACTGGGAGTGAGTGATGAGTTGAGAAGGCAATGGCATGTTTCTTCCTTGTATAAGCTGCGCGCCGAACAATCGGTTTATCGATTCAGTTCTTCAATAACGAGTTTTCATAACTAAAGATAAGTTATACCAAAGTTACGCCAATAAAAAACGCCCACATTAGCAATGTGGGCGTTTTATCGATTAACTTATCTGGTTGAGCTTACAACCGAGAAACAGTCTCTGGGAATTAGCCTTTGACGGATGAAGATTGGGTGCTGAGGACTAAACCTTAAATTGCTTAATCTTACCGTCGAGTTCTTGCGCGTTACTTTCCATAAGCTGAGAGGTCTCGAGCAGTTCACCAACCACCACAACTGAAGCTTCAACAAGCTCGCGTACATTGGTCAGGTTGACGCTCATCTCTTCAGCAACACTGCTCTGTTGGCCTGCAGCGGTCGCGATCTGGAAGTTCATATCATTGATTTGATTGACTTGGCTTACAATGCCGTCAAGCTCACTTCCCGCGTTAGTCACCAGATCAACACCTTCAGCCGCTTCAACAACACTCTTCTCCATCAGTTCTACCGCAGAGTTAGCGCTGCTTTGTAGATGACTGATCATGTCTTGAATCTCTACCGTCGCTTGCTGAGTGCGCTGTGCAAGGTTACGAACCTCATCAGCAACAACCGCAAAACCACGACCCGCTTCACCGGCACGTGCCGCTTCAATTGCAGCGTTCAATGCTAGTAGGTTTGTCTGTTCTGAAATGCCTTGGATAGTACCAACCACACTGCCAATTGAGTCAACGCGTTCTTCTACTTGGTTTACCGCTGCTGCAGATGCTGCGATATCTGAAGATAGCTCACTCATCTTAGACACTGATCCTTGAACGAACTTCTGACCAGTAAGAGCTTGGCCTGATGCCTGTTCAGTCAATGACGAAGCGCTTTGTGCATGCTCAGCGACAGTTTGCACCGTCGACGTCATCTCACTCATTGCTGTTGCCAACTGATCGATCTCGTTGAACTCTTCTTGAGCTGACTCTTTGGTTTCAGACATGCTGATGGTCATCACTTCCGTCAGAGCAAACAGCTCATCAGAAGAGGCCACCTGAGTTTTGATCATATCGTTCAGTTGAACGCGAGTTTTTTCGAGTTCACGTGCCACATCGCCGTATTCATCTTTACAGTCCATTTGAATCGGCACTGATAAGTTCTTGTCGGCCATGGTTTTAATGGCGTCATTAAGGTATTGAGTCTGACGCAGCATAACGCGCGCCGCTGCTAATAGAAGAACCACAAACACAATGATCATCAAGGCTGTTTGCCAAGCCACTTGAACTAGGTAAGTCTCGTAATGCTGCTGTGCCACTTGCGCATTGTTGGTTACAGCAAGCAATGAATCGTAAAACGTACTTGCGTCCCAAAGCTGCTTCGAAATGATCAAGATAGTGCTGAATATCATCAGCATGACCATTTTTGGAACGAGACGAACGTCAGAGATTATCCTTTCCCACGGCTTGAATGACAGTTTAGTCATTGTCAGTTCTCCATTAATTCTTATATATTGATGGCTTCTATATCCGCGAGGTGGCTATGTCAGCCAAAGTTCGCGATTTATTTTGAGCCTCGTATGAATGTTGAATAATACCAAAGACGCCACCAAGCCGATGAGCTTATTGTCACTGATTCTCTCTTTCTTAGCGTTATTTGTGATCTCAGGCTTATTGTTCGTACCGATCGATAAAGAATCGAAACAAGTCCTTATCGGCCTCGATTTTATAATCTGTAGTGTTTTTCTTTTTCAGCTCACAATTGATCTATTTAGATCACAAAACAAAAAAGAATTTCTAAAAGTACACTGGATCGATTTCTTAGCAAGTATCCCAATGATCGAGCCTCTTCGTTTCGCCCGTATTTTTCAAATTCTGCGAGTCATCTTAGTTCTGCGTTCAAGTAAACGTATTTTCAGAGAGTTATTTCGTAATAGGAAAGAGACCACTTTCGCTTCCATCATTCTGCTTTTGGTGATCTTACTGACTATCGGTGCTGGCACGATCCTGCTATTGGAACACAAAGATCCGAACGCCAACATCACTACAGGTCATGATGCTTTATGGTGGGCGTTTGTGACCATCAGTACTGTGGGTTATGGCGACCATTACCCAGTGACAACTTCCGGTCAGTTAGTGGCTTCAATGGTGATCATCTGTGGTGTCGGTGTGTTTGGTATGATTTCAGGCTTGATTACTTCTTTGATCACCTCCCCAACTCATCATGAGAATCTACGAGCGGAAAACAAAGAGAAACACCTTGAGAAGATCATCGAGCAGCAACAGAAAATCTTAGAGCGACTCGAAAAACTTGAGCAACAAACAAAAAAATAGGGCCGGAGCCCTATTTTCAAATTCATACTTCTATTGATACAGGTATCGAGTTTAGTCTTGCCAGTATGGCTCAACCTCAACACTGATTTGGCGTGTCTGTTCCATCGCATGCAGAATGGACACTTCTTGACGAGCCAACCAGCGCTCTAGCTGAACCTTCTCATCGCCTTCTAACTTCTCAGTTAACGGCTCTAATGTTTTAAGTGCCAGCAAATCATCAATACCTTGTACCATGTCAGCCCATGGCAAACGGAAGCTGTTACGCTCTTCATCGTCATACAAGCTCGCAAAACCCACACCAGAGTATAGATTGCGCATCAAACGGTATTGCTGATCAATATACGCTTGGCTAGTCATCACACGTTCAGGTGGGAAAGCTTCCATCAAGTCCGCCCATGTGCGATCAAGCTGCTTCACCGAAAACCATTCGATACCACTAGCCATTTGCTCACGTGCTTTTTCATCTAGGAAAGGCTGCCAACCACGAGACAGAATCCAACGGCTCAGGTCTAGCAATAAACCTGTGTAACGAGCCGAACTCAGCAAGGTAAGCAGCTCTTCACGATCTGGAAGTTGCTCTTGCATCTCTTTCAGCTCAGCCACTAAGAACTTACGCGCATCGAGTTTACGCAGCACATGGCCTTTATCTTCCAGCAAATCTTCGAAGTGGTCATAGCTTTTTAGCCACTCAAGCTCTTGCTCAAGCCACTTTAACTCTTGACGTAAAATCGCACTTGCTCGTCTTGGAACAATGCCGCCATAGATAGTGAAAGTTTGGCGAATAAAACTCAGCGAGTGACTGATCTCATGCAAAGCTTCAATCGATTGACGCTCTGTGAAAATCTGCTCGTGATAGTGCCAATGAGCGAGAGCATGCTCTAAAGATTGAATAAAACACGATTCAACGGTATCACTTTTGTCAGTATCAACTAAGGTCAAAGGAGTAACTTCATCTCCTTGATAACCTTGAGCAAGACGGTAACCCTTAGCTGCTTTACTTAGGTTACCCAAACGCATGCCACCTTGTTCGCAGAATTGGCGAGACAATGTAAATAGCGCATCCGTTTGACCGGATTTAAGTTCCAATTCGACTTCGCAAATCGGTTCTTGCAGGTCGCCTGATTCAACAAAGCCTTGATCGAATGCGACCTCGACTTGGCTACCATCAGGCATACCAATCAACCACTGCTCACGCGTGAAGTTGGTAGAGAACAGAGGAGTCAGCTCAGCTTGCAACGTTTCGATGTCTTTACCTGCTGGCCAGATATCCTCTGGGTGCAGGGCTAACTTAGGTTCGTTGCTGTCGTGTTCTGCATTGTATTCAGGCCTTTGATGCAGGCCAGCAACCACACGACCAGCAGTCTTTACGGTTTGTACAAATACGTCATCAAAGCGTCGAATGCGTAAGCCTGTATCGTGCTTACGTAGCCAGTTGTCAGCGGTGTCAAAGTAGATGTTACCTAGCTCACGACAACTGTGCTGAAGTACTTTAGTTTCAGCAATTTTATTGCGTAAAGTCTCTGAAAATTCAGGAGAAACAAAAAACTTCAGTTCTATCTCGGTTTCCATAGTTATACCTTTCTGTGAAGATAGGGACAGGATATTGCCAATTTGAAAAGTCGGCAAGTCAGAAATATCGCCCTTATGATGATCTAAAACAGTTTTAATGAGAGATTGATTAGGTTAACATGCGCGACTTTGTAGCCATCGCTTAACATTTCACCATGAATATGGTGTATGTTGTTTTAAGGTTATTATTTATTAGGTTGGATGACCATGCCAGTAAATACAATTATGGGGTTATTTGCAAAGTCCCCAATTAAACCTTTGCAGCGTCACGTAGTATGCGTGAACGAATGTTGTTCTCACCTAGTTAATTTCTTTGAAGTTTCTTCAAAAGGTGACTGGGAAAAAGCATCAGAAATTCGAGCTCAAATTTCTCACCTTGAGAAAGAAGCTGACGTACTAAAACGTGAAATTCGCCTTAAACTTCCTCGTGGTTTGTTTATGCCAGTTGATCGCACCGATATGTTGGAGCTATTAACGCAACAAGACAAACTCGCAAACCTAGCGAAAGACATTGCTGGCCGTGTATATGGTCGTCAACTTGTCATTCCTGCTCCTATGCAAGAAAACTTCATCGCTTACGTTAAACGTTGTCTAGATGCAGCGAACCAAGCACAAAACGTAATCAATGAATTAGACGAATTACTTGAGACTGGCTTTAAAGGCCGTGAAGTAACACTCGTTGCCGAAATGATTCATCAATTAGATGTAATTGAAGATGACACGGATGCGATGCAGATCGAACTACGCCAACAACTAATGGCAATTGAAGGCGATCTGAATCCAGTTGATATCATGTTCTTATACAAAATTCTTGAATGGGTTGGTGGTATTGCAGATCAAGCACAGCGTGTAGGCGCTCGTCTTGAAGTAATGCTTTCTCGATCTTAAATCATACGTTAACCATATAACGAAGAGCATTTTTTGAACAAACCACTTATGCGCTGAGTATTCCTCTCGCTGAGCGGTTTTTTGCGTCTAAATTTGTTCCGCTTGTTATCAAACAACTAGGTATTACGATGGATATCCTTGCTAACTACGGCACTGTCCTGATTATTGTTGCAGCAGCTTTCGGTTTCTTGATGGCTATTGGTATTGGTGCAAATGACGTTGCGAACGCAATGGGCACCTCAGTAGGCTCTAAAGCTTTAACCGTTAAACAAGCGATCATTATCGCAATGATCTTTGAATTCGCAGGTGCTTACCTTGCGGGCGGCGAAGTAACAGACACGATCCGTAAAGGTGTTATCGAAACGTCTCTATTCGCTCATCAACCAGATGTACTTGTGTACGGCATGATGTCAGCACTTCTTGCTGCGGGTACATGGCTACTTCTCGCTTCTTACATGGGCTGGCCGGTTTCTACGACTCACTCAATCATCGGTGCAATCATCGGCTTCGCTTGTGTGTCTGTAGGTACTGAAGCGGTAGACTGGAACAGTGTTCAAGGTATTGTGGGCAGTTGGATTATCACACCGGTTATTTCCGGTTTCTTCGCTTACGTCATATTTGTAAGTGCTCAACGACTGATTTTTGATACAGAGAACCCGCTATTTAACGCGAAACGCTTTGTACCGGTATACATGTTCATTACAACAATGGTAATTGCACTTGTAACCATCAAGAAAGGCCTTAAGCACGTTGGTCTTCACCTAAGCAACACTGAAGCATGGGTTTGGGCTGCTGGCGTTTCTGCGCTTGTAATGATCGGCGGTTACCTATACATCCAGAAGAAATTCGCTAACCGCGAAGAAGACCACGGCTTTGCAGGTGTTGAAGGCATCTTCTCTGTACTCATGGTTATCACAGCTTGTGCGATGGCATTTGCACACGGTTCAAACGACGTTGCGAACGCGATTGGTCCACTGTCTGCTGTTGTATCAACCGTTGAGCACATGGGTGAAATCACAGGTAAGAGTACTATCGCATGGTGGATTCTTCCTCTAGGTGGATTCGGTATCGTTGTTGGTCTTGCAACAATGGGTCATAAAGTAATGGCAACCGTTGGTACTGGTATTACAGAACTAACACCAAGCCGTGGCTTTGCTGCACAACTTGCAACTGCATGTACGGTTGTACTAGCTTCAGGTACTGGCCTTCCAATCTCTACTACACAAACACTCGTTGGTGCTGTTTTAGGTGTTGGTTTTGCTCGTGGTATCGCAGCACTAAACTTAGGCGTTGTACGTAATATCGTGGCTTCTTGGATTGTGACACTACCTGCAGGTGCTCTACTTGCTGTTGTGTTCTTCTACGGAATTCAAGCTGCGTTTACTATGTAATCGCGACTGCGTTAGTGAATACTAGCGTCAGAACAGTGTGAGCTTCAGTAACGATATGTAAATGCCATGTCATTATTGACTCAAACGCACAGAAAGGGAGGCTTTGCCTCCCTTCTTTGTTGCACCGCATAAAGAAACTAAATATTATTTGCTGATTGAGGCTGACTCATACGCCTACCCAATTTGAATCGTTAAGGGATTTACTGTGAAAAAACTGATTAGCTTAGTTTTGTTCGCAATGCTTGCGGCTCCAGCTGCCTTTGCACAAGACCGTTATATTGCTGACAAACTATTTACTTATATGCATTCTGGCCCAAACAACACATTCCGTATCATCGGTAGTGTTGATGCTGGTGAAAAGATTACATTCCTACAAACTAACAAGAGTACGGGTTACACCCAAATTCAAGACAACCGTGGCCGTAAAGGTTGGGTTGAAAGCAAGTTTGTAAGCACTCAAGAAAGCATGGCACTGCGTATGCCTAAGCTAGAGAAAGAGCTGACGGAAGTTAAAGGCAAGCTAGCGAATGCTCGTCAGAGTGCTGACAGCGAAAAAGCTGGCCTAGCAAGCTCTCTAGATTCTCGTAACAAGCAGATTGCTGAACTAGAACAGAACTACAGTGAAATTAGCCAACAGCTAACGAGTTCTCAAACAGAGAACCGTGAACTGCGCGCTAAGCTAGACACTCAAAAAGACGACCTACTATTGAAGTACTTCATGTACGGTGGTGGTGTTGCGGGTATTGGTCTACTTCTAGGCCTTGTTCTGCCACACATCATGCCTCGTCGCAGAAAATCACCAAACGGTTGGGCGTAGACTTAACGCTTGTATCAGGTACAGTAAATTCAGTATCGAATATCAAAAAGGAGCACCGAGGTGCTCCTTTTTATTTGTCTGTTATCTAAATACGTATAGAAATCGCTAACCTTTCCACTCGTACAGAGCCGGGATTTCTATCTTCTGCTGATTGAACTCTATGATCACTGATTGTGGCTTAATCTCTAGTAATTGAATGTCTTGTCCAATCCAATCTCCTTGCGCCACTTCTTGGCCGTTCACTTTTACCCAACGTTTGGTCTCGCTGCTCGAGTACATATGAGTTTGTAGGTCTAACTTAGGAAGGACTCCTGATAAGCTATTGGTGTGCGTTTCCAACTCAATGACCTGAGAACCCCTTTGCCCTGAGGGTCTAGAATCCATCGGCTCAGGAGCGCTTTGTTGCTCCCCCATAATGGATTCAAGCTTCAATGCCAAATCAGGTGGCAACTCACTGAGGTCTAGCCCTTGCAGCAGATCACTGTCCGATTGTAAGTCACTATTTGATTGCTGATCAGTGCTTGATTGCAGAGCAGTCGTTTCATCACTCGCGCCTGGCTGAACGGATGACGATTCAGAACTGGCTGTCATTTGAGTGTTGTTATCAGCATTAGCGAAGATCACTGCTGAGCCACCAGCGGTGTTTGCACGATTAGCGCCAGAATCAATCTGTGCATACATCTCTTGGCGTGGCAATGCTTTCAACGGTTGGCTCGCCGGTGCAGGGCGAACGGTGAACAAGGCATCTTCTTCCTCAGACACGGCATCCATGCTTGCTATATCAGCATCCGCAATTTCAGGCTCAATGTCTGATTCAGTTTTAAATTCTGGCAGAGCGACATTGGCAGCTTGGTTCACGGCTTCTTGTTGTTGGATATACGATTGATAAGCCAAGACGCCACCCACCAACAAAGAAGGAACCAAGATTAAGAGTAGCCCCATCGCTAACGATGAACCTCGCTTGTTGCTCATCCCTTTTGCAGAATTAGGAACATGATGATTCTGGTAGCCTTTGAAGCTTGGTTTGCTAAGAGAGTGCTGATTAATAGAAGATGGCTTGTGAGACGGCTGTTTAAGTTCGTGCATAATACGTGACATTAGCTTTCGCCCCCTTCTAGTGACATCAGCTTAGGCGAATCGAGTTGAGCTAATCTCTGCAATCTTGCTAAGGTGCGCTTACCTGCAATGCCATCAACAGACATACCTTGCCACGTTTGAAATGCTTCGATTTTCATTTTTAACTCATAATCAAATACATCACTACCGGAAACAACCTCTCCTAATACTTCAGAAAGCAGTAGATCAAGCAAAGCAACCGCTTCACCTTGATAGCCCTCTTTAAGGGTCTCTCGCAGCGGCTGCTTCCAAATAGCGACGTAATCGCCTTGCCAGATTTGCTCTAAGGATTGCTTCGGCATCACCAACAGCTTTTCATTAACCAGCAACTCGACAGAATCCTTAGACACGCCATACAGCACAGCAAACACTGGTTTTTGGTCTATGTCGAGATTAAGTACCACAGGAACACCAAGTTCTAACAAGGTATCCAAACTGGCCTGCTGCTGCTCACACACAAAAACACTTTGTGGCTCACTTAAGCACAATCCATCACGCAGTGAAGATTGATATCCCCACAGCGTATACAAGTCTTTGATAGCGAGAGAACGATTGGTCCCCTGCATCAAATGTTGTTGAATGTGTTGTGGCAATTCAAACTTGGCAGGTTTTGGCTCAGCAACCAACTTAGGAACATCTGATACCAAAGAACGCTGAGTACGTGCTAACACTTCCGTCTTTGCTTCATTTGATGCATCCGTAGGCAACCAAGCATTGATATAGCTTGGAGCGAAGTTAAAGGTCGCTATTGCAAGACCAACGCTTAACGTCGCAATCCCTGCGTATTGGAATAACTTAGGCGCGACACGAGAAGTTAGAGCTTTCTCGACGTGATACACATCGGCCTGAAAGGACATAACCTGCTGACACGCTCGGTTAACCGTTTCATTGCTCGGTAGCTGCTCACCGTCATGAAAAGCCAACTGCAGTGCTTTATCACACACCAAGTTAATGAGCCTTGGAATACCATGCGTATATTGAGCAATCAGCTTGATAGAACGGTTCGAAAACAACATCTGCTCGCCACCCGCCGTCTCCAAACGAAACGCGATGTACTTGCCCGTTTCTTCGGTATTAAGAGGCAGTAGGTGATAGCGACCTGTAATGCGCTGTGCTAGCTGACGTAGCTGCGTGGTTTGTAAGTGCTGTTGTAATTCCGGCTGGCCGACCAACAGTACTTTTAACAGCTTACGATTGTCGGTTTCCAAGTTTGTTAGAAGGCGTAACTGCTCCAACACATCGGCAGCGAGGTGTTGGGCTTCATCGATCACCAATAGGGTTTGAATGCCTTCGGCATGGCTATCAAGTAGAAAATAATGAATAGCCTGACTGAGCTGTTTCAACGATGCTTGTTCTGGGTACTCGACCTCAAACTCATCGCAGATAGCTTCTAGTAAATCCGTATTTGAAAACGTAGGGTTAAGTATAAGGCCAGCCTGAGTATGACTATCCAATGAAGACAACATCGCCTTAGCGACCGTTGTTTTCCCTGTACCAACCTCACCAGTAAGCATCGCAAAGCCCCCACCCTCGCCTAAACCGGCTTGTAGGTTCTGCATCGCTTCTTGATGGCGCTGACTCAAAAACAAGTAGCGAGAATTTGGTACAATCGAAAATGGCATCTCAACGAAGCCAAAATATTCCTTATACATGTGCTGCCCTATAATTACGATTAATGGAAAGTACCATTGCTTGCAGTAAAGTCCAGCAGTGATAAAACATTTCGAGGTGATAAGTTGCAAATTTACGATAGCCTACCAAAAGACAACGGGCTACAACGCTATCTAGTCGGTGGAGCAGTGCGCGATAAGCTGCTCAATATTGATAGTTATGATAGAGATTGGGTCGTGGTAGGGAGTACCCCTCAAGAGATGGAAAACCTTGGCTTTACTGCTGTGGGAAAAGATTTCCCGGTATTCTTGCACCCAAAAACCAAAGAAGAGCACGCACTGGCTCGCACTGAGAGAAAATCAGGCTCTGGTTACACAGGCTTCGAATGTTACTTCGCGCCAGACGTAAGTTTGGAAGAAGACCTGATGCGTCGAGATCTGACCATCAACGCTATAGCTCAAGATGATAAAGGCCAACTTCACGATCCTTATCATGGCCAGAAAGATCTCTCGGATCGTATTCTAAGGCACGTCTCGGACGCTTTTGTTGAAGATCCTCTTCGTGTGCTGCGTGTGGCTCGCTTCGCCGCCAAACTCCATCACCTCAACTTTACGGTTGCACCAGAAACCATGGTGATGATGAGCGAGATAGTTCAATCCGGTGAACTGGCACATCTCACTGCCGAACGAGTTTGGCAAGAGTGGCATAAATCCCTTAGTACTCCGCACCCTGAAGTATTCCTTTCGATACTTAAAGAGTGTGGTGCATTGGCTGTTGTGTTGCCTGAAATTGACGCGCTGTTTGGTGTACCTCAACCGGAAAAGTGGCACCCTGAGATCGACACGGGCATTCACACTCTGATGGTTGCTCAGCAAGCTGCGCGATTAAGCTCATCGTTACCCGTGCGTTTTGCCGCTCAAGTACATGATTTAGGTAAAGGCGTCACGCCAGAAAGCGAGTGGCCAAGCCACAAAATGCATTGCCATACAGGCTTAAAAATCATTAAGAAGCTGTGTGAAAGAGTCAGAGTGCCCAATGAATTCAGAGACCTTGCGTTGTTAGTGTGCGAGCAACATTCTAATATCCACCGCGCAGGCGAGCTCAAACCAACCACCTTTCTCAAGGTTCTCAACAAGTTCGATGTTTGGCGTAAGCCAGATAGGCTCGACGATATACTACTTTGCTGCCAGGCCGACCACGCAGGCCGAAAAGGATTAGAAGATCAGCCTTATCCTCAAAAAGCGCGCTTTGAAGTCGCCTACCAAGCGGCGCTTCAAGTCGAAGTAAAAGCGATCATTACCGATGGTTTTAAAGGCAAAGATATTCGAGAAGAACAAGAGAAACGCAGAGCCATCGCAATTGAAAACGCCCTATCAGAACTCGCTAGCAGTTAATCGTCGCCGCTCTACCTAAAACGTATAAAAAGCCCGCAGTTAAGCGGGCCTTTTGTTTCAATTCTTACAGCGAGACCGTTGCCTGTGTCTGTTACTGCATCATTAAGAAAGCAAACAGACCACAACCTAGAATCAGGCGGTAGATAACGAACGGTGTCATGCCCATACGAGAGATAAGCTTCAAGAAGAAGTGGATACAGATGTAAGCACTGATGAAAGACACCGCAACGCCCGTTAGCAAAGTGCCAACATGGATTGGATCACCGCTTGTCACCAACTTAAGACCTAAATAACCACCAGCCAGAGTGATGATTGGGATAGACATCAAGAAAGAGAATCGAGCCGCCGCTTCACGTGTGAAACCAAGGTAAAGCGCCGCGGTAATGGTTGCGCCAGAACGAGACGTGCCCGGAATGATCGCCATTGCTTGAGCAAGACCAATAAACAGCGCCTTTTTCCAACCCGCTTGGTATTCGTCATCGCGCAGGCTTGAGTTCTTGTCCACCCACCATAGCAATAGACCAAAGATAATCGTTGTCGTCGCGATCACCCACGCACTGCGTAAGTAAAGCTCAACAATATCTTTCATCAACAAGCCAAAGATACACGCAGGAATCGTCGCGAGAATGATCATCCACGCTAACTTCGCTTCTTTACTACGATCACCTTTAAACACTGAACCAAAGAATGCGCTCAACAGAGAGACCACTTCTTTACGGAAATAGATAACAACAGCTGCCAAAGTACCAACGTGGACAGCGACATCAAAAGCCAAACCTTGATCTTCCCAGCCTAAAACAGCTGAAGGAAGGATTAGGTGTGCAGAACTGGAAATAGGTAAAAACTCTGTAAAGCCTTGCACCAACGCCAATATAAACGCTTCAAAATAACTCATTACTTACCTTAAAAATTATAGTTTTATATCTACGACAGAGAGCGAGTCTAATTGCTGCATCTTCTGCCATATTTCACTGACGGTTCTTCCGTCTTGCGGGATCACTCGCGCAGGACAAAGATCATAAAGCGGCTGTGTTACAAAAGGATATTTGTAGATATCACTGCGTGGTAATTCTGGTTCACACTCAGAAACCTCCTCTCCAAACAGCACAATATCAAGATCGAGTTTTCGATCTTGTAGTTTGTGCGCATCTTGAGAGCGACCCCATTTAAACTCAATTTTACGCAGCTGCTGTGAAAATTCAGTCAATGAGAGTGACGTGTCGAGCTCTATCACAAAGTTATAAAACGGATGGCTATTAAAACCGACGGGCTCACAGTGATAGATTTTAGAGCATTTAAGGTTAGTCCCTAACGATTGAAGCTCTGTCCATGCCACCCTTGCATGCTTGTCGCGGTCTATGTTCGTGCCAACACCAACATAGGCTACTGTCATGCTTGACCTCGTTCGATGATCACACCAACGGCTTTTGCTTGTGGCACTGCGCCAGGTTTAGCCAATCGGATTTTAATCCACGGCACAGAGAACTGAGTCATAATAAGCTCTGCGACTTCTTCAGCAACACGTTCTACGAGTAGAAAACGGCCATTTGCAATGTGCTCAAGTACTGCAGTGCTCACTTTCGAATAATCCAAAGCATCAACCACATCATCACTCTTGCCTGCTGGGCGGTTGTCATGAGCCATTTCAATATCAAGCACCAGTTTCTGTTTGATCTCTTGCTCCCAATCGTAAACACCGATCGTTGTAATTACTTCTAGCTGCTCAATGAAAACTTTATCCAGTGCCATGACTTGTCCTTTTAGAGGTCGGATACCCAAATTGGGGAAAAAAACGTATTATTTGCGTAATTCGAGATATGATATCAATTACTCTTGGATTGAGCATTATTTTCCCATCGTTAGGCGTATAACCGTTAAAGGACAGACATGACCCCATTGGCACTTATCATGATCATTGCTGCCTACTTACTAGGTTCAATCTCTAGTGCGGTCTTGATATGCCGAGTTTTGAGGCTCCCAGATCCTCGAACAGTAGGTTCTAACAACCCAGGAGCAACCAATGTCCTGCGTGTTGGCGGTAAAGGCGCAGCAGCTGCCGTCCTTTTGTGTGACATGCTGAAAGGCACTATCCCTGTCTGGCTTGGCTACTACCTCAAGATCGACCCAATCATTCTTGGGGTTGTGGCAATTGCGGCGTGTCTTGGCCATATGTATCCGATCTTCTTCCACTTCAAAGGTGGTAAAGGCGTGGCAACCGCACTTGGCGCTATCGCCCCAATAGGATTCGATCTAACCGGAATGATCATGGCGACTTGGTTAGTGGTCGCGTTTTTGTTTCGTTACTCTTCTTTAGCGGCACTGGTTACTGTGCTACTTGCCCCTTTCTACGCTTGGTTAGTCAAACCTCAATACACATTGCCAGTAGCCATGCTGTGCTGTTTGATCGTGTTACGTCACCACCAGAATATCCGCCGCCTACTCGATGGCAGCGAACCAAAACTCGGACAAAAAAAATCGGCTTAAACTGTCACGTCTAAGCCGAACCATAATATTCAGTATTTAAAGCTTATAGCAGATGTTTATCTAAAAACGTCTTCAGCATTGTGTTCACAAACTCTGGTTGCTCTAACGAGCTAATATGACCTGCGCCAGGAATCACCACTAATTCACTGCCCGTAATGCAATCGTGCATTAAGTATGACTCAAGTACCGGACGTGGTTTATCTTCTTGTCCTACAGCAATCAAAACAGGCAGAGCAAAGTTCTCTACCGATTCAATCATATCGCGACGTCCAAACACCATTCGACCAATTCGTGCCACTTCTTCAGCGTTGTCACCCTCAAGAGCAGACAACTGCTGAGTAAACCCTTCCACTAAAGCTGGCGTGTTGGTTTGAGCATCATTAGCAAAGAACAGTGGAACAACCGCTTCAACAATTGGTTGAGGAACCATCTTAGTTTGAGTGATGGTATCTAACATGCTGAAGTACTTTGCGTGCGCAACTTCTGGCTCTAAACCCACAAAGGTATCCATTAATACCAATGACTGAATTCGCGCAGGTGCTAATTCGGCAAGCTCCGTTCCCCACATACCGCCAACCGATAAGCCAACCACTGAGAATTCTTCGATCTCTAAATGATCAAGCAGAGCCAAAACGTGCTGAGCGTAATCTTTCAAGTTACGCATCGAAGTGGGTGCTGCTTGAGATTCACCATGAGACCAAAGCTCTGGAACAATACAGCGATACTGAGTTTTTAACGCTTCGATCTGCGGCTTCCACATTGCACTATCCCAAAGGTAGCTGTGGCCGAGTACAACAACAGGGCC
The DNA here is from genome assembly GCF_041473705.1 of Vibrio sp. 10N.222.55.B11. Classification (NCBI taxonomy): domain Bacteria; kingdom Pseudomonadati; phylum Pseudomonadota; class Gammaproteobacteria; order Vibrionales; family Vibrionaceae; genus Vibrio; species Vibrio sp. 10N.222.55.B11. The sequence goes on from NZ_JBFRST010000062.1 coordinate 170,463, forward strand.
TTGACCTTCATCTAGGTACGCCATCGATTGATTGTCTACTGTGAACTTGTTCATTTTCTTCCCTAATCTCTATCAGCAATTATTTATCGACATACAGTCGGTAAGCTAGGATATAAAAACGGCCGCACAAGGCGACCGTTTATCGAAACACTATAGTCAATTACGCAATTGGCTCTAGCTGGTCAATAGGCCAACGCGGTGTGGCATGAACAGACAAATCAGCCGTTTCGCCATTCTTTAGGCGCTGCATGCCCGCATAAGCGATCATCGCACCATTATCTGTACAGAACTCAGTGCGTGGGTAGTACACCTCACCACCGACTTTCTTAGCAAGCGCCTCAAGCTCAACACGCAGTTGTTTGTTGGCACTTACACCGCCAGCAATCACTATACGTTTCATGCCCGTTTCAACCAAGGCTCGCTTACACTTGATTACTAAGGTTGCACAAACAGCTTCTTGGAATGCATAAGCGATATCAGCGCGAGTTTGGTCATCATTATCGTTATCGCGAATGGTATTCGCTGCGAACGTCTTCAAACCAGAAAAGCTCATATCTAGACCCGGACGATCGGTCATTGGACGCGGGAACTTAAAACGACCCGGAGTGCCTTTTTCCGCCAAACGAGATAACAGTGGACCACCAGGGTAATCTAAGCCCATCAGTTTCGCGGTTTTATCAAACGCTTCACCCGCTGCATCATCAATCGATTCACCAAGGATTCGGTATTCACCAATACCTTTCACTTCTACCATCATGGTATGGCCGCCAGAAACCAGCAGAGCCACAAATGGGAATGGTGGTGGGTTATCTTCTAGCATTGGCGCAAGAAGGTGACCTTCCATATGGTGAACAGGCACTGCAGGCACTCCCCACGCATAAGCAATACTGCGACCAATCGTTGCACCAACCAGCAGTGCACCCACTAAACCAGGGCCAGCCGTGTAAGCCACACCATCAATGTCTTTCGACGTTAGGTTCGCTTCAGCTAATGCCGCTTTAATAAGAGGAATTGTTTTTTTCACGTGGTCACGTGAAGCTAGCTCAGGTACCACACCACCGTAATCGGCGTGCAGCTTTACTTGGCTATATAATTGATGAGAAAGCAGCCCTTGCTCATCATCATAAATCGCGATTCCTGTTTCATCACAAGAGGTTTCAATACCAATAATGCGCATAATTTTCTCGGCACGCTTTCGTCTAAAATGGGAAATTAGCGCAATATTACCCTGCCTAAGCTCTTCAAACAAATATTGTACAGACTATAATCGACAAAGTGCTTTACAAAGCCACTGTGATCGGATTAAAATTCCGCACCATTTTTGATCAAGCTGGTTAATGGCCAAACGCGAATAGAGAGTTAGCTCGATGGGTAACTTCTCTGATTTGGTACTGAGTAGCCAGCGATAATGAATAACCCCTGAGGTGAAAGGCATATGCCAATAGTTAAAGTACGTGAAAACGAACCGTTCGACGTTGCACTACGTCGTTTCAAGCGCTCTTGTGAAAAAGCAGGTATCCTTTCTGAAGTTCGCCGTCGCGAGCACTACGAAAAGCCAACTACAGTTCGCAAACGCGCTAAAGCAGCAGCTCAAAAGCGTCACGCTAAGAAGCTAGCTCGCGAAAACGCACGTCGCGTTCGCCTGTACTAATAACTTAATCCATAAGGACTGAGTTATGGCTCTTATTGAACAACTCAAAGAAGAGCAAAAATTAGCGATGAAAGCCAAGGACAAACCGCGCCTTGGCACTATCCGCTTAGCTCTTTCAGCAATTAAGCAACGTGAAGTTGACGAACGGATCACTCAGAACGACGACGACATTCTTGCTGTATTAGTTAAAATGGTTAAGCAACGTCGCGATTCTGTTGCTCAATATGAATCAGCAAATCGTCAAGATCTTGCTGACGTGGAAAAAGCAGAAATTACGGTACTTGAAGGCTTTATGCCTCAACCGCTAAGTGATGAAGAAGTTATTGCACTACTTGATAGCGCAATCGCCGAAGCTCAACCAGCGGGCATGCAAGACATGGGTAAAGTAATGGCTATCTTGAAACCACAAATTCAAGGGCGTGCAGATATGGGTAAAGTTAGTGGTTTAGTTCGTTCTAAACTCGCTTAATCCCAAATCAAATTGCAACAAGCCGTGCAATCCTTCGGAACGCACGGCTTGTTTGTATCTGTAACCTATTCAAACTATTATTATCCACACTCTCAGTTAGTGCATTTTTCTAAGGTTTTATGGCAGGACACATCCCGCGTAGTTTCATTGATGATCTCCTAGCGCGTCTCGACATTGTCGACATAGTGGACGCACGCGTGAAACTTAAGAAAAAAGGCAAAAACTATGGTGCTTGTTGCCCATTCCACAACGAAAAGACCCCTTCTTTTAGCGTAAGCCAAGAAAAACAGTTTTATCACTGCTTTGGTTGTGGCGTACACGGTAATGCTATCGACTTCATTATGGAGTTCGAACGTCTCGATTTTGTTGAAGCGATTGAAGAGCTTGCCTCTTTCTTAGGCCTCGATGTTCCTAGAGAGCAACGTAGCGGCGAGATATCAACAGCACCAAGAGCCAACAGCGAACAAAAACGTAACCTCTACGATTTGATGGGCGGCATCAGTAATTTTTACCGCTCTCAACTGAAAATATCAGCCAACAAACCTGCGATTGATTACCTAAAGAATCGTGGCCTTTCGGGCGAGATCGTCCAGAAGTTTGGCATTGGTTATGTGGCCGATGAGTGGGACTTAGTTCGTAAGAACTTTGGCCAACAGAAAGAAGCCCAAGACATGCTCGTGACTGGCGGCATGCTAATTGAGAACGATAAAGGTAACCGATACGACCGATTCCGTGGACGCGTAATGTTCCCGATTCGCGATCGTCGTGGCCGTGTGATTGGTTTTGGTGGTCGTGTATTAGAAGACGGTACTCCAAAATATCTCAACTCACCAGAAACGCCTATCTTCCATAAAGGTAAAGAGCTTTACGGCCTTTATGAAGTGCTGCAAGCCTACCGTGAACCGCCGCAAATACTTGTGGTTGAAGGTTACATGGATGTCGTGGCATTAGCGCAATATGGTGTTGATTACTCAGTAGCATCACTGGGCACATCGACAACCGGTGACCACGTTCAAATGCTGTTCCGCCAAACCAGCACAGTGGTTTGTTGTTACGATGGTGACCGAGCAGGTAAAGAAGCCGCGTGGCGCGCACTAGAAAATGCCCTTGAGTACCTGAAAACCGGTAACACACTCAAGTTTCTATTCTTGCCCGACGGTGAAGACCCAGACAGCTATATAAGAGAACACGGCAAAGCCGCTTTCGAACAGCTTGTTCAAAATGCGACACCGCTTTCGACCTATTTGTTCGATAACCTGATTGAAATACACAAGTTAAACTTGGGAACAACCGAAGGGAAATCGGCACTGCGCGCACACGCTAGCGCATTGATTAACAAAATCCCTGACAGTTACTTCCAAGAGTTGCTCGAAAAATTGCTCGATGAGCGCACTGGATTTGATAACCAATTGAGGCGAGCGCGTGTTCATACACAGAACCCGATACCTCAACCGCATAAAGAGCTGAAACGCACTCCAATGCGTGAAGTTATCGCTTTGCTTATCCAAAATCCGAGCTATGCTGATATGGTACCGGATTTATCAAGTGTCAAAGGCTTACAGCTGCCTGGACTAAGTTTATTCGTCGAAGTACTTGATAAATGCCATGCGCATCCCCATATCAACACAGGCCAATTATTAGAGCATTGGCGACACAATAAACATGAGGCTCTTCTGTCTCGTCTCGCGAGCTGGGAAATCCCCCTCGACGAAGACAATCAAGAAGACATATTTTTAGACTCATTGGACAATATACTTGCCCAGTGCGTTGAAAAACAAATTGAAAACCTGCAGGCCAAAGCAAGAAGCGTCGGTTTATCAGCCGAAGAAAAAAGGGAGCTACTAGCTTTAATGCTAGATCTAAAAGCGTAACCCTGTTTGATTAGTCAGCATTTAATAAATTTGTTAACATAATTGGTTTGCATTTGAGAATGCAACGTCCTTCACCAGACCTGAAGTTGGATATCATCTATGGATCAAAATCCGCAGTCACAGCTTAAATTACTTGTTATTAAAGGCAAGGAACAAGGCTATCTGACCTACGCCGAAGTAAACGACCACCTACCTGCAGAAATCGTGGATTCTGAACAGGTAGAAGACATCATTCAAATGATTAACGACATGGGTATCAAGGTAGTTGAAACTGCACCTGATGCTGATGATCTAGCACTTAATGATGACGATGCCAATATAGATGAAGATGCAGCCGAAGCTGCAGCTGCTGCGCTTTCAAGCGTAGAAAGCGAGATTGGCCGTACTACTGACCCAGTTCGTATGTACATGCGTGAAATGGGTACGGTTGAACTACTGACTCGTGAAGGCGAAATCGACATTGCGAAACGTATTGAAGATGGTATCAATACAGTTCAACTATCGGTTGCTGAGTACCCAGGCACTATTCCATACATCTTGGAACAGTTTGACCGCGTACAAGCAGAAGAGATTCGCTTAACAGACCTAATCAATGGCTTTGTTGACCCAGACGACGATGGCACAGCTGCGCCAACGGCGACTCACATCGGTTCAGAACTTGCTGAAACTGATCTGGAAGACGAAGACAAAGAAGACGCTGAAGACGACGAGGAAGAGGAAGAAGAAGATACAGGTATCGATCCTGAGCTTGCTCTTGAGAAGTTCACAGCGCTTCGTACTAGCTACCAGAACCGTCAGCTAGCGATCAACGAGTACGGCCATGAAAGCCCGAAAGCAACGCTTGCAACGACAATGATGCAAGACGTATTCAAAGAGTTCCGTCTAACACCAAAACAGTTTGATTACCTAGTAAACGAACTGCGTAACTCTATGGATCGCGTACGTACTCAAGAACGTCTAATCATGCGTCAAACGGTTGAGTACGGCAAAATGCCGAAGAAATCTTTCATTGCTCTATTTACTGGTAACGAATCTAGCGAAGCATGGTTGGATGAAGTTCTTGCTTCAGACAAGCCATACGCAGAAAAGATTAAACGTAACGAGCACGACATCCGTCGCTCTATCCAAAAGCTGGATATGATCGAACGTGAAACGTCTCTTACTGTTCAAAGCATCAAAGATATCAGCCGTCGCATGTCTATCGGTGAAGCGAAAGCTCGTCGTGCGAAGAAAGAGATGGTTGAAGCGAACTTACGTCTAGTAATCTCGATTGCTAAGAAGTACACAAACCGTGGTCTACAATTCCTGGATCTAATCCAAGAAGGTAACATCGGTCTGATGAAAGCGGTAGATAAGTTTGAATACCGTCGTGGTTACAAGTTCTCTACTTACGCTACTTGGTGGATCCGTCAAGCAATCACTCGTTCGATTGCCGACCAAGCTCGTACTATCCGTATTCCGGTTCACATGATCGAAACGATCAACAAACTAAACCGTATCTCTCGTCAAATGCTACAAGAGATGGGTCGTGAACCACTTCCGGAAGAACTGGCTGAACGCATGCAAATGCCTGAAGACAAGATCCGTAAAGTACTGAAAATCGCTAAAGAGCCAATCTCAATGGAGACACCAATCGGTGACGACGAAGATTCGCACCTAGGTGATTTCATCGAGGATACAACGCTAGAACTACCTTTAGACTCTGCAACGGCAACCAGCCTACGCGGTGCAACTAAAGACGTTCTTGCTGGCCTAACACCTCGTGAAGCTAAAGTACTGCGTATGCGTTTCGGTATCGACATGAACACTGACCACACTCTTGAAGAAGTGGGCAAGCAGTTCGACGTAACTCGTGAACGTATCCGTCAGATCGAAGCAAAAGCACTGCGTAAACTTCGTCACCCAAGCCGCTCAGAAACTCTGCGTAGCTTCCTAGACGAGTAATCACACGCTTTAGTGTGGTTAGCTTTTAAGCATAAATAAGAAAAGGTGAGCGTTGGCTCACCTTTTTTTTATCTGTGTGATTTAAGTGGCTAAGATGTAAGCGGAATTGCCCCTTATAGTGTCTAGACACCATTGAACGCTTCCCCTATAATCTATGCCCTACGGCCCCTTAGCTCAGTGGTTAGAGCGCACGACTCATAATCGTTCGGTCCCCAGTTCAAATCTGGGAGGGGCCACCAAATTCCGATAAGGCTCATGAAGAAATTCATGGGCCTTTATCTTTTCTAGTCCTTTCCATATCCGGTCTTCAATTACTTCCTGTAAGCACGATTCCATTAGCGCCAGTGAAACACTCCATCTAATCACCGCAGAACCCGTAAATCTATCTCAGGCTGATATCAACCATCAGTAACCTCTCTCATCTGTACAACACGATTCTTCGCTAGATACATACCACTCAACACAAAAGTAGAGCCTCAGAAAAACTTCCCGACTAAACCAACAAAAATATAACCAACATCCTGTCCATTCGGTAATTTATATAGATATAAATGAGATACCTAAATGGAGTTCTAGCTGAGATCAGTCAGGAGACTCAGCACCGAAGATTAGAACCAGATGACTGTTGAACAATGATGACCAATTACCCTCAGTGGTAATTGGTCTGATATCTCTTAAGTGATTGAGGTTAGTCGTCAGCAGCAGTGAACCTCAGAGCTAGAAACGAAGGCTAATCACTGGACTGATATTCATACTGGAATCGGTAGTCTCAACGCTAGGAGTGGTTCTAGGGTGAATCTCGTATGCGTTAGGGGGAGAAGTTGGGTTGAGGGAATGGGTTAGTGGAATCAGATGGAAATCTAGCGTGGCTATCCCGTCGACGACGACGGCAAACTGGACAGAAAACCTAAATAGGAAGTTTAAATAGGGTTGGTGTCCACTCATTGGTTCTAAAATCAGGTTGAAAGACCGGACTAGGACCGGACCGACGACGCCGTCAACGAAACCTAGGGAAAGTAATTACTGAAGAAATCAGGTAGAACAAGGGCTAGAGAGAGATTACAGGGTCAGTCTAGAGAGACCG